>NZ_JBAWCQ010000099.1:0-4648 GCF_049590335.1 Methyloceanibacter sp.
GGCTTGGGAGCGCCCCGCCAAGGTCCTTTTGGACGCGGCTGCGAATGCTCGGTTGCCTAGGACTTTTTCTTGGCTTATTGCCGCCGGCTGCACTAGCGGCCCCTCCGACAACCAAATCAGAGCCCACTTTGGTCTCCATCGGCTACCTCAAACAGGAGGTTGACGACGCCATTCCTCTATCGCGATTGAATGTGAAACCGCACGACTTAGGGATCGCTGGCGCAAAGATCGCGCTGCGCGACAACAACACCACGGGGATGTTCACAAACCAGAAGTTCACGCTAGATGTTGAACGCGTACCAGTCGGCGGCGATCCCGTCGCCGCTCTTAACAGGCTTGTCGACAGCGGCCATCAGTTCGTATTGGTCGATGCGCCGGCACCGGTCTTGCTGGCGCTCGCCGATGCGGTCAAGGGCAAGGAGGTGCTGCTCTTCAATGTGAGCGCCGACGACGTTCGGCTCCGGCAAGAATACTGTCGTTTAAACGTGCTGCACACTGCGCCCGACATTGCCATGCTTGCCGACGCTCTTGCCCAATATCTCGTTTGGAAAAAGTGGCAGCGATGGCTCGTAGTCAGCGGTGTCTTTCCGGAAGATCAAGCCTATCGGGATGCGATCCGCCGCGCGGCGAAACGCTTCGGCGCCAAGATCGTTGATGAGCGCGAGTATGAAGAGACACCCGGCGCGCGGCGCTCCGATACCGGCCAGCAACAAATCCAGCAGCAACTACCGGTCTTTACCCAAGCCGCACCAGCCTATGACGTCCTGATCGCCGCGGATCAGCGCGAGGTCTTCGGACCCTATCTTCCCTTTCGCACCTGGGACCCACGCCCCGTTGCAGGCACGGCCGGCCTCAAAGCCATGAGTTGGCATCCGGCGCATGAACAATGGGGTGCAACCCAGATGCAAAACAGGTTCCAGCGCTTCGCGAACCGCTTCATGCTGCCGCGGGATCATCAAGCCTGGATCGCCGTTCGCGCAATCGGCGAAGCAGCCTCGCGCACCCAGTCCGGAGACTATGGGCCGATCGACGCCCACATTCGCGGCGACAGCTTCGAGCTCGCCGCTTTTAAGGGTCAGAAAGTGACATTCCGCAAATGGGACGGCCAGCTTCGCCAACCCATCATCATCGCGGGCGCAGAACTGCCGGTCTCAACGTCGCCCCAACGCGGATTCCTGCATGAGCACGAAGACGTCGATACGCTCGGAATCGATGCGCCCGAGACCAAGTGCAAACTCTAGTAAGAGACCAAATCCTGAGTACAAAACCAAGTCCTGGGAGTACATCGTGAAGACTTTGTCACTTTTAGCCGTTCTCGTGACGACCCTCTTTTTTTACGGTACGGGAGGTGCGGATGCCTACACGGTCTATGTGTCCAACGAGAAGGGCAATTCTCTAACAGTCATCGACAGCGAGACGCTGCAAGTGCTGACGACGATCCCAGTCGGGCAACGGCCGCGCGGCATCATGTTGACCAAGGATGGAAAGCAGGTCCTCATTTGCGCGAGCGACGACGATACCGTGCAAGTGCTCGACGTCGCCTCGAGGGAGATTGTGGCCGACCTTCCCTCCGGCCCCGACCCCGAGCTTTTGAACATTCATCCTTCCGGTAGCCCCGTCTACATCGCCAACGAAGACGATAACCTGCTGACGATCGTCGACCTTGAGACAACGAAGGTTTTGGCGGAGGTTCAGGTTGGCGTAGAGCCCGAGGGCGTCGGCATCAGTCCCGACGGCAAGACGGTGGTGGTGACATCCGAGACCACCAACATGGCGCATTTCATCGACACTGAGACCTTTGAAATCACCGACAATGTCCTCGTCGGCGCCCGGCCGCGTTTCGCCGAATTTACGGCCGATGGCAAGCACTTGTGGGTCAGCTCGGAGGTGGCCGGTACGGTCTCTGTAATCGATACCGCTACACGCGAGGTGGTCAAAGTCATCAAGTTCGACGTCCCAGGCGTCCAGGAGATTTACCTCCAGCCCGTAGGTGTGCGCGTGACCAAAGACGGCACGAAGGCGTTCGTGGCGCTGGGGCCGGCGAACCGCGTGGCGGTCATTGATGCGAAAACATACGAGGTCGAGGATTATCTGCTGGTCGGAAAACGCGTCTGGCAACTCGCCTTCACGCCCGACCAGAAGCTGTTGTTCGCAACGAACGGAAACAGCAACGATGTGTCGGTGATCGACGTTCCGAGTCTGAAAGTCGTTAAGTCAATTCCGACCGGAACGGCCCCTTGGGGCGTAACGATCTCGCAGGACTGAGCTCAAACCGAGAGCAGCGGACTGACCAAAGAGTTGCCCGCAGCACAGCTTTGACCTCTGTCTTGCACCGGCTCGTTTAGCCACTGCTTTCCGCGTAACATACAACTCTTGTCGACATCACGGGCACTGTGAAGATCGGAGGCTTTGCCAATGCTGACTAAGTTCTTGCGTGTCGGGACCCTTGTGGGCGTCCTGGGAGTTCCGGGTGTCGTATCCGCCCAGGACATCGCCGACACGATCTATACTGGCGGCCCCATTCTCACGATCAACGATTCTGCACCGAAGGCAGAAGCCGTCGCGGTAAAGGACGGTCGTATAGTTGCGGTCGGGGCGATGGGCGATGTAAACGCCCACAAGGGTGACCAAACACAAATATTCGACCTTGGTGGCAGGGCTATGTTGCCGGGCTTCGTCGACAGCCATGGCCACGTCGTCATGGCTGGCCTGCAGGCGTTGTCCGCAAACCTGCTGGCGCCTCCCGATGGCGACGTTACGGATATCGCAAGCCTTCAGGCCACGCTCTCCAAGTGGGCCGAGGACAATGCCGAGGCGGTCGACAAGGTTAAGATGATCATCGGCTTCGGTTATGACAACGCACAATTGGCCGAAGTGCGCCACCCGACCCGCCAGGAGTTGGACGAAGTTTCGGCAGAAATTCCTATTATTATCGTCCATCAGTCCGGGCATCTGGGTGTGGCGAACTCGAAGGCGCTTGAGATAGCGGGAATCGACGCCTCGACCGAAGATCCGGAGGGCGGAGTCATCCAGCAGGGCGACGACGGCGAGCCGAACGGAGTTCTCGAGGAGTACGCCTTCTTTCAAGTCCTTGTACCGCTTCTTTCCAAGCTTGGCCCAGACGGCATGACCGCCTTTGCAAATGCAGGAACTAAGTTGTGGGCCAGCTACGGTTACACCACCGCACAGGAAGGCCGGTCATCGGCAAGTATCGTCGAGACGTTGAAAGCAGTTGACACTGCTGGGACTCTGGAGATCGATGTCGTCGCCTATCCGGATGTGCTGGAGGCCAAAGAGTACATCAAGGACAATGTCTCCAAAGCTTACACCGGCCACGTTCGCGTCGGTGGCTGCAAGCTTACCATCGACGGCTCTCCGCAGGGCTTCACTGCACTCAGAGACCGGCCTTACTACGATCCGGTCGGCGACTACCCGCCAGGGTATGCCGGCTATGCGGCTGTTAAAATGGAACAGGTGCAGGATGCTGTGAACTGGTGCTACGAACATGGTATCCAGGTCCTGACCCACGCCAATGGCGAAGGCGCTTCGGACATGCTGATAGCAGCCATAGGCGTGGCGCAGGATAAATACCCCGACGCCAAGACACGGCCCGTACTGATCCACGGTCAATTTCTTCGGGAGGACCAGGTCGACAGCTACAAGCGGCTGGGCGTGTTTCCCTCATTGTTTCCGATGCACACGTTCTATTGGGGTGATTGGCACCGCGACCACACAGTGGGCCCGGTGAATGCAGAGAATATCTCTCCGACTGGCTGGGTCCGTCAGCGAGATATGATGTTCGGCTCGCACCATGATGCGCCGGTGGCGTTCCCAGACAGCATGCGAATTCTCTCTGCTACCGTCACTAGGCGAACTCGATCGGGTGACATTCTTGGCCCGAGCCAGCGTGTGGACGTGATGACGGCACTTAAGGCCATGACAATCTGGCCGGCCTGGCAGCATTTCGAGGAAGACCGCAAAGGCTCACTTGAGGTGGGCAAACTGGCCGATTTCGTCCTCCTCTCGGATGACCCCACCGGCGTCGACCCCGAAAAGCTAGATCAGCTCCGCGTGATGGCGACAATCAAGGAGGGCGATGTGATCTACGAGGCCGATGATGGGGTGCAGAAAGGTGAACTGGTCCGCCCAGACTTCGCTTTCAGTCCGGCCATGGCCGACCAGTTTCTCCATGCGATGTACGACGGTCTCAATAGACGCTAGCCATTGGATGCGCGCCCACTGAGGCCAGAGCGCAGCGTGTTTTGGACGTCGGTGAGGGTCGGGCGTTTGAGCTCACGATCTCAAGGTAAAGTCCGCCGCCCAAACGTCTGCTTTGGGTCATTAGCTGCCGTCGGTGCGCCGTCTCATGACGACTGCTTTGCGCCCAATAGCCGAGATGGATGTTCAGTGCACGCTCGTCATCCAGTCTCCAATAGCGCGCTCAAGGTGCGGCCTGAGAGAAGCTTCGTGGGCGCCGGCGGTTCACGGAAGTATTTGTGGCGGTTGTTACCTTAGGCGTTACCTAAGAGCGTTTTCCGGGTTTTATTCGACCCTAGTTCTTGTTCTAAGTTGCTGATTTTATTGGTAGCGGAGGAGGGACTCGAACCCCCGACACGCGGATAAATAGTCCGACAGTCGAGTTCGCCCT
>NZ_JBAWCQ010000100.1:0-9240 GCF_049590335.1 Methyloceanibacter sp.
GGCCCGGTCTGCCTTCCAATTCCTCCCGTCCAAAAGCGCCAAGAGCAGCAGACCGCGCCGATTGCCAATGCGGTTATTCTTCCGCTAGACACGCCCGATGGATATTCAAGACAGTTTCATCCTGACCGGGATTTTCGCAGGCGTCGCCGCCACGATCGCTGGTCTGACGTTTCAGCTGCTGGGACATTTCGCGGTCCGGCATTTCGGCGACGACGACACCAAAGACGTGGCGGGTGTCGTCGGCTTTCGCGTGTCGGCCATCTTCGGCATCGCTTGCGGCCTGATTTTTGCGGCTTCCGCCGCTTATCTCATCGAAGCCAAGCGCGACCTGCAGGAAGAGACACGCCTGATCGGCACGCTGCAATACCTCGTCGCCAATGCGGACGGCCTGGAGAACAAGGCGGAGGTCCGAGAAAACCTCGCCTCCTTCGCCGAACGCTCCCTGAAAGAGTTCCAAACGGCCAAAGGGATCGGCAGCGCCGGCCGCGTGACCAGCAATTATCTCGGCGATAGCTGCCGCGGCATGATCCCGAGCGAAGGCGATGAACCGCAGATCGCCTGGGCCAAGAACGAGTTTCAGCGATCGTGCAGCAAGCTCATCGATTTGCGCGGTAAGAAGCTGATCGGCTCTCGTGAACCGCTGGTTTCGACGCCGTTCTGGGCGTTTTTCGCAATCTGCTTTCTATTCCTCGCCTTTCTCTTCGGCGTGTTCGCGCTCACGCCCATCAATATCGCTTTTGCCTGCATCTTTTATTTCACCACCGGCATCACGGGCGCGATCATATATGCCATGAGCAATCCCTATCACGAGCCGGGAAAGGTGGACCCCACGCCGCTGAGAGTGCTGCTGCAAAAGGCGGACTTGGAGCGCCAGGCCGAGTAGGGCAAACGCGGCCAGCCAACCCTTCGAGGGAACGGCTGCCCAAGGCCGCCGCGGGCCAACCCGGATGCTGCGTCAGAGGCGCACACTTGTTTACGAATCCGCAAGCCCTGCGGCCGCGGCGTGGCGCGCTCGCCACAATGCCCCCAGAAATTGCCGAGATTCGGTCGAGTCCCTGCCCCGTTCCCCTGTCACAAAGAACCAACTTTAGGGAGTGGAGTAACGAGATGTCTATTCTATCGCTTTTGGCCAGCATGATACTGGTCGGAATTGTTTACGGCTTGAGCTTTCTGCCATCCGCATCGCTGGCGCGGCCCGACGACGAGGTAGGGCTCGGTACGATCGAGAAGGTGGCGTCAAAAGACGATTGCACCACCGGCGAAAAGGCCGACGCCTAGGGGACACGAGTCCCGATCCAGCGCACGCCGGACGACAGATCCTCGCCGCGCCCGTCATTGGACGCGGAGACAAAGCAAATACAAAAATGGCCGGGGCATGCCCCGGCCATTTTGTTTATGCAATCGCGTTTTGCGATTAACCCTTGATCTGGGCGGCCTTGTCCAGCAGAGCCTGCGCCTGGCGGATCGAGGCGATGTCGATCAGACGGCCGTCGAGCGACACCGCGCCCTTGCCTTCTTTCGCAGCCTGCTTCATGGCATCGACGATACGCTGAGCCTTATCGACCTCGGCCGCACCCGGCGAGAACACCTCGTTGGCGAGCGGAATCTGCGAGGGGTGAATTGCCCATTTACCCTCGAAGCCGAGAACGGCGCCGCGTTTCGCAGCAGCCTTGTAGCCATCCGGATCGGAGAAATCGCCGAACGGACCGTCGATCGGACGCAGGCCGTAGGCGCGGCAAGCGACCATCATACGCGACAGCGCATAGTGCCAAGGGTCACCCCAGTGATAATCGCGATTGCCGCTCTCGTCGGCGTCGGTCAGAACGCCATGGTCCGGATGCGGGCCGCCAATGCCGACGGTACGCGCGCGCGTCGAAGCGGCATAGTCGGCGACGCCGAAGCTCATGGCCTCCACGCGCGGGCTCGACTGGGCGATAGCCTCCACATTGGCCATGCCAAGTGCCGTCTCGATCAGCAGCTCAAGGCCGAGCTTCTTGTCGTACTTCTTGTACTGCTCGACCTGCGTGATGAGCATGTCGATGGCATACACATCCTCGGGCACGCCCACCTTGGGGATCAGGATCATGTCGAGGCGCGGGCAGTTCTCGAGAACGTCGATCACGTCGCGATAGGCGAAGTGGGTGTCCAGACCGTTGATGCGGATCATCATGGTCTTGCTGCCCCAGTCTATGTCGTTCAGGCCCTGGATGATGTTCTTGCGGGCCTGCTCCTTGTCGTCGGGCGCAACGGCGTCCTCGAGATCGAGGAAGATCACGTCGGCCGCACTGGCCGCGGCCTTCTCGAACATGCCGGGGTTGGAACCGGGCACGGCCAGCTCCGAACGATGAAGGCGCGGCGTCGCCTGCTGGATCAGGGTAAAGCTCATATTATTCTCCTCCTGGTTTAACCTGTGGCGCCGAGACCGGCAGCCACGGTGTTGATTGAAAGCAGCAACGCGGATTTGAAAGATTCACGTTCTTGCTCGTCTTCGGTCGCTCTGAACCGGCGTAGCAATTCGACCTGCTCCCGGCTGACTTGATTGACCGTGGGAAGCCTTTCGGCCAATGAGGCCCGGAATTGGTTGAAACGCTCTCCGGGGAAAGCACTGCCGGACAATTGCAGCACCATGTCCGTAGTGAGCGCATACTCCTTCTCGATCATCGAGAAGATCGTTTCCCGCACTCGGACGTCTGAGACAAGGCTCGCATAGTCCCTGGCGATATCGAGATCCACCAGGGCGAGTGCCTTCTCCACCTCGTCTATGATCAGACGGAACAGACGCGAACCCTTGAACATGTCGGCCAAAAGCCTCTGGCCCTTTTCGCCGCGCACTTCGAGGAAGCTTTGAAGCGCGCTCCCGACCCCATACCAGCTGGTAATGATGTGCCTGTTCTGGGACCAGGCGAACACCCACGGAATCGCGCGCAAGTCTTTCAGCGAACTCGCGCCGAAACGCCGCGCGGGCCGCGACCCGATATTGAGGAGCGAGATTTCCTCCAAGGGACTTGCGGCCTGGAAATAGCCAACCAGGTCGGGGCTGGAAAGCAGTTGGTCGTAGGCCACACGCGAGAGCCCCGACAAGGCTTCCATCGCATCGTCGAACTCGCCACTCGGCTTGAGCGCCGCCTCCTGCTCGGATTTCAGGGCATGCTGGAGAACGCTCGAGGCGAGCAGCTCCATCTGATACTGCGCGGTTCCCTTGTTCGCATATTTGGAGGAGACGACCTCACCCTGCTCCGTCACGCGGAACCGCCCGCGGATCGAGCCCGCGGGCTGAGCGGCAATGGCCCGGCCCGTTGGCGCACCGCCGCGCGAAACCGAACCTCCTCGCCCATGGAAGAACGAAATCGGCGTCCCAGCGCTCTCGCCCACGCGCGTGAGCTGCGATTGGGCCTTCGCCAGTTCCCAATTCGAGGCGACGAAGCCGCCGTCCTTGTTGGAGTCCGAGTAGCCCAGCATCACTTCCTGCAGACCACCCTGCCAGTGCGTCGAGCGGCGGATCAGCGGGATTGCCAAGGCCTCGCGCATGATGGCGGGCCCGGCCCGCAAATCGTCGATGGTCTCGAAAAGCGGCACGATCGGCAGAGCGCAAATCTCCGTCCCCGCCGTGTCCAGGAACAGCCCGCCATGCTTGGCCAGCAGGTAGGCACCGAGGATGTCGTCGACCGAGCGGGTCATGGAGAGAATAAACGAGCCGTAGGCGTCGGGGTCGAGACCGCCGCGAATCTCGGCCGCTTGGGCGAACATCGCGATGGTCTCTTCAGCTTCCGGCGGCAAGGGCTCGCCGGAGCGATCGGCCGGAAGGGGCCGGGCCAGAGCGCGTAAGAGCCAGGCACGCCATTCGGGCGAGCCAAGCTCCGGCGGTTCGCCTTCCGCATGGCCCTCGCTGCTCCACCACAGGGCTTGCACCGCCAGCGTGGTCCGCGTCGTATTCTCACGAAGATCGAGCCGCACGGTCGAAAACCGGAACAGTTCCACGGCCCGCCGTGCTGGCCGTACCAAATCGGCGGCGAGTGTCGGGCTGTTCGCGTCCGTCAACGCGCGCTCCATGCGCCGCAGATCATGAATGAGCTCGTCTGCATTGCCGTAATGCGGGGTACCAACCTCAAGGTCCCCGCCGTCGGCGCGCAGGATGGTCGCGTCGAGCTTGTGCAAGACGCAGGTGAGATATTGGCGATAGGGCTCGCCCGGATTGCGCTGGGTGATAACCTCTTCCGCGCCGCTTTGGCGCAGCTCGCGCGCAAGGTCCTCGCCGAACGCCGCTGGTATCGGAAGCGCGCTCTGGGTGATGGACAACGACCTCGCCAACGCGGTGAGACGTTCGCGATAGTGACGCAAGGAGGCGAGCGCATTCTGGCGCAGGGCCCAGCCTGTGACCTCGGTGGTCACGTAAGGGTTGCCGTCGCGATCGCCGCCGATCCAGGATCCGAACTGGAAGAAGGGCGGCAAGTCGAAGTCTAAGTCCGGGTAGTTCTTCCGTAGTGCACCCTCGAGCAGCTCCATCATCTCCGGCGCCTTTTCGAACAAGGTCTCGTCGAAGAAATGGAGTCCACGGAGGACTTCGTGCTCGACCGTAGGCTTTTGAAGATGGAGCTCGCCCGTCATCCAGACGAGTTCGATCTGGTCGCGAATGTTGGCAAGAATTGCCTGCTGTTCGCGTTCGGTCCAACGCACGCCCTCAAGCTCCCGGAGCAAGAGATATATCTTCCGGTATTTCTCGAGAACGGTGACGCGTTTCGATTCGGTTGGATGCGCCGTGATGACTGGACGGATACGCATGGTCTGCAGGAGAGTTTCAATTTCCCCCGGGCCGATGCCAGCTTGGCACGCGCCGGTCAGGACGTGGTCGAACGTACCCAGAAGCGCATCGCGCCCGCGCGTGCGTTCGATGTAGCGACGCCGGCGCATCGTTGCGTTCTGGTCGGCGAGTGACAGGAGCTGAAACCAAATCCCTTGCGCCGACAGGACGCGAGCCATGAGCTCAGGCGAGAACTCCGAAATGGATTTCTGGGCACCGCCGGTCAGAACCGGCTCGATCTCCGGCTGGTGGCGCCGGACGACGTCAAGCAAGAGCTCGAAGAGGATGTTCGCGGCGCCGTCTGACGATGTGCCAGTTATTCGAGCTGCGGTGCCCGCATCGGCCACCAAATCGCCGTCTCTCACATCCTCATCCATGATACGCGCTCGCACTCCGATCTCATCGACGGGTCTTGTCGTTCGATGCTGAATGGCTCATGTGACACCCAGCACCCTCTGGCCCGATCGCCAGTTCCGGCAGCGATTGGTGTGTGGTGGAGCCGACCGGCCCTACCTGCAATCGTTTGGTTTCCGGCAAAAAGCGGGGCATTCCATAGGCCTTGTCTATGACCTCGGCATGTCCGGCGCTTTCCTGAGGCCTCAAGGCTTATACCCCAAGGCCTAGACCCCGAGAACCTTCGCAACGGTCGAACCGAACTCGCTCGGGTTTGGCGCCACGGTGAGCCCGTTGGCCTTCATGATCTCCGCCTTCTCGGCCGCGCTGTCGCCAGCCGCCGAAATGATGGCGCCGGCGTGGCCCATACGGCGCCCCTTCGGAGCGGTAAGGCCAGCGACGAAGCCGACCACCGGTTTTGACATGTTGTCCTTGATCCACCCAGACGCCTCGGCCTCCTGCGGACCACCGATCTCGCCGATCATCAGAACGGCTTCGGTCTCCGGATCCTGCTCGAACAGGGCCAGGTGATCGAGGAACGAAGAACCGTTGATCGGGTCGCCACCGATACCGACGGATGTCGAGATACCGATACCGTGTTCCTTCATCTGCGCGGCGGCCTCGTATCCGAGCGTACCGGAGCGCGAGATCACGCCCACCTTGCCCTGCAGATAGATGTGCCCGGGCATGATGCCGAGCATGGCCTTGCCGGGGCTGATGATGCCGGCGCAGTTAGGACCGACCATCATCGTGCGGCGATCGCGCGGATAGCGCATCAAGTAGCGCTTCACGCGCATCATGTCCTGAGCCGGGATGCCGTCGGTGATGGAGCAAACGAGGTGAATGCCCGCATCCGCACATTCCATGATGGCGTCGGCGCAGAAGGCCGGTGCAACGAAGGTGATGGAAGCCTCGGCGCCCGTCTCCTTGACCGCTTCCTTGACGGTATTGAAGAGCGGGCGGTCGAGGTGGCGGCCGCCGCCCTTGCCCGGCGTCACCCCGCCGACAACGTTGGTGCCGTACTCGATCATCTCCTTCGCGTGGAAGGTCCCCTTGTCGCCCGTCATGCCCTGGACAATCACCGGGGTTTTTTCGTCAATCAAAATGCTCATTACGTGTTTCTCCGATGATCGTATTTACGCGGCCTGAAGCTTGCCCTGGGAGGCCTGAACCGCCTTTTCGGCAGCGTCGGCCAGGGTCTCGGCGGTGATCAGCTTGACCCCGCTCTCTTCAAGGATCTTGCGTCCCTCCTCTACATTGGTGCCGGCCAGTCGAACGACAAGCGGGACCTTGATATCGAGGTTTTTGCAAGCCTGGACCACGCCCTTGGCAACCCAGTCGCAGCGATTGATGCCGGCGAAGATGTTCACCAGGATCGCCTTCACGTTCGAGTCGGAGACAACGAGCTTCATGGCCGTCTCGATGCGGTCCGGCGAAGCGCCGCCACCTACGTCGAGGAAGTTGGCCGGCGAACCACCAGCATGCTTGATCATGTCCATGGTGGCCATGGCCAGACCCGCACCGTTCACGATGCAGCCAATGTTTCCGTCGAGACCGATATAGTTGAGATTGTGCTCGGCGGCCTGGGCCTCGCGCGGATCCTGCTGCGAGGGGTCGTACATGTCGGCCACGTTGTGACGGCGGAAAAGCGCGTTGTCGTCGAACGACATCTTGGCGTCGAGCGCCAGAACGCGATCGTCCTTGGATACGACCAGCGGGTTGATTTCAAGCATCTGGGCATCGCTGTCGCGGAACGCGCGATAAGCGTTCATGATCGTCGACACGCAGCTCTGGGCTTGCTTGATGCTGAGACCAAGCTGGAACGCGAGCTCGCGCGCCTGGAACGACTGCAGGCCTACCGCCGGCTCGACGATGACCTGAAGAATGGCCTCGGGGTTGGTCTTGGCGATCTCTTCGATCTCCATGCCGCCTTCCTGCGACGCGATCACCCGGATACGCTCTGCCTTACGGTCAAGAACGAAACCGAGATACAGCTCTCTCTCGAATGGCTCGGCCGCTTCGATATAGACGCGCTGAACGGGCTTGCCTTCAGGACCGGTCTGGTGCGTCACCAAACGCTTGCCGAGCAGTTCCTGGGCTGCCTCGCGGACCTCGTGATAGGTCTTGCAGATCTTGATACCACCGGCCTTGCCGCGCGCACCGGCGTGAATCTGAGCCTTGACCGCCCAGCTCCAGCCGCCAAGTTCGGTCGCCGCATAGACAGCCTGATCCGGGCTGAATGCCACCGCGCCTTTCGCCACCGGCACGCCGAAGCTGCCCAGAAGTTCTTTGGCTTGATACTCGTGAACGTCCACGTCGTTCCTCCCTTTCAAAAAGTCTCTCGCTGGGCATTCTTGAAAGAGAGCCCACGCCGAAGAGCGTCAGCTCACTTTACCCTTTACGATATCGTATGCCTTCTCGGTCGTTGCCTCGGCGCCTGCGAGAAGACCCTCCAGATCACTCAGCTTAGACTCCACAAAGCTGGTGTCGGAAATCATTTTTGCGTTGATGTAGACATTTAGTGCAGCACTTCGAAGTGCTGCGTAAGCAGACAAGACGCCAACGCCCGCGTCGGAGATGACATTGATATTGCCCTTCTCCGAAGCAATAAGTGACAAATCGATGACTTCCCGTGCCAGATGGCAGCAACGGATCGGAACTTCGGTCGCCATCTTGAGGGCATCCTGAATAGCCGCACTCCGAGCGGCCTTTTCGTCATCGGTGTCTTTCGGCATCCCGTAGGCGCCCATGACGATGTCGAAGGCCCGAACGTCGTCCTGAATCATCGCCGTCATCCGATGACGCAGATCCTCGGCCTTGGCCAGGACCTCCTTCATATCGTCCTCGACATCGGCATACTTCTTTTTGCCGATCGTCAAGTTACAGACCATGCTGACTAGCGCCGCGCCCATGCCGCCAAGAATGGCCGCCGCGCTGCCGCCGCCCGGCGTTGCCGCACTGGAGGCGAGCAGATCGAGGAACGGCTCGATCGCGGTGTCCTTGATCTCTGTCATTAGGCCATCTCTTTCGCTAGGGCGTAGATTTCCTCAGCATCGTAAACGCCGTCGGAACTCTCGAACATCTTCGCGATGCACTCGCGGTGCAGCTTAAGCTTCAAGCCACCGATACCAAGCGCGCCATAGCCGAGCTTGCCGCCATGGTCCTTGCCCTTGTCCATTGCGTCGACACCTTCGATGCCCATCGGCGGCTGCGCGTTTACATCGGCCAGAAGCTCGATTTTGGGGTTGTTCTCCCAGCCGGACTTCGGCAGCAGCTGCACGCCGATCGCGCCGGCCGAGTAGACGATATTGGCATCCTTGACAGCCTCAACACGCTCCTCGTCGGTCGCACCCGCGGCGCCCGAAACCTTGATGCCAAAACGCTTCTCGATGACCTTGGCCGCCGCTTCGGCGCGCTCCTTCGTGCGCGAGGTGATGGTCACGTCGCAACCTTCCATGCCGAAAAAGCCCGCCGCACGCATACCCACTGGACCGGTGCCCGCAAGCACCACGGCTTTCTTGCCCTTGAGGTTTCGCCCCTTGGCGAGGAGCGCAACGCCCGCAGCTGCCGTCGTGTTAGAACCGTTGGAATCGAGCATCACGGAAACGCGGAACGGACCGAAGAAGTGCTTCTTCACGGACTCGAACAGCGCCTCGCCCTTGGCCATGTTGCCACCGCCGACAAAGATCGCGGTGTTCTGTTTGTCTTTACCGCCGCGCGTGTAGATGCAGCCATCGATCAGTGCACCGACGTTTTCCGGCGACACAGCAGCATAACCAGCCACATTGTCGGCACCGCCGTCGTAACCTACAACCGTATCGAAGGCGCTCGGTACAGGATCGGTGTCGAACAAGAACAGCAGTTTCTTCATTGCGGTTTCCTTTTACGCATTACTCGACGACGTTCTGTGGGTTGCCTGCCACGAACGCGTCGATGTTGTCGATGAGTTGGTCTGCCAGGATCTGCATGGCCTCACGGCTCGCCCACGCCACGTGGGGCGTGACGATGAAGTTCGGCAGCTTGAGATCGAGCAGGACATTGCCTTCCTT
>NZ_JBAWCQ010000101.1:0-26762 GCF_049590335.1 Methyloceanibacter sp.
TCGCGGTGACCACCATGTTGGCGCTGGCCGGCATGATCGTCGCACTCGACGCCTTTGGTCCTGTCACCGACAATGCCGGTGGCATCGCGGAGATGGCAGGCCTGCCTGAGGACACCCGCAAGACGACAGACGCACTCGACGCTGTCGGCAATACGACCAAGGCGGTGACCAAGGGCTATGCCATCGGCTCTGCCGGCCTCGGCGCGCTGGTGCTGTTCGCGGCCTATACGGAAGATCTCAAATACTTCGCGGCCAACGCCGACCAGTTCCCGTATTTCAGCGGCGTGGATGCCACTTTCAGCCTGTCCAACCCGTATGTGGTGGTGGGCCTCTTCCTTGGCGGTTTACTGCCTTATCTGTTCGGTGGCATGGCCATGACGGCGGTCGGGCGCGCGGCGTCCGCGATCGTTGAAGAGGTGCGCCGGCAGTTCAAGGAGAAGCCGGGCATCATGAAGGGCGAGGATCGTCCTGACTATGGCCGAGCGGTTGATCTGCTGACCAAGGCGGCGATCAAGGAAATGATCGTACCGTCTTTGTTGCCGGTGCTGTCCCCGGTGGTGTTTTTCTTCGTGATCGATTGGATCGCCGGCAAGAGCGCGGCCTTCTCCGCACTCGGCGCCATGCTGCTGGGCGTGATCGTCACGGGCCTGTTCGTCGCCATCTCCATGACGGCGGGCGGTGGTGCCTGGGACAACGCCAAGAAGTACATCGAGGATGGCCAGTACGGTGGCAAAGGCTCGGACGCGCATAAGGCTGCCGTCACGGGCGACACCGTGGGTGATCCCTACAAGGACACCGCGGGCCCCGCCGTTAACCCGATGATCAAGATCACCAACATTGTGGCCTTGCTGCTTCTCGCGGTTCTCGCGCATCAATAGGCGTCAGAGGCCGCCCAGCGGCCGACCTAAACAACGAAAGCCCCGTTCCTTCTCAAGGAGCGGGGCTTTTTCATGTGCCGTCCGTCGTACTTAGATGCCCGGGATGCCTGCAGCGCCGCCGGCGCCTTGGCGCTGGTCCTTGAACATTTGGCGCTGGGAGAGATTGCCGAACATCTGTTCGACGAAGGATATGTCCTTACCGCGGGCAGGGGTCTCGCCCTTGTAGAAGTCGATGAGCACACCGTCCTTGATTCCGTAGCGCGAGACGTCGCGAACCCGCTCGCCGCCATCGAAATAGACTGCGACAACCTCGCGTTCGATCTCCTTGGGCTTCAGGAAGGCCACGGTCTTCATCGTCGAGGAGATATAGTAATAGGCGTCGCTGCTGATCGCGCTCGTCGTGTCTGGCGAACCGAGCACGGTCTGGACATCCCCCTTGGACATGCCCGGCCGAATCTGGTCGAGGTCCACGTCGATGAAGACGTGCCCGTGACGGTCAATCTGACCCGCGCAGCCGAGCATGGGAGCCACGCCGAGAAACAGTGCCGCAAGCACGGGCAGGGTAGCCCTCGCAGGTGCTAGCTTGACGTTCCGCAAAATAGTGCGTTCCCCTCGGTCGAGCTCATTCCCGAACTGGCCTGAATCGGCCAAGAACATCTGATAGAAACTAGACGAAATGACTTGGTCCCTAAAGCCTCTCGCCGACCTGCTACCTTTGGGCAAACCCTGGGGCAGCGGTGCTCCTCATGCAAACGACGTTTATGATGCGATTATGGCGCAGGCGCGACTTCCAATTTATTACCAAAGACTTGGAGTCCCCGATACGCTGAATGGCCGTTTCGTCGTGCTCTCGCTCCATCTCTTCGCGGTTCTTCACCGATTGAAGGGCGCAGGCGGTCAGGAGGCCGCCACGGCCAGCGCAATGGCTCAAGCCCTTTCGGACCGTTTTGCCGCCGATATGGAGACCGTACTGCGGGAGATCGGCACCGGCGATCTCGCAGTCCCAAAAAAGGTTCGCAAGCTGGTCGCCGAGGGTGCCGGCCTCCTGGAGGGATATGAACGCGCCGTAGCCGAAGGGAGCGATGTCCTCGAAGTCGCGATTGCCGATGCCTTACCGCTCGACAACGGCGCAGCGCGGGCTGCGAGCGCTAAGCTGACCCCCTATGTGAACGAGGTGCTCCAAGAGTTGAGCGCGCAACCGCTCCATGCATTCTGCGCCGGCCGGGTATGCTTTCCTAAAATCTCTGGCGAGTGAGGCCCCAACATGACTCAAGATCTCAACGAAGACCTCCAAACCCCTCCGATGAATCGCAAAGTCAGGCTCGGCGAGATCGACTCGGCCACTGATAGGACGATCGAGATAAGCGAGGAGGAGCGCGAGACGATCATGGCACTCCTCGACCTGAAGGACCTGGGGGGACTGAGCTTCGTCTATCGGTTGCGCCAGGGCACCGGAAAGAAGGTGCTCCTTACGGGGCACCTCCAGGCCGATGTGGTCCAGACCTGCGTGGTGACTCTGGAACCTGTTCCGGCCCGAATCGGCGTGCCGGTTGAGGCCGAATTCTTGCCGATGGAGAAGATTGCGGCCCTCCAGAAGAGGGCAGAAGACCCAAGTCAGGCCGGCGAAATCGATTGGCCCGAGGCGATTGAGGGCGATGAGATCGACCTCGGTCCTCTGGTCTATGAAACGTTGGCTACGTCGCTGGATCCTTATCCCAAAAAAGCCGAGGCCGACTTCAAGTGGTCTGACAGCGAACAGAGCGGCGAAACGCCCAAAAACAACCCGTTTTCCGTACTGAAGGGCCTTAAAAGTAGCTAAGAGACGAGTTCAAACGCAAAATCAGGTTGTCACTGATAGCCATTTACGTCTATTCGGGTTCGGTTTCAGGGGGCGCCACGGCGAACCATCGCTGCGGCCTTAATCTTCCAGATCGGTAGTGGAGAATGGGTACTCCAGTCACCATAGCGCTCGACGCCATGGGTGGTGATCATGGTCCGAGCGTGGTCATTCCGGCGGCGGCGCTTGCTCTCGTCCGCCACCCTGACATGCGCTTCATTCTGGTGGGCGACGAGACTGAGATCACCGCCGCACTGAACGACCATGCTGAGTTGGCTGCAAAATCGGACATTCTCCATACCGATGTGGCCATCGCTATGGACGCCAAGCCGAGCCAGGCGCTGCGCCGCGGTCGCTGGAAGTCCAGTATGTGGCTTGCCATCCAAGCGGTGCGCGACGGGCAGGCCCATGCCGTAGTCTCGGCGGGCAATACGGGGGCTCTGATGGCCATGTCGAAGTTTTGCTTGAAAACGGTCAAAGGGATCGACAGGCCCGCGATTGCCGCTATCTGGCCCACTGTGGATGCTGAATGCATCGTGCTGGACGTGGGTGCCAATGTCGGGGCCGATACCCGGCAGCTGGTGGAGTTTGGTCTCATGGGCGCTGCCATGGCCCGGGCGCTTCTCGGCATGGAGAAGCCGTCCATCGGACTGCTGAACATCGGCGTCGAGGAAGTCAAAGGGGTCGAGCAAATCCGTGAAGCGGCCGCCATCCTCAAGTCGGCACCGCTGCCCATTTGCTATCATGGATTTATCGAAGGCGACGATATCGGCCACGGCACTGTCGATGTGGTGGTGACCGACGGCTACACCGGGAACATCGCCTTGAAGACCGCCGAGGGAACGGCTAAGCAGATCGCAGAATATCTCAGAGCGGCCATGGGTCAGTCATTTCTCTCCCGCCTCGGGGCGCTCCTGGCCCAGGGCGCGTTCCGGGCCTTGAAAGAAAAAATGGACCCCCGACAACTCAATGGCGGAATTTTCCTCGGGCTGAACGGAATTGTCGTGAAAAGCCATGGTGGGACGGATGCGACGGGCTTCGCGAGCGCGGTCGATCTTGCTTACGAAATGGCGTCCAGCGGCGTCGTGAAACGGCTTGGCGACGATGTCGCTCATTTTCACGATAAGCTTGAGCGTGACGGCACAGCTTAGGCGGCGGAGTAGGCATTTGTCAGATTTGCGGTCAGTGGTGAAAGGCGTCGGCGGTTATCTCCCCGACCGCATTGTCACCAACGAAGACCTGAGCGCGACCGTCGACACATCCGATGAGTGGATCGTTGCCCGGACCGGGATTCGCGAACGGCGCATCGTCGCGGACGGGCAGCTAACGTCGTCCATGGCGATCGAGGCAGCCAAGCGCGCCCTTGCCGATGCCGAACTTGAGGCCGGCGACATCGGTCTGATCATCCTGGCCACATCGACGCCGGATCAGACCTTCCCGGCGACGGCCGTCACCATCCAAGCCGAACTCGGGATCACCGAAGGGGCCGCGTTCGACGTTCAGGCGGTGTGCTCCGGCTTCGTCTTCGCACTGTCGACTGCCGACAACTATCTGAAGAGCGGCCAATTCAAACGGGCTCTGGTGGTCGGCGCCGAAGCCTTCTCGCGGATCCTCGATTGGGAGGACCGTGCGACCTGCGTGCTTTTCGGCGATGGCGCCGGCGCACTCGTGATCGAAGCGGAGAAGTCGAACGGAACTCTCGCTGAGCGGGGTCTCCTGGCGACAACGCTGCGGTCGGACGGGCGATATCGCGACAAGCTCTATGTGGATGGCGGTCCGTCGTCGACCGGCACGGTTGGGCACTTGCGCATGGACGGACCTGAAGTGTTCCGGCACGCAATTACCAAGCTTAGTGACGTCATTCTGGAAACGTTGCAAAAGGCCGGCTACACGCCGTCTGATATAGACTGGTTTGTTCCACACCAAGCGAACAAGCGTATCTTGGACGGTGCAGCACGGAGACTTGGCCTGGAGCGCGAACGGCTTGTTATGACCGTGGACAAGCATGCCAATACATCGGCGGCTTCGATTCCACTTGCATTGATGACGGCATGCAGCGACGGCCGCATCAAAAAAGGCGACTTAGTGCTGCTTGAAGCGATGGGCGGCGGCTTCACATGGGGCTCATTGCTGATCCGCTGGTGAGTGCCACGAAAGCCACACTTATCGAGATTATGACGCAAAATCAGGAATTTGATGCGACGGGTAATTGACCCGTGCTTACCCGCTCGGCTAGCATCCTGCCTCGTCCCGCGACTTTGGGGGAGCTGCAAAACGATGGGCGGGAAGACATTGACACGTGCTGACCTCGCGGAGGCCGTGTTCAAAAAAGTTGGGTTGCCACGAAACGAGTCGGCGGAAATTGTAGAGCTTGTGCTCCGCGAGATCGTTTCGAGTCTCCAGCGTGGAGAGCAGGTGAAATTGTCGTCGTTTGGGTCGTTCGGTATTCGCGAAAAGGGTGAGCGGATCGGACGCAATCCGAAGACGGGCAAGGAAGTGCCGATCACACCACGGCGTGTGTTAGTCTTCCGGGCCAGCAATATCATGAAGCAGCGTATCAACGAGTCGATGTCCGGAAATAGCTCTGGCGAGTAGCAGCCGTTTTTCCGCTAGGAGGAGTGCGTTGGAAAAGGCACCGGAGGCCTTTCGCACGATAAGCGAAGTTGCGGACGAATTGGATGTCCCCAAACACGTCTTGCGGTTCTGGGAAGCCAAATTCAGTCAGCTTAAGCCCATGAAGCGTGGTGGCGGCCGGCGGTACTACCGCCCGGAAGACGTCGCTCTGCTCCGGGGTATTCGGCTCCTGCTCTACAGCGATGGCTATACCATTCGTGGCGTGCAGAAAATCCTGCGCGAGCATGGGCCACGCTATGTGATGGACTATCGGGGGCTCGGCCAAGACACAGGCGCAGAGGACGCCATGGCGCCGGAGATACCCGATGCCGCCCGGATCGCCATCTCGCCAGGTCTTAGTTCTCGCGACGAAAATGTGACGGCATTGATCGAAGAGCTCGACACCTGCCGTCAAATTCTCGCAAACGCCGATGTGCAGGACTAACGGGATTTATCCGCACGCTTTGGCTTGTTTCTTGAGGGCGAAACGGTATATGCAAGTCGCCCAATACCGGAATTTCGGAGCGTAGCGCAGCCCGGTTAGCGCACCGGTCTGGGGGACCGGGGGTCGGGAGTTCAAATCTCCCCGCTCCGACCACTTTCTCCCAACACTTAACGCCAATTGAATATCTCGATGCACGGCCTGGAACGTTGGGCCGTGCGCCGGGACTAAGGCCGCGCGAAGCCCCCGGCGTGATCTATTCGGTTGTTCGGGGTGTCTTGTGAGCGGGGTTTCTTACCCGTGGGGGTCTTGCGAGCACGCGTCTCGCAGGCACGCAAATAAGAAGAAGCCCTGCCATGTGGCAAGGCTCCGTCCGTTTCCCTCGTGCTCCCGCAAGGGATCTTACCGCTCGAATCTGGGCAAATATCAAGCAGCAGGAATCCTTGAGGAAAATGTCCTCAACCTGTTGCTTATGGGTCGCCCGTGGAAAATGTGGGGACAGGGCGCCCGGAACACAATTTTGTCATTTTTCGAGATGCGACGTTTGGTGTTAGAGTTCACTTAGCGACGGAGATTCCCTCCTCCGTCCAGGTTCCCCCCAAACAGGAACCTTTTTGAAAGCCCCGGCAGCCCCCCGTCCGGGGCTTTCTTTTGCCTTGGGCGCCTGTTCTTGACGCGCAGCTGGCCCCGGCTAATTGTGGCGTTCGGGACGAACTCTATACCGAGTCGGCATGTGGCACAGGCGCACGGCCGCCATGCCCCAGATCACGCCCATGATCAGATAGAAGTACCGCCAGTGGTCGGTGTCGACCAGCAAACCTTCGATGGTCATTCCGATAAACGCGGCTAGGAGGACGGCACTGAGATCGCCATTCTAGCGGTTGCGATTGTCCAGGCGATGAAGGCCAGCGTAAAGCCTGGTACGAAGTTGTAGAAGGATGACACGCGATAAAGGTTCAAGACCTGGGCGATCGCCATGTAGCCGAGCGCAGCGACGAAGACGGCGCACAAATAGAAAAGATGTGTTCGTTCTCCCTCATACCCCACTTAGCTGAGATAGATTACGAACCCGAGCACGCTGATCAGCGGCAGCTCAATGAGCCTGACAGCGCCGGAAATGACGACCGGCGGCAGCAGGTTCAGGGCGCCGCCTCGGCGAATCTCAGCAAGCGGAGGCCGGGGCACCTTGCGCCGATCTGCAAAGGGCAGGGCGGCATCCTTCTGCCTCACGCGGCAATCGGCCGGGCGCTGCCCCCTGGCCGCATCTGATTCGATCATCCGTCTTCGCTGCCGAACTGTGGCTTCTTAGGCTACCCATCCCTGAGACAGCAGGCCAACAGAGGCTTCCCGTCCTATCGCTCCCGATAGGAATATCCCATGGACCCACTTTGGGACCGTTTAGTAGAAGCCCATTTGGCCGACTCACTTGGACCATGATTAAGAAGCGGTTTAGGCGCTGCTATCGGCCACCTTGTGCAGGCCCGCGCCGAGATCAGTGATGTAGAAATCGACGACCTCGCGGACTGTCATATCTACAGAAAAGACGTTCGCGACATGCTTTTGAAGTTCCGCCGCCCGCCTCAAATAAGGTCGAGGGTCGGACAGAAAAGCGCGAAGCTGTCCGGCAAGTGCGTCTACGTCTCCCGGTGGCACCAAGGGTAAGGGAATGTTGTCGATCATTTCGGGGATACCCCCGACATTGGTCGTGATGATGGGCATTTGCGCCGCCGCGGCCTCCAAGAGAATGTAGGGCAGCGACTCCGAGCGAGAGGGAATGACCACGCAGCGGGCCCGCACGAACGCGGTGCGCGCGGGCTGAGGTCCGGAAAACGTGACCTGGGCGCGGAGGCCCAGCCGCCGCGCTAGCCGCTTGAATTGCCTTTCGTCCGGCCCGGACCCTACGACGATAGCCCGCCCCGGAAAGATCTTCTGTTGTTGAGCAAGCGCCTCGAGAAACACATCGACGCCCTTGTGCTTGCGCAGTTCGCCAACGAAGACGAAGTCGACGGCATCGTCCGCTAGGAGCGACTCATAGAATTCGTGCCGTTGCAGACCATTGTAAATCACCCGTGCGGGACATTCGGGGCGGCCCACCAGATCCGCATAGCGGTTGCCGGAAAACATGCTCTCGAAAATGAATCCGTCCGTCAGGGGCGCAAGTTTTCGTTCCAGCGCGAAATAGAGTTTTCCCGAAAGCGACGAGGGCGAATGGTGGATCACCCCGCCATGCGGTGTGTAGACGACCTTCGTGTTCTTCTTCTTGCGGAGGCTTTTTCCAGCCAGACGCGCATAGGCCCCGCCCTTGGCCCCATGACCATGTAAGACGTCGACGTCCATCTCCCGGGCGAGCTTGGCGATCCGCCGGTAAACCCACCAATCGTTGAAATCAAGCTTGCGCGACATGGGGATGCGCGTCACGCCGAGACTGCAATTGTCCTTGAGGCGGTTGAGCCCGACCTTGGTTTCAAGGCTTCCGGTGGTGGAATCGCAGACGATTCCGACGTCGGCCCCAAGCTCCGCCTGTCCGAGCGCGAGATCATGGACATGGCGAAACACTCCCCCAACCGGGGCGCGCAGACAGTGCAGAATTCGGAAATTCGAGTTCACGGGGACCGCAGCGCCATAAAGAGGAGTGCTGATTGCCCTTGAGCTTTAGAACAGGCGTAGGAGGACGTAAATAGTATCGCCTGGCTGGACGGGGTAATCCGGTTGGGACCATGACGGTGGACTTGACGCCGTCGAAGCCGCGGGTGAGGCGGACGAACCGTTTTTTGGCTCGCGAGGTATAGCCTTCGGCAATGGCGACAGCGTTTTCGACGGTGAGCCCGTTGGCGAAAGGATACTGTCCCGGGGTTGTGACGTCTCCAAGAATGTAGAAAAGGGCGTGTAGGTGACGACTTCTGCGGTGACCTTCGGATCCTTAATGTATTGGTCGCGGAGCCGGCGCGCGACTTCGGCGACGGTGAGGCCGCGGATCGGTCCGATGAGCGGGACCGGAACAGTACCAGTGGCACTGACAGTATAGACGTTCGACAGGTTGTGCTGTCCGAACACGATGATGCGGACGCGGTCGCCCGCATCCAGCGTGTAGGTGGTATGGGGTACGACGGGCACCCCTGGCGGAGCGCGTCCGGCGCCGGGCGGATAGGGCTCACCGGGCCTTGGCAGGGGGGGACGGCGTGGACAGGGCCAGATCCGGTGTCGTGACGCCCGAGATGGCGCCACCCTTACAGCCCGACAGGCCGCTTGCGAAGACGGCAAGCAACAGGACGAGGATTTTGACGCTGACCTTGATACGGCACATGGTCATAGAGCGGCTCCAGGACTTCAGTGCCCCGAACCTAACCTTCGCATGGTTAATAGATGCTAAGCGGGCATCCAGTTATGGTTAAATCGAAAGTGCAGACGCACAGATTACGGGCGTCTTTAAGAGATGCGGCGCTTAAAGCTTTGGTTACTGTCACCTGCGCTTATTGCTAATGATTAGTTGATTCCATAATGAGTTTAGACGTGTGACCAATTCTTCTAGCGTTCCGCCCGCCAACGACCTGCGCCACTACCTGACGCAAAGGATCTCTGCATCTGATGTAAAAGACGAGTGGGAAGCCCCTCCCGACCCGCGCGCCGACCTGGGAGAGGTGGGGCCGGTGCTGGTATCGGTGAACGAGGTCATCGATACCATTCTGGAGGGTTCGACTGGAGAGCTCCCGCGCACGATGCTGGTCACAGGGACCTCTTCTCGGGCGCAATCTCCTCCGGCTGCGATCGCTATCGCCCGCAGCCTCGCCGACCGCTACGAGCAAGTGGCACTCGTGGACCTAGCCAAGGGCGCGGCTGTTGTTTCCGGACAGCTCAACATGCCCCGCGTTCCCGGCTTTGCAGACCTTGCGGCCGGGTCGGTGGACTTCTCAGAGGTGGTGAAGATCGACGAGGGCTCGACGCTGCAGGTGATTTGCTCCGGCAATCCAATGACCAACGCTGGGTACTATGAGTCCGACAAATTCATGCGGGTCTTCGAAGCGCTCACGCAAACCTATGAATGCGTGGTCCTGCATGCCGACATGGCCGCATTTGAGAGTCTGATGCCCGCCCTCAAATTCGAACTGCCGGTCGTGGTCGCCGTCTTGCCGCCACGCGAAACGACCGAAGGGGAATGCCAGTCCCTTTCGATTCTCCAGCGCTTGGGATGTCCGATCGTCATCTACGGGACGGGCGGCAAGCAGAAGCAACGCCGCTTTTCCTTGTTCGGACGCAAGGCAGCCGTCTAGCAAGACACACAAGCGCACGAGCCCGCGGTTTTGCCCAGGCCGGCCCTCGGGAATTCACGCTCGCGGAGGGCGCGGGATTCCGAACAGCCGTCACAACCCGCAAGGGCATGCTGTTCCCGCCTCACAAGGATCACCATACGGCGCTGCCGCGCCTTTCGCTCAATGGGGAGTACCACGACCTGAGCTATACTGCGCTTTATCTCTCCGGCGCACCCTTTGCGATCTGGAACGGGTTCCAGCGGGTCGACGCCGCCTAGCGATAGTGAAGCCCCAGGCGCTCTCAGTCCGGCCGGACCATCCAGCGGATGAGAAGAGCGGCGGGCGGAACCCATAGAAGCCCCGCTACGATAAAATAGGCGAACCGGAAGAAGCTGTTCGCTTCACTAATACGCCCGGAGCCGATTGCCCCTGCAATCGCGATATAGACGACCAGAAAGACGAGCAGCACGATCGTCCCAACCAACTTGCGTACTCGTCCGCTCATGCCACCTTACCCCGCAGGCGCGCGGCCCCTCCGGCATTGAGTTCGCGCGAAGAGCCCGCTATCACCGGACCAATGAGTATTCCCGACACGCAGAGTATTGCCCCCGTACTGGACGCCGAAGCCATGCCGTCGCGGCATGTGTATGCCTTGCGTCTCTGGCTCTCGCTGATCGCATTTCTCATCGTTGCCATGATCCTCGTCGGGGGCGCTACGCGGCTCACCGACTCCGGTCTGTCCATCACCGAGTGGCAGCCTATTCTCGGCGCCATACCGCCTCTATCACAAGCCGATTGGCAAGAGGCATTCGACGCCTACAAGACGATTCCGGAATACGTGCAAGTTAACAAGGGCATGGATCTGAAGGGATTCAAGACCATCTATTGGTGGGAATGGGCGCATCGCTCCCTGGGGCGCTTCATCGGCATCGCCTTCTTCGTTCCGTTCGTGTCGTTCTGGCTCGCCGGCTACATCCCCAAGACCCTGCAGCCCCGTCTGCTCGGCCTCTTCTTCCTTGGTGGTCTGCAAGGGGCGCTCGGCTGGTATATGGTCAAGAGCGGCCTCGTGGACCGGGTGGATGTGAGCCAGTACCGCTTGGCAGCGCATTTCGGTGTCGCCGTTCTGATTTTCGGTTACACGCTCTGGCTGATTTTCGACTTGGGACAAACAAAGCGTGAAGCTGCCGGGTCAAAGGCCCCGGCGGTCGTGGCTGGTCTCGTCCTGCTGCTCGTCTATGCTCAGCTCTTGGCGGGTGCGCTGGTCGCCGGCATCGATGGCGGGCTTGGATTCAACACCTGGCCGCTCATGAACGGCGCGCTGATTCCGAATGGGCTTGGCGAGGCGGACCCATGGCATCTCAATCTCTTCGAAAACCCACTCACCGTGCAGTTCAACCATCGCGTCCTGGGCTATGCGGTGGTCGTGGCCGCCGTTCTCCAAGTGCTTTGGATTGCGCGCAGGCCCGGCAACGCCCCTTTGCGGGGCAGCGCCGCCGCGCTGGCGGCTCTCGCCTTGCTCCAGGTGGTACTGGGCATCTGGACTCTGCTAACCGCCGTGCCGATTGCACTTGGCCTCGCCCATCAGGCCGGCGCCATCCTGGTCTTCGCGGCAGCGCTCTACAATTTCTGGCGGAGCTTGACGGGAGCGTCCGCTGTCCGAGATCAGATCCCAGCGAAGGCCTGATCCAGATCGGCAATGATATCGTCAACATTCTCCAGTCCGATCGACAGCCGCACAACGTCCGCGCCGGCGCCGGCGCGTTCACGTGCCTCGTCCGAAAGCTGCCGATGCGTGGTGGAGGCGGGGTGGATGATCAAGCTGCGCGTATCGCCGATATTGGCCAGATGGCTGAAGAGCTCCACCTTGCCCACAAGCGCAATACCTGCCTCGTAGCCGTCCTTGAGCCCGAAGGTAAAAACGGCGCCGGCGCCGTTCGGGCAATAGCGCGTGGCAAGCCCGCGGAAGCTGTTTCCGGGCAGGCCAGCATAGTTGACCCAGGCGACTTTGTCGTGGCCGGAGAGCCATTCGGCAACTTGCAGCGCGTTGTCGCAGTGCCGCTGCATACGCAAGGGAAGCGTCTCGATACCGTTCAGAATGAGAAACGCATTCATGGGCGCAATCGCGGGGCCTAGATCGCGCAGCCCCAAGACACGGCACGCAATGGCGAACGCGAAATTTCCGAATGTCTCGCCCAGCTTCATGCCGTGATAGCTGGCACAGGGCTCGGAGAGGGTGGGATAGCGCTGGCTCGCCATCCAGTCGAACGTGCCGCAATCGACGATGACTCCGCCGACGGAATTGCCGTGGCCGCCGAGAAACTTGGTGAGCGAGTGGACGACGATGTCCGCGCCATACTCTTTGGGCTGCGTAAGATAGGGGGTAGCCAGCGTGTTATCGACGATCAGGGGGACGCCGGCCTTCTTGGCGACGGCCGAAATCGCTTCGAGGTCGGTGATGACACCGCCCGGATTAGCGATCGACTCGACAAAGATCGCGCGCGTCTTAGGGGTCACGGCGGCACGGAACGACTCGGCGTTCGTCGTGTCGGCCCACTTCACGTGCCAATCGAATTTTTTGAAGGCCTCTCCAAACTGATTAATGGACCCGCCATAGAGCTGACGCGCCGAGATAAACTCGGCCCCTGGCTCCATCAGCGTGTGGAAGACAATGGCTTGGGCCGCATGCCCCGACGCCACCGCGAGCGCAGCGGTACCGCCTTCAAGGGCGGCCAGGCGCTCTTCAAGAACCGCCTGGGTGGGGTTCATGATCCGCGAATAGATATTGCCGAAAGCCTCGAGATTGAACAGCGCCGCGGCATGGTCCGCGTCGTCGAAGACATAGGATGTCGTTTGATAGATCGGCGTCACGCGCGCGCCTGTAGAGGCATCCGGCTGCGCACCGGCGTGAATGGCAAGTGTGTTGAACCCAGGCGTACGCTCTTCCGACATGGTCTTCCTCCCTTGAGCAGTCCCTCTGTTCCGTGGACATTGCAAGCTTTGGGACCTTAGGGGACCTGCTCGCTCGCGTCTTCCGTTTTGCAGCGGGGAGGCGTCAGCTTCGCAAGGTTAAGAGTCGTCCCGCAAGGATCTTTGCTGGCCTCCTTTGGCGGCGAGTAGGGCGCGCCGGCTCGACAGGGTACGGGAATTCACACCGGCCCAGCCGATCTCGCCCGAGAGCCGGCCATATTCGATCTTGGGACACCGATTCATAACCACCTTGAGCCCGGCAGCCTCGGCGAGGCGCGCAGCTTCGTCGTTCCGTACACCGATTTGCATCCACACGACCTTGGCGCTGATGCGAATAGCCTCCTCGGTTACGGAGAATGCGGCGTCCGACTTACGGAAAATGTCGACGACATCGACGGGCCTATCGATCTCAGCCAGCGAGGCGAAGACGGGTCGGGCCGTAAGCGTTTGGCCGCCAAGGCCAGGGTTGACCGGGATGACGTCATAGCCCTTCGCCGATAGATATCTCATCACGAAATAGCTCGGTCGCGTGGTCTTTATGCTTGCACCCACCACGGCGAATACGCGATGCTTGAGCAGAATGTCGCGGATATAGGCGTCCGAATAGGTGTCGTGATTCATAAGGTCAGCCGCTTGACCTTATCGCGGCCATTGCGGTTCGCGTTTATCGAGGAAGGCGCCGATGCCTTCTTCCGCCTCGGCGTCGAGCATGTTCTCGACCATGACGTCCGCGGTATAGCGATAGGCCTCGTCAAGCGGCATCTCGGCTTGGCGGTAAAAGGCTTCCTTGCCGATCTTCAAGGTGCGCAAGGGTTTACTCGCGATTTTGCGGCCGAGCTTAGTAGCCTCGTTAACGACACGGTCGGCCGCGACCACACGATTAGCGAGACCGAGGCGCGAGGCCTCCTCGGCACCGACCATCTCGCCGAGGAGCAACATCTCCATCGCGGCTTTTCGCGACAGATTGCGGCTCAGCGCCACCATAGGCGTGGAACAGAACAGGCCGATATTCACACCCGGCGTGGCGAAGCGGGCATCCGTGGCGGCCACCGCAAGATCGCAGCTGGCCACGAGTTGGCAACCGGCCGCGGTGGCAATGCCGTTCACGGCGGCAATGACGGGTAAGGGCAGGCGCACGACGGTGAGCATCAGCTTCGCGCAGGTCCGCATGGTCTCCTCATAGAAGGCGCGGCCTTTGTCGGGATCATTTCGGCGGGCTGTCATTTCCTTGAGATCATGGCCGGAGGAGAAGGCAGGCCCCGCGCCGGTCAGTACCACCGCCCGAACGGCATCGTCCTCGCCTGCGTGGGCGAGGGCGCCGCGCAGCGTCGTCATGAGATCCATCGACAGGCAATTGCGAGCCTTGGGACGATTGAGGGTCATGATCCGGACCGGCCCCCGATCCTCGCTCAAAAGGATGTTGTCTTGGTTCATCTCCGTCCGATCCCCCTTTGCCAGCACTGCCGCTATGCCGACCTCGGCTTGGGTGGCATGAGGCCGGTAATCGTGCCTTCTACCATTCTCGCATAAAAAGCGAAGGTCTCCGACAGGGTCGGGTGGGGGTCGATTGTCATGGCAATATCCTCGGCATCGACGTCCATCTCGATGGCCAGAGCCGCTTCGGCGATGAGATCGCCGGCGTTAGGCCCGACAATCCCGCAATCCAAAAAGCGATGGCTTTCCGGATCGACCAAGAGCTTTGTCATGACCTCGTCCGGCCCGAGCGATAGGGCTCGCCCAGAGGCTGCAAATCGGTCAGCACACTGGCCTTAGATCGCCAGAGAACAAGCCACGCAACTTCAGTTCGCTCTGACACGGTATTATATTACCACATTTTTAACGTGTTGATTTTACGCGTTAAATTAAAGTCTCTTGACCGGCATGTTGCCAGCCGTTAGAAGCGCCGATCTTTCGATTGAGACGCAAGAGTGACGCGAACCATGAAAACTTTTTCAGCCACGCCCAACGACATCGAAAAGTCGTGGGTACTGATCGACGCCAGCGGCCTTGTGGTGGGCCGTCTAGCGGCGCTGATCGCATCGCGACTGCGCGGCAAGCACAAGCCCGGCTACACGCCTCATATGGACGATGGCGACAACATTATCGTCATCAACGCAGGCGACGTGGTCTTCTCAGGCAACAAACGTGCTGACAAGACCTATTACTGGCACACGGGCCATCCGGGCGGCATCAAGAGCCGCACCGCCGAGAAAGTCCTCGACGGCAAGCACCCCGAGCGCGTGCTGCATAAGGCTGTGGAGCGCATGCTCCCGCGCGGCCCTCTCGCTCGCCAGCAGCTTAAGAACCTCAAAGTCTATGCAGGCCCCGAGCATCCCCACATGGCACAGAGTCCCATGCCGTTGGATGTCGCTGCCCTGAACTCGAAGAACGCAAGGAGCGCCTGAGAGCCATGAGCGAAACGAACACGCTAGAAGATCTGGCTCAGCTGCAAAGCGACGCCGATGCGCCGGCACCAGAACGCGTTTACGAGCGCAAGGTTGACTCCCTTGGCCGCGCCTATGCCACGGGCAAGCGGAAGGATGCCGTCGCGCGTGTTTGGGTCAAGCAGGGCCCAGGCAACATCACGGTGAACGGCAAGGATCACACAGCCTATTTTGCCCGCCCGGTGCTTCAGATGATCTTGAAGCAGCCGTTGGTGACAGCCGCACGCGACGGACAGATCGACATAGTCTGCACGGTTTCGGGTGGCGGTCTTTCAGGTCAGGCCGGTGCAGTGCGCCACGGCATTTCCAAGGCGCTGACCCATTTCGAGCCGGAGCTGCGCAGCACCCTTAAGAAGGCTGGCTTCCTGACTCGGGATGCCCGAACGGTCGAGCGTAAGAAGTACGGTAAGGCTAAGGCCCGTCGTAGCTTCCAGTTCTCCAAGCGCTAGCGTCACCCGCGCTTGTTTCTGGATTGTTGCGGGAGAGGGGCGCTGCCTCTCTCCCGTTTTTCATTTTGAGCCGATAAGCCCTTGCACGCGGGGCAACTTCTCTGGGGTCAGACATGACCAGCAAGCAGACGTACCGGGCTGCCGTGCTCGGCGCTTCGGGCTATACCGGCGCCGACCTGATCCGGCTCGCCGCCAGACATCCCCATATTGAGATCGCCGTGCTGATTGCGAAGGCGCATGCAGGCCAGCCGCTCGCAAAGGTGTTTCCGCATTTGGCCAGCCTCGAACTGCCCAACCTTGTGACATCGGATGAGGTCGACTGGGATGACGTGGACGTGGCCTTTTGTGGCCTGCCGCACGGCACCGCCCACAGCGAGATCGCAAAGCTCCCCGAACGGATCAAAGTGATCGACATGTCCGCGGACTTCCGCCTCCGGGACCTTGGGACGTACGCGCGGTGGTATGGCGGCGAACATGGCGCACCTCAGCTTATCGACGGCGCTGTCTATGGACTCACCGAACATTATCGCGCGGCGATCGCAGGTGCCCGTCTCGTTGCCTGCCCAGGCTGCTATCCAACGGCGGTGCTCCTGGCGCTGCTGCCGCTCGCTAAAGGCGGTCTCATCCCGACAGACGGCATCATCGTCGACGCCAAGTCGGGCGTGTCCGGCGCGGGTCGGTCGCTCAAGCAGAACATTCTGTTCTCCGAAGCGGGAGAGGGGCTCTCGCCCTATGGGGTCGGAACCCATCGTCACGTCCCGGAGATCGAACAGGAGCTCGGCCAGGCCGCCGGTCAGGCTTTGACCGTGAATTTCACCCCCCATCTCGTCCCCATGACGCGGGGCGAGCTATGCACCTGCTATGTCGAGCTTGCTAGTGGCACATCGGCGGACGGCCTCCGGCAGGCTCTCAGCGAGACCTACAAGACGAGCCCCTTTGTGCGCGTCGTCGACGAAGGCGTCATTCCAGCGACCCAGCACGTACGTGGCTCGAACTACTGCCATATAGGGGTCTTTGCCGACCGCATTCCGGGCCGGGCGATCGTCATCTCGACGATCGACAATTTGGTGAAGGGATCGGCCGGACAGGCGCTTCAGAACTTCAACGTGATGCATGGCCTCGACGAGACGACCGCGCTGGAGCAGTTGCCGCTGTTCCCGTAGCGCCGTGAAACGCGCCTCGGGAAGAGACGCATTGCGCCGCTAGTCGTGAGACTTCACATAGCTGCCAGGAGCATCCTCGATCGGCTCGAACACCCCAGCCGAGGGATCCCGCGCAGGCACTTTCTCGCCGGATAGATTCTGGAGCCACGCTGCCCAGTCCGGCCACCAGGATCCCGGCACTTCCGTCGCCGTCTCGATCCATTCGTCGAGCGTCTCGGCCGGCGCACCCGTCCAGTGTTGGTATTTCTTCTTGGCCGGGGGATTCACGACACCGGCGATATGGCCCGATCCGGCCATGACTTGGCGCACATCCCCACCGAACAGGCGACTTCCGCGAAAGACGGACGCCGCCGGCGCGATATGGTCCTCCCGGGCGAATAGCTCATAGATTGGGATGTTGACCTTGGACAGGTCGAGCTTCACGCCGCCAAGTTCCATTTCGCCCTTGCTCAGACGGTTCTCATGGTAGAATTCGCGCAGGTAAAAGGCATGGTTCGCGGCCGGCAACCGCGTTGAATCGGCATTCCAGAACAACAGATCGAACGGGAAGGGCTTTTTCCCGAGGAGATAGTTGTTCACCACATAGGGCCAGATCAGATCCCGCGGCCGCAGCATGTTGAAGACGGCGGCCATGCGCGATCCGTCGAGAAAACCGCGCTCTGACATCATCTCTTCCAACGACTTCAACTGCGCATCGTCGATAAACATCAGAAGGTCGCCGGCCTCGCTGAAATCGACTTGCGCGGTCAGGAAGGTCGCGGTGGAAATCCGTTCGTCACCCTTGGCGGCGGCATAAGCTAAGGTCGAGGCGAGAAGGGTGCCACCCACACAGTAGCCCATCAGGTTTACGTGATGGACTCCGAGCTGCCGGTTCACTACCTCGACGGCTTTGAGAATGCCCTCGTGCATGTAGTCTTCGAAACTTTTCTGCGCGAGCTTCTCGTCGGGGTTCACCCAAGAGATCATGAAGACCGTAAAGCCCTGGTCCACCGCGTACTTGACGAGCGACTTCTCCGGCTTGAGATCGAGGATGTAGTACTTGTTGATCCACGGCGGCGCGATTATCAGCGGCGTCTTCGAGACTTGCTCCGTCGTCGGGTCATACTGGATTAGCTGGATAAGCTCGTTTTGGAAAATGACCTTGCCCGGGGTGATCGCCAAGTCACGGCCGACCTCGAAGGCCGAGAGATCGGTCTGGCTCACACGTAGCAAGTCCTTGGACTGATCCAGATCCTCGGCCAGAAGCGTCATACCTTGCACCAAGTTTTCGGCATTGGTCGAAAGTGTCGTCCGGACAACTTCGGGATTGGTCAAGGGGTTGTTAGAGGGCGACATCGCCGAAAGGACGTGTTCGAGGTAGAACATGGCCTTCCGCCGCGTCTTGTCGTCGACGCCTTCAGTATTGGCGGTGACATCCTCTGCCCAGCGCGAGGTGATCAGATAAGCCTGCTTCCAAAAATCGAAATATTGATTCTCCGACCAACCCGGATCTTTGAAACGGTTGTCGCCAGGCTCCGGCTCGGCAAGCGGCTCAACGTCCTCGCCGAGAAACTTGCGCATGGAACGCCCCCAAAGATCGGCATAGCTTTGCATGAGTTCGCCCTGGGCTGCGGCGAGTTTTCCTGGATTGGTTGCCCAAGCTTGCGCCACCGACCCGAGACTCTTCGCCGCTTCGCCCGCCTCTGAGGCCATGCCGTATGGGCCCTTACCATTCGATGCGTTGCGCTCGGCCAAGGACGAAGCAACCTTCGCCCCCTGGTCGAACAATCGAAACATGTTCCGTGCGAATTCGTCGAAGTTCATATTGTCCCGTTTACCATCGTGAGCGTTGTCGCTTCCTTTAGCGCCCGTGGTGCCTGCTCCGCCATCTCGGTTATCGTCACGCATTCAAATGCCCTCGATTTTTCACCCCATGACCACGCTTCCGCCGAGTTGCCGGTGGGGGCCAGCTTCCGCTGACCTTGTCATTGTGCTATGCAATATAGCGGCGAGGTGGCACTGTTCGCCAGGGGAAACTACCCTAGAGTAATAACGTAGCGATGTTTTCACACACAGCGTATTGGCTGGCAACGGCGCTGTCTTTCATCCTTTTGTCCGGATGCGCAAGGAGTCTGCCCGACCAAGGCCCAATGCAACGTTTTAGAGACGCAGTCCGCAGCTACGACAACACGCTGACGAAGACGGAACGCGATGCGGCAATCTCCGACCTGAAAGATGAGAAAGACCGGCAGCGGGCCCACGTCCGACGGGTTAAAGAAGCGCCAAAAGCGAATTAGAATCAAAGCGAACTGCACGAAGGTCGCATCCCCAAGCGCTTGCCGGGTAGGGTCTTTTCGTGGTTCAACTTTAGACTCTCAATTTTCAATCGATCGGGTGGGGAAAACCGTCCGTGCATAACGAATTTCATAGGATCAAGCGGCTGCCGCCGTATGTCTTCGAGCAGGTGAACCGGCTCAAAGCCGAGGCGCGCGCACGTGGCGACGACATAATCGACTTTGGGATGGGCAATCCCGACATGCCGACGCCGCCGCATATCATCGAGAAGCTGGTCGACACCGTCCGCAATCCGAAAACGAACCGCTACTCCGCGTCCAAGGGCATCCAGGGTCTCCGCCGGGCGCAGGCGGCCTACTACGACCGCCGTTTCGGGGTGAAGCTCAACCCAGACACCCAGGTGGTGGCCACGCTGGGGTCGAAAGAGGGCTTCGCCAACATGGCGCAGGCCATTACAGCGCCGGGCGACGTGATTCTGGTTCCGAACCCGACCTATCCTATCCACGAATTCGGATTCATCATGTCTGGGGGCGTGATCCGGCATCTTCCGGCCAGCACGGACTCCCAGTTCATGGTGTCCCTCGATAAGGCGATGCGCCACAGCGTGCCCAAGCCCTCGGCGCTGGTCCTGAACTATCCCGCTAATCCGACGGCCGTTGTCGCCAATCGCGACTTCTACGCGGAGGTCGTTGCGTACGCCAAGAAGCACGACCTGATCGTGCTCTCCGATCTTGCCTATGCGGAGATCTATTTCGACGGCGAGCCGCCAGGATCGTTTCTTGAGATTCCCGGCGCCATGGATATCGCGGTGGAATTTACCTCCGTGTCCAAGACCTATTCCATGCCCGGCTGGCGCATCGGCTTTGCCGTGGGCAATGAGCGGCTGATCCAAGCGCTGACCCGGGTGAAATCCTATCTCGACTATGGCGCGTTTACGCCGATCCAGGTAGCGGCCACCGCGGCGCTGAACGGACCCCAGGACTGCGTCGAGGAGATCCGCGGTGTATACCGGCGGCGGCGCGATACGCTTGTGGATGCGATCACCCGTGCGGGCTGGCCCATCCCATCGCCGCCCGCGACCATGTTCGCCTGGACCCCGATCCCCGACATGTTTGCGCATATCGGCTCGCTCGAGTTTTCCAAACTCTTGCTTGAGAGGGCATCCGTCGCCGTGGCACCTGGAGTCGGCTTTGGCGAATACGGTGAGGGCTATGTACGGATCGCGCTGGTCGAGAACGATCAGCGCATTCGCCAAGCTGCGCGAAACATCCGGAAGTTCTTGACGGAATCAGCGAACGAGCTGCACAACGTCATTCCCCTGGCCTCCAAGGCCAAACGAACACTTTAGCACCTCGGATGACCGAACCCCTGAAGCTTGGACTGGCCGGAATCGGCACTGTCGGCACTGGCCTCGTGCAGCTCATCGCCGCGCGTGCGGACGCGCTTGTGGCGAAGACCGGCCGTCCTATCGAGATTGTCGCGGTCTCCGCGCGTAATAAGCGTAAGAAGCGCGGCATCGATCTTTCGAACATGCGTTTCGTGTCCGACCCGGTCGCTCTCGCCAATGATCCGGAAATCGATGTCTTCGTGGAGCTCATCGGCGGCGAAGAAGGGCCTGCCAAGGAAGCCGTCGAAGCGGCATTGCAGGTTGGCAAGCATGTGGTCACGGCCAACAAGGCACTTCTCGCCCATCACGGCTCGGCGCTCGCGGCACTCGCGGAGAAACACGGAGCGGCTCTGAATTTCGAAGGCGCCGTGGCCGGTGGTATTCCGGTGGTCAAGGCTATACGCGAGGGCCTGCAAGGCAACGACATCACGCGCGTATTCGGGATTCTCAACGGCACGTGCAACTACATCCTGACGAAGATGGAGCGGGACGGCCGCGACTTTGCGGACGTCCTGACAGAGGCGCAGGACCAGGGCTACGCGGAAGCCGACCCTACCTTCGACGTTGGCGGGTTCGACACCGCGCACAAGCTTGCGCTTCTCACGAGCCTTGCCTTCGGGACCCGCACACGGTTCGATACCGTTTATGTGGAAGGGATCGAGACCATCACGCCTTCCGATATCGAGGCGGCCACCGACCTCGGCTATCGCATCAAGCTACTGGGTGTCGCGCTCAGGACCGAGGGCGGTATCGAGCAGCGAGTCCATCCGACCATGGTGCCGAGGGATACGGCCATCGCGAACGTCGACGGAGTTTCCAACTGCGTCGCCATCGACGGTGATTTCGTCGGCGACGTCATGCTGATCGGTCCTGGCGCCGGTGGCGGCCCCACCGCGTCAGCCGTCATGAGCGACATCGTCGACATCGCACGGGGCATCGTACTGCAGCCTTTCGGCGTCAAGGCAAGGCATCTGAAGGCCTATAAGAAGGCCGCCATGCGCACCCATGAGGGCGGCTACTACATCCGCCTGTCGGTGTACGACCGGACCGGGGCCTTCGCGGCCATTGCCCAGCGCATGGCCACGCAAGAAATCTCGCTTGAGAGCATCGTCCAGCGCCGTCCGCACAGCAAGCGCACTGGACAAGTCCGGACTTCCAGGAAAAAGGACGCGCCGCACACCAGTGTCGTCATGGTAACCCATGAGACAACGGAAGCCGCCGTGCGCAAGGCCCTCGCGGCCATCGAGCGGGACGGACATGTCGATTCCAAGCCACAAATGATCCGAATTGAGAAACTGTAACGGCCGCCGCGGCGACGGAGAATCGCACGCGTTGAACCGAGGGGATTTTGACGTGCCAGAGGTTGGAGAGAAGACCGAACTGGACCGCGCCTTGGCGCTTGACATCGTTCGGGTGACCGAGGCGACGGCTGTGGCGGCGGCCCAATGGCTAGGCCGTGGCGATGAGGTTTCGGCTGACGAGGCGGCCGCTGCAGCCATGCATCGGGAGGTCGCGCGAATGCCTTTCGAAGGCGTCGTCGTGGTCGGCGAGGGCGAGGAAGGTGACTGTCCGATCTTTTACATGGGCGAGAGGATCGGCGAGGGCTCTCCGTCGGGCGCGACGCTGGACCTGGCCGTCGATCCCATCGAAGGCACGACCCTGTGCGCCAAGGCGCTTCCCAATGCCATGTCGGTCCTCGTAGTGGCGGAGAGGGGAAGTCTTCTCAAGGTCCCGCCGATCTATATGGAAAAAATCGCAATCGGACCGGGCTTGCCCGCGGGTGTCATCGATGTCGGCGCGACCCCGTCTGAAAATCTCAAGGCCCTGGCAGAGGCGAAGGGCGTAGGCGTCGTGGACCTGACCGTGTGCGTTCTCGACCGGCCGCGCCATGGACATCTCATCGAAGATATCAGGTCCGCGGGAGCGGCGCTGCGCTTGATCGGCGATGGCGACATTGCCGGCGTCATTCATGTGACCGACCCTGTGCAAACGGGGATCGACATGTACCTTGGCATTGGCGGCGCGGCCGAAGGTGTCCTCGCCGCCGCCGCGCTGGCCTGTCTTGGGGGCCAAATGGAGGGGCGCCTAATGGCGCTCAACCAAGAACATCGCTTCTGGGCCAAGCTGTCCGGGATTACGGATCTCTCCAAAAAATATGCGCTCAAAGAGATGGTCGCCGGTGATCTCAGCTTTGCGGCGACAGGCATCACAGATGGCTCGATGATGGCGGGCGTCCATTATGGCCCGGACTCGATCACTACGGAGAGTGTAATCATGCGCGCCTCCACGCGTACGCGCCGTTGGATCAGGACCGAACACGCCGACCCGAAAAAATTCGGCTAATCGGGGGCCCTTGTTCGAATCGGCTACTCTGAAGGCCGATCCTACTCTACCGAACCGACGAGCCGACCCGCACGTGACCTCAGGATTGAAACGCGATTCGAAGGACGAAATGAAACAGCCGCTATCAGCGATGCTTGGCGTGGAGCAGTCCGCACGGGGGCAGCGCTGGACGGAACGGCTCGAGCCGAACCGTTTGCATGTGGCGACGGCCATCGCGCAAGCCCATGGTTTGCCCGACCTGCTCGGGCGCATTCTCGCCGCCCGCGGCGCCGACCTCCAAACCGCCGAACGCTACCTCGATCCCTCGCTCAAGACCCTGATGCCGGACCCGGCCAGCCTTCAGGACATGACCCGTGCAGCCGAGCGGATGGCCACCGCGATCACAAGCGGCGAGACGATCGGCATCTTCGGAGACTACGATGTGGACGGGGCGTCCTGTGTTGCTCTCATCGAGCGCTTCTTGCGGAACCATGGACGATCCGGCGCTCAGAACTGCCTTACTTATATTCCTGACCGCCTCACCGAAGGCTACGGCCCGTCACCGCAAGCCCTCACTGGACTCGTCGAAGAGGGCGCCCAGCTCATTCTAACCGTCGACTGCGGCACGGCAGGCGAAGAAGCGATCACTGCCACCAATGAGGCCGGGGCGGACGTAATCGTGCTCGACCATCATCAGGCCGGTGAGGCCTTGCCCCCCGCCTTCGCGGTCGTCAACCCGAACCGCCAAGACGACCTCTCCGGCCAGGGCCATCTCGCGGCTGCCGGTGTTGTGTTTCTGTTCCTGGTCGCCACGGCCGCCGCGCTCCGCCGCCTGGGTGCCTATGAAGACCAGGCCGCACCGGACCTGCTGGGACTGCTCGACCTGGTCGCGCTCGCAACGGTCTGCGATGTGGTTCCGTTCAAGGACGCCAACCGGGCCTTCATCGCCAAGGGGCTCAAAGTATTACGGTTGCGTCACAACGCGGGCTTAAGGGCACTCGCTGACGAGGCCCGGCTGACCGAGGCCCCGTCCACCTATAGCCTTGGCTTTGTCCTCGGCCCACGGATCAATGCAGGCGGGCGGGTAGGCGCCTCGGCTCTTGGCGCCCGTCTCCTGGCCACGGAGGACGAAAGCGAGGCCGCAACCATCGCCGCACGGCTCGAGGCACTCAATGCGCACCGGAAAGCGATCGAAGCCGGGATGCTGGACGGGGCGACCGCCATGGCGGATGCGACCCTTGCCAAGAACCCGGACGCCCCGCTCTTGTTTCTGGGAGACACTGATTGGCATAAGGGTCTTGTGGGTCTCGTGGCCGGCCGGCTCACCGACCGCTTCCAGCGCCCGTCCTTCGTCATGACTCTTGACGCCGATGGCATGGCCACAGGGTCTGCCCGTTCGATCCCGTCCGTCGATCTCGGACTGGTGGTGCGGGACGCGGTGGAGGACGGGCTCTTTGTCAATGGTGGCGGACATGCCATGGCGGCCGGCTTCTCCTTAGACTGGAACAAGCGGGAGGCGGCGGAAGCCTTTCTGACATCGCGTCTTTCCAATTCCGTGGCCAATTGCTCCGCCAGCCGTACCCTTGGACTCGATGGCGCGCTGTCGGCAAGAGGCGCAACGCACGAGCTCATAGACCTTCTCGAACGTGCCGGGCCCTATGGTCCAGGGCACCCAAGACCGCGCTTCGCATTTCCGGCGCACCGCGTAACGCGTCTACGCAGCTTTGGCGCGGGCCATGTCCGCTGCACGCTGCAAGCCGCCGACGGCGGCCGAATCGAAGCCGTCGCCTTCCGAATCGAAGGCTCGCCTCTGGGAGACATGCTTGTGGGCGCCGAGGGTCAGCAACTCAACTTAGCTGGCAATTTGCGCCGCTCAATCTGGCAGGGCCGGGAGCGCATCGAACTCATGATCGATGATGCTGCCGCAATTCAGGATTTGCCCACATAGGGGCTTGCCCATGGAGGGTGTGGCGTCTTAAACAGCTCTCTTGCCAATGAGCAGTCTTGCGATGAGCCGCGAAGCTTTCTATATGAGCTGGCTGCACCGGCACGCTCCCTTCGTCTAATGGTTAGGACGCCAGGTTTTCAACCTGGAAACAGGGGTTCAATTCCCCTAGGGAGTGCCAATTTCGTGTTTGATACCGCGGCCAGGCGTCTCGCGTTTTCCGCCTACCACGTACCCGTATTCGCCATTGACGCCCAGGGCTCCTGCTTAGGCAGGGGCTCGCCCTTCTGCAAGAGCTCGATCGAGATATTGTCGGGCGAACGGATAAAGGCCATCCCGCCGTCCCGCGGCGGGCGGTTGATCGTCACCCCGGCCTTCATGAGTCGATCGCATGTCTCGTAGATGTCGTCGACTTCGTAAGCGAGGTGACCGAAATGGCGTCCTTCGTTATACGGCTCGGGATCCCAATTATAGGTCAACTCGAGCTGCGCATCCTCATCGCCCGGCGCGGCCAAATAGATGAGCGTGAAGCGACCCTGCTCGCTGTCCATGCGCCGGACTTCCGTGAGCCCGAGCTTGTTGCAGTAGAAGTCGAGCGACGTATCGATATCCGAAACGCGCACCATGGTATGGAGATACTTCATCGACGGGGCCTTCCAAGAAATCTGTTTGGGCTTCGATTGACTGTTCGGCCGACCCTAAGGCCCATAACCGCATGATGGCAAGATGACGAAGACGCTTTGAAACAAGCGCTGCATGAAATTTTTATTTCAACTGTTGCATCGTGCCCACAGCGAACGCTCCAATGCGACAAAACGCTAAAATTCTTCGATGACAGATAAGTTTGACCGCACTTCATCGAGATTTTGGGTCGTCGTCATGCGAACCATGGCCACGCATGGCAGCGGCAATAGTTTCTCTTGCCAATCAGATGTTTGCGTATTCGCGCGTCACAAAATGATGCCTTCGCACCCGCACTGTGGAGAAGCAGTCGTTAAAAGCAAAATTAGTCTGGCCGCTGAAAAAGCCGATGCTATCCTCTAATGGACGCACTATTTGATTCGTGTATCGCGGCATCGAGTCGGTCTTACTTAGTTCAGCGGGGGAATGCGGCATGGCGGCGAAAGCATCGCCAATTGAGGAGGAACGTACCCAACGCACCGAGGAGGCCGGTATCGACGACGCTACAGTCGAAGTGTTCGAGATCTCCGGGTCGATAAAATGGTTCGACGCCTCCAAGGGCTACGGCTTCATTGTTCCTGACGAAGACCTGCCTGACATTCTGCTGCACGTGACGTGCCTGCGCAGGGACGGCCATCAGACCGCCTACGAGGGCGCGCGAGTCGTCTGCGAAGTTTTGCGCCGCCCTAAGGGGCTTCAGGTCTTCCGCATCCTGGAGATCGACGATACAACGGCAATTCATCCCTCCCAATTGCCTCAGCGGACCCATGTAGTGGTCGTGCCCGAGAGCGATTGGGAACGGGTCATGGTCAAATGGTTCAATCGCATCCGCGGCTTTGGGTTCCTTACACGTGGGCCCTCGACCCTGGACATTTTTGTGCATATGGAGACCCTACGGCGGTGTGGCTTTACCGAACTTCGACCCGGCCAGTCCCTCCTCGTCCGTTTCGGGCGGGGCCCCAAGGGATTGATGGCCGCCGAGATCAAGCCAGACGGCGGCAACGGCCCGGCGTCCCACTAGCCCCTTATCTTCTTCGACACCCGATTGCGGCGGCGTGGCTCGCGGCCGCGATGCTGCTCGTGCCGCTCGCGTCCGGTCACGCCGAGGGAACC
>NZ_JBAWCQ010000102.1:0-4794 GCF_049590335.1 Methyloceanibacter sp.
AGCGCCTCACGATCCGCAACCGGGATCTGATAATAATCAGGGTGGATTTCAGTAAAAGCCAGAAAACCGTGCCGATTACCACCGTAATCGACAAAAGCGGCCTGCAGAGAAGGTTCTACCCGCGTGACTTTTGCGAGGTAGATATTTCCACGGAGCTGTTTTTTACTTGCGGATTCGTAATCAAATTCCTCGACACGATTCCCTTTGACGACGACCCGGGTCTCCTCCGGATGCGCCGCATCGATAAGCATTTTGTTTGCCATGTTGCTTGTTCTCCGCCGCGCGGCGTTCGGCAATCAGCGGCATGAGCCGCAGCGCCGGGCGCGAGCCTGAGGGCCACGCGGACATAATATCAGTAGACCATATTACCAAGCGACGCCCCGTCAGAGTCCCAGTTGATGGGCCTCGGGGAGCGGCCTGTCTCGGCCGCCGAGTGTCGAGAGGCAAAGAGAAAGCACCATGATTCCGGTAGCCTATCTGTCCGCCCTGACTGTGCATCGCGATTTCCTAATAGCCGCGAGCGAAGCGCTGCGACCTGTTTTTACTAAGGCGGCGATTATCCTTAAATGCCGCCGCATTCCTGCGTCAGAGCCAGATTCTCCTAGGCTCGGCGCGCCAAATTGTTTCTGCCCGTCCCGCCTTCTGGCGTCCAAGGGCTTGAGACTCACTGAAATGAGTCACCTTCTATTAGTGTGTTGCCGGGAGATTTGGCAAGTGCTGAGGGCTGGATTGGCTCTAAAGGACAACGGACGCTTAACCGGAAGTGGTTAACATTTGGGCCCTGCCGAGGGTCGATTTGGGGCCCAAGGGGCTGCAATAGCGTCCCCGTCGCGTGTCAGAGTGAACGAAATGGCGCCCGTCGCGTTTGGTGCGCAAGGCGGAGATTGAAACGGTCAAGTAGGACGAAATGCGCATCATGCGGCAGCTGGGAAGGCGGGTTTTGGCGCTGTTGTTGGCACTCTCGGCGGGTGCCCTCGTGTCCCTGGCGGGTTCCCGACCCGCATTGGCGGAATCTTCCGGCGCCATTGCGCAGGACGCGCGCCTTGCCGGAGACCGCGAGCGCACGCGCTTCATTGCCGACTTGTCCAAAAAGGTGGACGTGAACGTCTTTGCGCTTGGCAATCCCTACCGGGTTATCGTGGATGCCGCCGATGTAAGCTTTCAGATGCCCAAAGGGATCGGCAACGAGACGCGCGGCCTGGTCACGGGCTTTCGCTACGGTCTGTTCGCACCGGGCAAGTCGCGCATCGTTCTCGACCTGAGCGGACCGTTCCTCATCGACCGGTCCTTCGTGCTCGGGGCGCGGGATAACCAACCGGCGCGCCTGGTCGTCGACCTTGTGCCGACCGACGAAAAGACCTTCCTCGCAACACTGAAGGAACAGCGCACGAAGGCCGCGCAGACGGCGACCGTCGAGCGCGCCCAGGCCGTTGCGGCGTCTGACGTCGCAAAACCAGTCGTGGTGCTCGATCCGGGCCATGGCGGCATTGATCCCGGCGCCAAGAGCGCCAACGGCATCCAGGAAAAGGACGTCGTGTTGGCCTTTGCCAGGCGGCTCCGCAAGAAGCTCGAGGCTTCGGGCCGCTATAAAGTGTTCATGACCCGCGACGACGACACCTTCCTGCCGCTCAAGGAGCGGGTGAAATTCGCCCAGACGAAAAGCGCCGGGCTTTTCGTATCGCTGCACGCGGATTATTTCCCGGCCGAAATCGACGATGCGCGGGGCGCCACCGTCTTCACGCTCTCCGAGGAAGCGAGCGACGAAGAGGCGAGAGCCCTGGCTACAAAGGAGAATTTCTCCGACGCGATCGCTGGCGTGGAGCTGCCAAAGGATTCCGACGAGGTGGTGACCAACATCCTCATCGATCTGGCCCAGCGCGAGACCAATAACCGCTCGGTGGTGATGGCCCGCTCTATAGTGGGTGAGCTGGCGGCCAAGGGCCGGCTCCATACGAAACAGTTGCGTTCGGCGGGCTTCCGGGTTCTCAAGGCCCCGGACGTGCCCTCGGTGTTGCTGGAGCTCGGTTTCCTCTCAAACGAGGAGGACGAGAAGCAGCTCACCTCCGATACCTGGCGCGATCGCATGGCGGGCGCCATAAGCGCCGCGGTGGACAATTATTTCAAACAACGCATGGCCTGGGCACCGTTCTAGCGGGCCGATCCTGCGGATTCCGGTTTGGTCCGCTTGCCGGGACGTCTGCGATTCCGCGCGACTATTGCGTTTTGTTGCCATATTCTTGATTAGGTTGAAGTCAGGAATCCCGTCTTTTGGGTAGGCGGGTTAAAACAGCAGAGATCACATGGACATCACGGCACCGGTCAATCCCCCCAAACAGGGGCGGAAGAAGAAGCGAGGCGGGTTTTTCTTGCGGCTATTGGGTTTTGTCTTCGCCGCTTGCATGATCCTGTCCATCGCCGTCGCCGGTGCTGTGGCATTCGTGCTTTGGAAGGTCTCTCAGGAACTGCCGGACTACGAAAAGCTGGCCAGATACGAGCCGCCGGTCATGACCCGCATTCATGCCAATGACGGGCGTCTGATCGCGGAATATTCGCGTCAGCGGCGCATCTACGTACCGATCACGGCAGTGCCAAAGCGCGTAATCGATGCGTACCTATCCGCCGAGGACAAGAACTTCTACCAGCACGGCGGTCTGGACATGCAGGGTATTGTGCGAGCCGTGGTCGCAAATCTGAGTGGCGGCGGCGGCAAGCAGGGTGCTTCGACGATCACGCAGCAGGTTGCGAAGAACTTCCTCCTGACAAGCGATCGGAACATCGAACGCAAGCTGAAGGAGGCGATCCTCGCCATCCGTATCGAACGCGCGTTCACAAAAGACCAGATCCTCGAGCTTTACCTAAATGAGATTTATCTCGGTGGTGGCGCCTATGGTGTCGCGGCTGCGGCCCAACGTTACTGGGATAAGGCGCTCAACGAACTCACCTTGGAAGAGGCGGCTTATCTTGCCGTCCTGCCAAAGGCGCCCAGCCGATACCATCCGATTAAGCACCAGGAGCGTGCTCTGCAACGGCGGAATTGGGTCCTCGATCGCATGGTCGAGAACGGCTATGCTTCGCCTGAAGAAGGCGAGGCTGCGAAGGCCAAGCCGCTCACGGTCCTCGCGAAGAGGTTCGGGCCGCGCATTCACGCCTCCGAGTATTTTGCCGAGGAGGTGCGCCGCGAAATTCTCGACCGCTTCGGCGAAGACAAGCTCTATGGCGGTGGTTTCTCTGTTCGCACATCGCTGGATCCGCGCATGCAGGCGATAGCGCGCGAAGCCCTCGTGAACGGGCTGACCAAATATGACCGCTCCCATGCTGGCTGGCGTGGATCGGAGAAGAAGATCGAAATCACAGGCGACTGGGGCAAGACGCTCGCCGGCATTCCGGTGTGGAAGGATATTGAGCCCTGGAAGCTCGCAGTTGTTCTTGAGACCAGCAACAACCAAGCCAAGATCGGCCTTCGGCCGGGACGCGATAAGCAGGGTCAGCTGGTCGCAGAGCGCGAAACCGGCGTGATCCCGTCGTCCCAGGTCCGGTGGACCAGAAAGTCGGTCAAGTCCGCTCTTAAGCCGGGTGACGTCATCTACGTGGCGCCGCTCAAGGCGAAGACGAAGAAGGACGGCGAGACCGAGGCTCCCGAGACCGTTGCCGGGCAATGGTCGCTTCAGCAAGTTCCGAAGGTCAGTGGCGCACTTGTGGCCATGGACCCGCACTCGGGCCGCGTTGTCGCGATTGCCGGCGGCTTCAGCTTCCACCAGAGCCAGTTCGATCGCGCAACGCAGGCCCTGCGGCAGCCGGGCTCGTCGTTCAAACCTCTTATCTATTTGACCGCTCTGGACAATGGGTATGCGCCCAACAGCGTCATTCTCGACGGACGCATTTGCGTGAGCCAGGGCCGTGGCATGCCGCCGTGGTGTCCGAAGAACTATTCGGGCGGCGGCGCCGGGCCCTCGACTTTGCGCCGGGGCATCGAGAAGTCGCGGAACCTGATGACGGTGCGTCTGTCACGGGATATCGGCATGCCGGTCATCGCGGAATATTCGAAGCGCTTCGGGGTTTACGACAACCTGATGCCGGCGCTGTCAATGTCGCTCGGCGCGGGTGAGACCACGCTTCTGCGTATGGTGACGGCCTATTCGATGATTGCGAATGGCGGCCGGAAGGTGGAGCCGACCTTTATCGACCGGATCCAGAACCGCTACGGGCGCACGATCTGGAAACACGACAAGCGCGACTGCGATGGTTGCGCGGCGCGCGAATGGACCGGTCAGGCGGAGCCGGAACTCGTCGAGGTAAACGAGCAGATCGTCGATCCGATCGCCGCTTACCAGATGGTCGGTATTATGGAGGGCGTCGTGAAGTCCGGTACGGCGCGCCGTCTGGTCTCGCTTAACCGGCCTATCGGCGGCAAGACCGGGACGACCAACAATTACAAGGACGCTTGGTTCATCGGCTACACGCCCGATCTCGTCGTCGGATCCTATGTGGGCTACGACCAGCCCAAGCCCATGGGCCGAAGCGCGACGGGAGGTGGACTTGCGGCGCCGATCGTGAAGCAGTTCTTTGCCGAGGCTTTGGAGGGCGTGCCGCCGAAGCCGTTCCGTGCGCCAGAGGGGGCGGTGATGGTTCCCGTGAATCACAAGACCGGCCTACCGGCCCGAAAAGGGCAGGGCGGAACGGTCATGGAAGCTTTCAAGCCGGAGCAGGTCTCCGCTGCGGCGGCTGCCGCGGCACGGGGAGAGGCCCCGGGCGGAGGCGCGCAGGGAGCGGCATCTCCCGCGGCAGGTGCACCTG
>NZ_JBAWCQ010000103.1:0-20949 GCF_049590335.1 Methyloceanibacter sp.
GCGAACATCACGTCGCCCGCATAGACGCCGGCGCCGCCGAACATCCGGCGAATAGCGACGGGCCCAAAGCTTGCGAGCTGATCCTGGACGAATTCCTTGAAGCCTTCGGACGCGCTCATCCGATCACTCGGCTGGGGCTTACGCGGCCGGGGCTTTTTCGCCCGCGGATCCGCTTTCGTTGGCAGGGTCCGGCGCCGTGAAGGGTTTTTTCGGCTTGGCGGTCAGCACCGGCTGACCCTTGCCATTGCTCTTCGGGTCGCCGTTCGTCGCGCCGTTGGGCTTGCTGTTTGACTTGCCGGCAACCCGCAATTCGCGCTCCACGGCAACGCGCGCGGCTTCGTTTTGGTTGTAGAGGCCCATATGTTCGGAGTCTTCCTCGGCGACCGCCGTGAGTGCCTCGTCCTTGTAGTCCATGGCGTGGGGGTCGGCCTCGATCTTTTTGACGATGCTCTTCAGCTCCCACCAGCTTTTGCCGAGTAGGGTCGCTTTGCGCGCGATCTCGCCTGCGTATTTGGCATAAAAAACGACTGGGTTTTCGATCGGCAGGCCCGACCGCCGGTCCGTCCGGTGCTTGATACGGAAGATGCCCCATTGCAGTGGATGCAATCCCTCGACCGGTACTGCATTCTTGAACCAGAACAGCACCGGCATGAGCGAGCGGATGTTGACGCCGCTGGCATGGGCGCGGCGCAGGACCGTCTCCAGGTGCTCCCTGGTGTAAAAGATCTGCCAGGCCGAGTGGTACGCGCCCTGCCACTCTTCCTTGCTCATCTTCGGATGTCCGGTGACCACGTGCTCCAGCTCGTACTTGTTCATGTCGGGGTCCATCCAGACCCCTTTCTTGGCGAGCACTTGGTGATCTTCGGACCCGGGCAGGGGCGTGAGGATGAAGAACTCCAGCATGTCGAGCGGCAGTTCCTGCTTGATGATCTCCAGGTCCTGCTCGATCGATTCGGGGGTGTCGTTGGGGAAGCCCAAAATGTAGCCCGCGAAGGTCATGATGCCGACGCGCTTCCAGTCGAGCAGCATCTTCCGGTACTCGGTGATCTTGTTCTGCCGCTTCTTGGCCGCGATCAGGTTCGCCGGGTTAATGTTTTCAAGCCCGATGAAGACGCGGGTCACGCCGGCTCGCTTCGACTTCTCGATAAAATTTGGGATCTTGTGGCACAGCGTGTCGACCTGGATCATGAAGCGGATGTCGAGCCCATCCTCCTCGCGCAACTTGATGATGCGGTCGTAGATCGCTTCCCAGTCCTTGTTCCGCGCGAAATTATCGTCGGTGATGAAGAAGCGGTTCACACCCTGCTCGTAGTTCATACGCAGGATCTTCTCGATGGAATCCGGCGTGCGGTATCGCGACTTGCGGCCCTGCACATTGATGATGGTGCAGAACGAGCATTGGAAGGGACAGCCGCGGCCGGCGTCAAAGCTCGTGACGTTGCCGACCGTGCGGTCCACAAAATCGTGCGGCAGGAAGGGCGGTGAGGGCACGTCGGCCAAGCACGGCAGCTCTTCGGTCATGTGATTGTAGAGCGGCTGCAGCGTCCGGTTTGCGGCGTGTTGTATTACGGTGTCGATGTGTTCCTCGGCCTCGCCAGCAAAGATCGAGATGCCGAGCGCCTGCGCTTCCTTGATGTCGTCGGGAAGTTCGGGGAGCATCGACAGGCAACCCGAGACGTGGAACCCGCCTACCATCACTTGGATTCCCGCGGCGATGAACGGCCGGGCGATATCCACCGCGCGCGGAAATTCGTTGGACTGCACGCCGACAATGCCGACAAGACCGTGCCCGCCATTGTCTTCGATCAGGCGGACGAGGTCCTTAGTCTTGACGCGTGCATTGGTCTCGTCGATGGCCAGAACGTCGATGGGTAGATCCGGTCCCAATACGCCACGGTCGGCGGCGCCCTGCGCCAGGCCATAAACGGCGGCGAGCGAGTTGGACGGCATGGTGGACCGCATCCACTGCACCACATATCCGTCTTTGTCGTAGTGAGACGGTTTGATCAGGATGAATTGGAAACGCGGGCCGTTCGTCCGTGTTGACTCTGTCATCCCTCAATCCCGTGAAGTGACGCCCTATGCAATGGAGGGCTCAAGTTATTGGGCTGCTTTGAAAAATCGTGCCCCGGCCTCAAAGACGAAGCTATCCCCCGTTTCCGCCCGAAATTTGGCCAACCGAGCGTCCACATGATCCGGCAATCGTGCAGAGCAAAAAATTAGGGTCACTGAACCATAAATTCGCGCACCGGTCCAACGGATTAGGGCGACGCTGGGCCGGCGGATTGGTTCTTGAGCGATTTGTTCGGTTGGGACTCTTCGAGCCTGCCGAAGTCGGCGATATCCCGGGCGAGGAAGTAGTTCAGCATGGTCCGTACAACCGCGATGACAGCAAGCTTCCAGATATCGTCCCAGGTGGGGGCGACCGCCGTGCGGACGATATCCGCGGCCAGCGCGAATTCCAGGGCCAGCAAGATCCAGGTGGCGAATTTCAGCCAGATCGCCCGGCCGCGAAACCCATCGGCGGCGCCGGTGACAATAGCCGCAATCAGGGACAGGACCGCCTGGGTCGCGCCAAACGCCACGACAAGCACCGCACCGCACTCGATGGCGAGCGCGACGTAGTTCGCAAATTCGTGGAACGTGTCCTCGAGCTGAATAGCGGCGTCCTCCCCTGCAGACGTCGCGAAGGTTACGCCGATTCGGCGCCTGCCTTACAGCGCGCGAGGCTAAAGCTCCCCGGTCAGGAATTGGCCGCGTCCGAGCCCGAACGACCAGTCCTCGTCCGTATTCTCGACGATGGAGACCATCACGTCGGAGGGAGCGATACCGCAGGCGCGCTCCAGCTCCTCGCAGAGGAGCCGGTAGAAGGCTTCCTTTTTCTCGCGCGTGCGGGGGCGGGAGATGACCTGCACCACCACGACCTTGTCGGTGCGTTCGATTCCAAGGCCCGTATCCTCGACGATCATGTGGCTGCGCTTGTGCTCCTGCACGATCTGATAGCGGTCGCGCTCGGGCACCTTGAACGCAACGAGCATAGCTCGGTGCGCGGCATCGAGCAGCGTCTTCAGCTCACCGTCTGTGCGGCCTTCGATCAGATCAAAACGGAGTAGGGGCATCGGCTCAAACGTCCTTCGTCAGTTCGCGCAGTTTGAACTTCTGGATCTTGCCGGTGGAGGTCTTGGGCAGGTCCACGAAGACGACGTAGCGCGGGCATTTGAAATGGGCCAGGTGCTCGCGGCACCAGGCGACGATGTCGTCCGCTTCCGCCTTCGCTCCGGGCTTGAGCTCCACGAAGGCGCACGGCGTCTCGCCCCATTTCCGATCGGGCTTCGCCACCACGGCTGCACTCAGCACATCGGGGTGTTTGTAGAGCGTGTCCTCCACCTCGATGGAGGAGATGTTCTCGCCGCCGGAGATGATGATGTCCTTGGAGCGATCCTTCAGCTGGATGTAGCCGTCCGGGTGCATGACCCCGAGATCACCCGAGTGGAACCAGCCGCCGGCGAAAGCGTCGTTCGTGGCTTTCTCGTTCTTCAGGTAGCCCTTCATGACGATGTTGCCGCGGAACATGACCTCGCCGATGGTCTCGGCGTCGGCCGGGGTTTTCTCCATGGTCTCCGGGTCCATGACCGTGAGATCCTCGAGCGTGGGATAACGCACGCCCTGGCGGATGCGCTTCTTGAGTCGGTCCTCGTAAGACAGCTCGTCCCAGGCGTCGTGCCAGGCATTGAGCGTGGCCGGACCGTAGGTCTCGGTCAGCCCGTAAAGATGGGTGAGCTCGAAGCCCGCCTCTTCCATCTGGGCCATGACGGCGGCTGGCGGCGGGGCGGCCGCATGGTTGAAGGCGACTCTGTGATCGAACTCGCGCTTGTCTTTCTCGTCCGCATTCAGAAGCGCCGACATCACGAAGGGTGCGCCCGACAGGTGGGTCACTTTGTGGTCGGCGATTGCGTCGTAAATGGGTTTGCCACGCACGGCGCGCAGGCACACATGGGTGCCCGCCATCATGCTGAGCGACCACGGGAAGCACCAGCCGTTGCAGTGGAACATAGGCAAGGTCCAAAGATAGACCGGGTGCTGGCCCATGCCGGTGGCGATGGTGTTGCCGTAGCACATCATGGCCGCGCCGCGATGGTGGTAGACGACGCCTTTCGGATTACCGGTGGTTCCGCTTGTATAATTCAGTGAGATGGCGTTCCACTCGTCGGACGGCATCGCCCAGGCAAAGTGCGTATTGGCCTCGGAGACGACGGTCTCGTAGTCGAGGTCGCCAAGACGTGTGCCCGGAACGCCGAGCTCGGTGTCCTCATAGTCGATGATGAGCGGTTTGACCCTGGCAATGCTCAACGCTTCTTGCATTACCAGTCCGAATTCGGTGTCGCAGATAAGAATTTTGGTTTCGGCGTGGTCTAGCATGAAGGCGATATTGGCCGCGTCCAGCCTTGTATTGATCGAGTGCAGCACACCGCCCGTCATCGGCACCCCGTAATGGGCTTCGAGCATGGAGGGCGTGTTGGACAGCATCACCGACACCGTGTCGCCTACGCCGATGCCGCGTGCTGCGAGCGCGGAGGCAAGCTGGCGCGCGCGCCTATAGAACGTCGCGTAGGAGGCGCGCGCGGTGCCATGAATGATGGCGGTGTGTTCGGGATAGACTGACGCGGCACGCTCCAGGAATACGAGCGGGGTCAGAGGCTGGTAATTCGCGGGCGTCTTGCTGAGCCCGGCGTCATAAGCATTGGTCATGGGCGTATGGAGTAGGGTGCGTTTGGTTGCCGCACCCTAGCCATGGCGGACCGCATGAATCAATTCTTCTTATGGGGGCCGGGCAAAAAAGCACACTCCCGCCGGTGGCGATGGGCGGTAAGGCTCATCGCGTCCCGCAGGGCACCAGGTCTACCGCCGCAGCCGGCGCGCGCGCCTTGCTCCGCGCCTTAGTTGGAGCGGTGCGTGTAGTAGGCGAGCGTGACGCCAAACACGCTGAACGCAACGACGATCAGTGCGAGAATACCGATATCGGTCGGGCTCATGAGGATCTCCCTTTCATCAAGAGCGATGAAAGGAGCATGCTTGCCTCAAGGCTCGTTCCGGGCCTTGAGCGAGATCAAGCCCGGACGAAACGTCAGACGGACGTGCCGGGGCGCTTACTACTTGGAAGAGTCTGCGCCTTCCGACTCCGTGTCTTCCGAGCCTGAGTCTTCCGATCCCGCGTCTTCCGTCCCCGCCTCTCCCGAGCCAGTGTCTTCCGGACTCTCGCCCTCGGGCTTCAAGTCCTTCAGCTTGGCGAAGACAGAGTCCGCGTCCGGCGCTTCTTCGACCTGTTCCGGAGCGGCCATGGCGTCGCGGGCTTCCTGGGCGAACGCGGTGGCCATGTCGGCATCGGACGCTTGCGGAGGTTCGAACGGCGCGCCCGCATCGGGCGCGCCAGCGTCGGCCTCGCCGAGGCCGATGGTCTCCTCGGTGGGGAGCAGGGAGCCTGCCTTCTCGACAGGGATGCCAGCCTTCTTCTGCTCGCGTTCGAGCCGCGCGGCCGCGCGTTTCACGGCGGCGTCGAGATCGGTCTGCGAGCAGAGGCCAAGCGTCACCGGGTCCTGGGCGATGAGGTTCGGTGAGTTCCAGTGGCTCCGCTCCTTGATAGCCAGGATCGTCGGCTTCGTGGTGCCCACTAGACGCATGATCTGACTGTCCTTCAGCTCGGGGTGGCTCTTCAATAGCCACAGAATGGCGTTGGGCCGGTCCTGACGGCGGGAGACCGGCGTGTAGCGTGGGCCGCGCTTCGTCTTGACCTCGGGCACCTCGACCTTGGGCTCTAGAAGCTTCAGCCGGTGTGCCGGTTTTTCCTCGGCACGGTGGATCTCGTCGCGCGATAGCTGGTTGGAGGAGATCGGGTCCATGCCTTTGATGCCCTGTGCTACGTCTCCGTCGGCGATGCCTTTCACTTCCAGCACGTGCAGCTGGCAGAACTCGGCGATCTGCTCGAAGGTCAGGGATGTGTTGTCGACGAGCCAAACGGCCGTCGCCTTCGGCATCAATGGGGTGCGATTCATGATGGCATTCAAACCTTGCGTAAAAGGGTTACGTCGCGTCCCTCGCCATCCCAGGCGAAAGAGCCAAACGTCCCGATTTCAGTGGAATAAACTCTATATAGGCGTTGATGAGCGCCTGCGCAATCTGTTCCGGGGTTCATGCGCGATCCGCGAGACCCCCGGTTCGAAACCTGCGACCGGGCGGCCTCGGCCCTACTGTTGGGCCACCTCGGCTGGCCTCACTTCGCGAGGCAGGAGATGGCAGCGTGGGCTTGGTCGCCCGAAGCGCTGCCGCACCAAGCGTGGCTGGAGCCGCTTACGAGAGCCGGGCGCGGTTAGCTGCTGCCCTGACACCAGGCCGCGATCACCGTTTCGTTTTCGGGGCATGAGGCAAACAGCCCGGAGCCGTCGGCGACGACGACACGAATCGAGGCCTCTCCGGCTTTCCCCTTTGGTCCAGGGTTGCCCTTCGGTCCGGCGTCGCCTTTGCGTCCTACCTTTCCAGGCGGTCCGGTAGTTCCGGGCTCACCCCTGGGGCCAGCTTCGCATTTGGCACCGACGGCCCGCTGCTCCCCTTCGGGCCAGGCGGGTCCGGCCTTGGCCTTCGAGCCGTGCCCGTCGCCAAAGCCGAACAGCAGCAACGCGGCCGAGCACACAACAATAGCAGCGATCTTTTACATGTGTTGCCTTCCCTTCATTTCGCGCAAACATGGATCTCTTGGGCGCCGATCTATGCTGCAGGAAAATTGTTTTCGTCGAATTGTATATAATTGTGAAAAGTCACCTGTAATTTAGCGAATTCTGCTGTTCTATAATATGATTCTTCAGGGAACAATTTGCCATTATTGCCCAGAAATTATTGCATATAAGGCTGGAAGACTAGGCCAGTCTGGCGTCAGCCTTCCTGCAATCGATCGGTCTTGCCGCTTCGTCCAGCGCGAGGCCGATGGGCGGCCGCCACCAAAAAGGCCTCGCCGGCCGCGGGACTTAGCGCGGGGCCTTGAATTCGGCGCACTAAGGCCGACGTGCTGTCTGTGCTGGATGCATTTCGAGACATCGCCGGACAAGGCGCCAAGTTTCAGGACCGCGCGCCATGGTGGGGCGGGGACCTGCAGACGCTCCGCAATGTGGTGATGCGCCGGTCCAGGGGCTTGCCCGGCCGGTCTTCGACACTCGAATTTCCGATGAACGATGGCAGTGGTGACCGGCTTGGGGCCACGCTCCACGAACCCGATGTGCCGCCCAAGGACAGTCCCCTCGTCGTGCTGATCCACGGGCTCACCGGATGCGAGGACAGCGACTATATGCGGGAGTCCGCGCGGTTCCATCTTGCTCGCGGCCGCGCCGTCCTCCGGCTGAACCTGCGCGGTGCCGGCCCTGCGGGGCATCTTGCCAGCAACTACTATCACGCGGGCTGTGCCGCCGACATTCAGGGCGTGCTTGAAGGGCTATACGCGCCGCATACTCAACACGGCCTGTTTCTGGTCGGGTACTCTCTTGGCGGCAACGTTCTGCTCAACTGGCTTGGGCGCGGAGACAAGCAGTTGCCCGTTGTCGGTGCGGCTACCGTGTCCGCGCCGATCGAGCCCTGGCAAGCCTGCCAGCGAATGATGGAGCCGCGTAATGCGCTCTACCATCACTTCCTCATCCAGCGCATGAAGCGCGATGTGCTGAGCTTCCTCGGACTGTCGCCGTCGGAGCGCCAGACAATCGAGGGCACACGAAACATTTTCGAGTTCGACGATCATTGGGTCGCGCCCCGCAATGGATTCGATGATGCGATGGACTACTACACGCGCACCGCCGGCGCGCAGTTCGTTCCCACTATTGCCGTTCCGACCCTCATGATCCATGCGCGCAACGATCCGTGGATCCCGGCGGAGCCCTATCTCGTCTTGAAAGAGCACGACCTACCGCAGGTCGAGATTCTGCTGTCGAATAGTGGGGGCCATCTCGGTTTCCACGCGCGCGGGGCGCACGAGACGTGGCATGACCGCACCATCGATCGGTACATATGGACGCTCACCGGCCGTGACGCAACCGCCGAGCAGTAGCTCACTATAGCCTAGTTGGCGGCTGCTTTCTCGGCTCCAAGGCCCGTATTGGCCCGCACCGTAAACTCGGCGAACTTTTTTTCCGCGGACGGCTCGCGGCTCAGCAATGCCCCTATGATGGCAGCAGCGAATCCAAGAGGTACCGAGACGATCCCCGGATTGCGCAACGGGAAAATTGGCTCACCCGCAATCAATGCGTTGCCATCCGTCCCCATAATGCTCGGGCTGAGGAGGATCAGAACGATCGAGCTGACCAGCCCGACGCCTAAACCCCAGCACGCGCCAGCCGTATTGAATCGTTTCCAGAACACAGCGAGCACGATCGGCGGCAGGTTCGCGCTTGCAGCCACCGCAAAAGCGAGACCGACAAGGAAGGCCACGTTCGTCGAACGCAGACCGATGGCGAGCAGGATTGCCGTTGCGCCCACCACGAATGCCGCTATCCGCGCCACCCGCACTTCCTCGCCCGCCGATCGCTCGCGGCCGTGGTGTATCACGTTGGTGTAGAAGTCATGCGCGAAGCTGGTACTTGCACTGATGGTGAGACCGGCGACGACAGCCAAGATCGTGGCGAATGCCACCGCGCTGATGAAGGCAAAGAAGATGTCGCCACCAAGGTGCAGCGCCAGCAGTGGCGCGCTCATGTTCTGATCGGGGATGTTCGCCGGGGTCAGCAGGGTAGCTGCGCCAAACCCGAAAAACGTCGTCATCAGGTAGAACGCGCCGATAGCCAGCATCGCCCAGACCACGCTGAGCCGGGCCGTCTTTGCATCGGGTACCGTGTAGAAGCGAATGAGGATATGCGGCAACCCGGCCGTTCCTAAGACCAAGGCAAGGCCGAGCGAGATCAGGTCGATGGCGCCCCACGTGCCTTTGAAGGCAAGGCCAGGCTGCAAGAAATTTTGGGTCACTTGCTGGCCGGTCTTCGGATCGATCCAGGTGACGTGACTGACGGCCTCGAAGAAGTTGCCGAAGCTGTATCCGAACTGCGCCATGACCATAACGCTCAGCATCGCGGAGCCGGCCAGAAGCAGTATGGCCTTGGTAATCTGAACCCAGGTCGTGGCGAGCATGCCGCCGAAAACCACATAGATGATCATCAGAACGCCGACACCGATCACGGCGAGTTCGTAGCTCACGCCGGGCAGCAGCAGCTTCACAAGGCTGCCTGCGCCGACCATCTGCGCGATCATGTAAAACGTCGTGACGATGAGCGTGCTTAGCGCTGCCATGGCGCGAACCGGCCTTGCTTTCAGCCGGTAGGCAAGGACGTCCGCCATCGTGAACTTGCCCGAGTTCCGCAAGGGTTCGGCGACGATGAGGAGAACTGTGAGGTAGGCCACGAGAAAGCCCACCGAGTACATGAAGCCATCATATCCTTTGAACGCGATCAGTCCGGCAATGCCGAGAAAGCTCGCGGCGCTCATGTAATCCCCAGCGATCGCCAACCCGTTTTGCCACGCCTTTATCCGCCGCCCCGCGGCGAAGTACGCGTTCGCTCCTTTGGATTGCCGGGCCGACCACCAAGTGATCAGAAGCGTGAATGCGACGAATGTCAGAAAGAGCCACAAGGCAGCTGTCATGGCTTCTTGTTTCCCCCTGTTGAGAGGGCGTCGCTGCGGACCTTTGCCGCAAGCGCGTCGAAACTCTTTGCCTCACGCAAGTAAGCCCATGTGACGAGACCGACCATCACGAACTGTGAGAGCGCAAAGACATAGGCGACGTTCACGGGTCCGAGCCACGAGATCGTCGACGACATCATCTCCGGGAAAAAGCCGACCAGCACGAGCAGGGTGAAGTAGTAGGTGAGGAAGAAGATCGTTGCCGGAATAAGGAATCGCGCTTTCGATTTCACGAGCGTCTCGAAGTCGCTCGATGCGGCAACGCGATCCCAGTCAACGACGTCTAAATCCTCGTCCGCGGTCCGCTCGTGGGACGGCGTAGCACCGGAACGGCCGATACGCGAAACGTCCGTTTCGGCACTGACCTCGGTGGTCAAATCGAGATCTTTTTTGCTCACTCGGTAGCGACCCCCCTTGGCGCATGTATGGTCTAGCAGCGCTTGAATCTTAGTAGCGCTTCAAACCATTGTAGTCGCCCCGGACCTACAACGTCACCGTCCGTCTTGCTTGTCGCGTTTTGCGCCGAAACCATCCGTGATTGTCCTTGAAGGCGTCCGCCCGGCATGCGCGACCTCAAGGCTTGCTCACTTGGGCTGGTGAGGCGCTGTTGTCGAGACGATGCACTTGGGCATGGCATCAATACTCAAACATCACGGGTATTGAAAAGGGTGCGGGGCGTTCGACCTATAGACGGCGCGCTTGATTGGCTCCGCAAAGCAAGGTAGAGCGCTATTGCGATCAAACGAGAATTTGTGGAGAGGCTTAGCCTTCGTGCGTGTCACGCTGACACGCGGCGGGGCTGCGGTTGCCGTTTGCGACCAAGGAAAGGCGGATGTGATGGGCCGGAGTAAAACCGCACAGCGCAGAATGAGTGCCGGCCTTGTTGCCGCAATCCTTTTGTTCAGCGCCTCCGACATCTTCGCCTTCGAAGGCAATCTGGCGCCTGAGATCGACGCGCGCACCGGCGACTATTCGCCGTTTGTCGGACGCGCTTACCCCGATCAGGTGCTGTTCGGCGACCTGCATTTCCACACCAAACTGTCATTCGATGCCGGTTTGGTGGGGACGTCCCTGTCGGTGCACGATGCCTTTCGCGTCGCGCGCGGAGAGAAAATCATATCCAACACGGGGCAACCCGTGCAGTTAATCCGGCCGCTCGACTTTCTAGCCATTACTGAGCATGCGGAATTTCTCGGCGTCGCCACCGCTCTTAAGGGTTCCGACCCCCGTCTTCTCGGAAACGAGGCCGGCCGGCGGATCTATGACCAGTTCAATGCGGGGCAAGAGGGCCGGATGGCGGCCTTTGCCGACATCATCGAAATGGCGACGGTCAAGGGCGTCGATCCGTTCGCGCACCTCGGTCTGGCCGATTCGATCTGGACGGATCTGCTTCCGGTCATTGACGAATACAACGACCCGGGAACCTTCACCACGCTTGCAGGCTTCGAGTGGACCTTTACGCCCAAGGGCGACAATCTGCATCGGATCGTACTGTTCCGCGATGACGCCGACACGACCAGCAAAGTCCGACCATTGTCGTTCTTCGAAGCACCCGACCCCGAGCTGCTGTGGGACTATCTCGCCGCGTACGAGGAATCGACCGGCGGCCGCGCGATCGCCGTTCCTCACAACGCAAACATGAGTAACGGGCTCATGTTCTCGGATCGAATGTTCAACGGTAAACCCATGACGCGGTCCTATGCAGCCAAGCGCAGCCGATGGGAACCGATGCATGAGATGACTCAGATCAAGGGAGACGAGGAAACGCATCCGCTGCTGTCACCCGACGACGAGTTTGCAAATTTTGAAACATGGGATGTGGGGAATCTGTCGGGAACTGCGCCAAAGACGCCCGAGATGCTGCAGTACGAGTATGCGCGCTCGGCTCTCAAGCTCGGGCTGAAGCTTGGTCAAGATCTTGGCGTCAATCCCTACAAGTTTGGCCTTTACGGGACCACGGATGCCCATACAGCGATCCCGACTTCCAGGGAGGACAACTATTTCGGCAAGTACCAGCACACCGAACCCTCGCCCGATCGGCACAACTTCGATGTGATCCCTGCCGAAGATCCAGCCTTGCGGATTGTAACCGCGCAAGAATCGGCCGCCGGCCTCACGGCGGTCTGGGCGCGACAGAACACCAGGGGGGAGGTCTTCGACGCCCTGACGCGGAAGGAGGCCTATGCCACGACCGGGTCGCGCATACGCGTGCGGGTTTTCGGTGGTTGGAACTTCGACGCTGACGACATCGGCGTGTCCGATTTTGTGGCACTCGGATATCGCGACGGCGTTCCGATGGGAGGCGATCTCACTAATGCCCCCGCGGGAGGCGCGCCGCGTTTCCTCGTCTCGGCCGCGCGTGACCCCGATGGCGCCAACCTTGACCGTGTCCAGATCATCAAAGGCTGGGTCGATGCATCGGGCAAGACTCATGAACGCATCTACGATGTTGCCGTTTCCGACGGCCGGACGATCGGGGCGGATGGACGTTGCCGCGAAGCGGTCGGGTCTACGGTGGACCTCGAGACAGCGACTTTCACCAATTCGATTGGCGACTCATCGCTGTCAGCGCATTGGATGGATCCCGCGTTCGACCCGGCCGAAGCAGCTTTTTATTATGTGAGAGTTCTTGAGATCCCCAAGCCCCGCTGGACAACGCACGACGCGGCGTTCTTCAACATCCCGCTGCCCAAGACCGTGCCGCCAACCGTGCAGGACCGCGCCTATACCTCGCCGATCTGGTACGCGCCTGAGGGGTGAGACCGCGCTGTTCTCCTCCTTTGGCGTTGCGAAGCCGTGACAGCCTGAGTTTCGTTTGTGACCAAAGCGGACGCTCCAAATGAGCGGCGGACCGTGTCACGAGTACGCGGTAAGCGGTGGTGGCCCTCACGTCGTCAGCACGATTTTGCCAACGTGAGCCGGATCGTCGATGCGCTTATGGGCTTCGGCCGCCTCGGCGAGCGGGAAGGTCGAGTCGATCACGGGCTTGTACTTGCCTTGCGTGATCAGGGGCCAGATGCGCTCCTCGATGACAGTCGCCATCTTCGCCTTGGTCGCATCGGTCTGGGCGCGCAAGGTAGAACCGGTCAGAGTGAGCCGGCGCATCATCAGCCGCATGAGATCGACTTCAACCTTGGAGCCCTTCAGGAACGCGATCTGCACGATATGGCCCTCGAGCGCCGCGGCGCGGATGTTCCGCTCGATATAGTCGCCGCCCACCATGTCGAGGATCACGTCGGCGCCATGCTTGGCCGTGGCCTCTTTCACGACGTCGAGAAAATCTTCCTTGCGGTAGTTGATGGCCCGGACGGCGCCCAGCGCCTCGCACGCTTTGGCTTTGGCGTCGTCGCCCACGGTCACGATGACCTTGGCGCCGAAGGCGGTACCAAGCTGAATGGCCGTGGTGCCGATGCCGCTCGCTCCGCCATGCACCAGGAGCCAGTCGCCTTCCTTGAGGCCGCCGCGCTCGAAGACATTGTGCCAGACGGTGAAGATGGTCTCGGGCAATGCCGCCGCTTCCACCGGGTTCAGCCCGTGGGGGGCGAGGAGGGTCGTGGTTTCAGGCGCCACCGCATACTCCGCATAGCCGCCGCCGTTCACCAAGGCGCAGACGAAATCGTCCGGCTTGAACCGCGTGACATTCTCGCCAATGGCAACGATAGGCCCTGAGACTTCGAGCCCTAAGAGATCCGAGGCGCCTTTGGGGGGCGGGTAGAGGCCCTGGCGCTGCAGCACGTCCGGCCTATTGATGCCAGCGGCGGCAACCGCGATGAGGACCTCGTTTTCAGCAGGGTTCGGCAGCGGCCGCGTCTCCGGGGCCAGCATCTCGGGCCCGCCCGGCTCGCGGACTTCAATCACGGTCATGGTCTCTGGCAGCATCGGGTCCTCATCAGTTTCGCGTGTTCACTCTTAGAGAAGAGCGCCGCGCGATGCTAGGATGGACGCGACGGCGCGAAACGGGACGGCATTCGCAATCGAGCGGAGATTTCGACGATGGACCTCGACGACCTCACACCGAAAAAGCCTAAAGGCCACGAGATTGGGCAGGACCTGTCCAAGCTGTCGGAGGCCGAGCTGAAGGCGCTGATCGGAACGCTTCAAGGCGAGATCGGCCGCATCGAGGCGATGCTCGCGACGAAGGTATCTTCGCGCAGCGCCGCCGAAGCCGCCTTCAAGAGCTGATTTCCACGCGACAGAGTTTCTTTAGGTAAATCGGGTCTTAGTCTTAACCGGTTGTTAGGGACTCCCCCGTAAAGTCATTGTTATCCAGTCTTCTGGATCTGAGTGGCCTGTTCCACTCTGTTTGACGCCTCCCTGTTAACTTCCTGAGCCGCCATCTTGGCGGCTCCTTTTTTTGCCCTCCATTTGCCGCAGCTTGCGTCTTAACCTTTCTTACCGGAAGGTAACGACAGCGCTTACCCATGGCATAGTATGTCCCGTAATAAGGGGCGATGGAGTACAGGGGGCGATGGCGGGTAAAACCGAAAACAATAGCTATGGAGACGGCGTAACCGTCTCATTCGGCGCGAAATTTGCGCGTTCCAATCAGTTCAGATCCGTGTTTCGCGAGGGTATGGCGCTGGTGGAAGCCGCCGCTGCCTATCTTGATGGTGATGGGCGAAAAGAGGCTCGTCAGCTCCAGCCGCCGCACTCTTTGGCCTATGCGACGGAGAGCATGCGGCTGACCACGCGGCTGATGCAGCTTGCGTCCTGGCTCCTTATCCGCCGGGCCGTTACGGAAGGCGAACTCACGCCGGAGCAGGCGGTCGAGGAGCAGCGGAAAATCAAGCTGCCGGTGGAAGATTCCCGCCCCGTGCGCGATCTGGAGGCGTTACCGGAACGGTTACGGGCTCTTATCCTGGATAGCGTCAGGCTGCAGGAACAGGTGGTCCGTTTCGACCAGATGATGGATTTTAAGCAACCGGATTCCGAGGACGCCAATCATCCGGTGGGGGCGCATTTTTCGCGGCTCCGGGCCGCTTTCGGTCAAGACGGCGAATAGCCCGTTCCTAAAAGATCATCACTTGAAGCATAGCGGGACATCTGCTGACGGCCTCCATGGCGGAACGCGGGCGGGCTCTCCCAAAGAGTCTGCAAAGTGCCAATAACGGTCATCTAAAGTGATGTTCTCCTGGCTTCCGGGTGTAACAGAACGCATCTTCCCAAGAAATCTTCCTAGGTTCCGACTTCATCAGCTCGTGGTAAGTGCAATGCAAATTCCTTGCTTCTTATAGGTTTCCCGGAGTGTCTATTGTTGCCTCTGCCCGACGCGCTGTTGGCCCTGCCTTCGTCGGTACGTTAAGAAGTCCTGCGAAAGCGGCATGAGAAGGAGTGAAGCATGACCACAGTAGTCGTGACTGGCGCGAATCGGGGTATCGGGCTCGAGCTCTGCCGACAATTTGCGAGACGCGGAGACAAAGTCATCGCGACCTGCCGGAAGGATTCGCTGGAGCTAAGGGAGACAGGCGCTGAAATCCACGAGGGCATCGAGGTGACCGACGACGCTTCCATTCATGCTCTCGCTGGCGAATTGCAGGGTCGACGCATCGACATCCTCGTGAACTGTGCCGGCATCTTGACTCGCGAGAGCCTAGACGACCTGGACATCGACCGAATTCGCCGACAATTCGAGATCAATGCAATCTCACCGCTACGGGTTACGGCGGCGTTGCAGGGTTGTCTGGGTCGAGGGTCTAAGGTGGCGATTATCACGAGCCGTATGGGCTCGATTGAGGACAATACCTCCGGCGGGTACTACGGGTACCGTATGTCCAAGGCAGCCGTTAATATTGTAGCGCGCAGCCTGGCGCACGACCTGAAAGATCGAGGTGTTTCAGTGTTTCTGATCCATCCTGGCATGGTAGCAACCGAGATGACCGGGCATCGGGGAATACCTCCCGAGGAGGCGGCGGCCGATTTGGTAGTCCGGATCGACTCTCTAGGCCCGGAGGATTCGGGCACCTTCTGGCACGCGAAGGGTGATCTCCTTCCCTGGTAGAAGGGCCTTCGGCTTCAAATCTCGACTGCAAACGTTTTGAGCTATTCGCGCCTGAACTATCTTTGCGCCGATGGAGGAGAAGCGCCGATGAAGCATAAGGCGATCGTGAAAATCAGTACCGTATTGATCTTGTCCGGCAGTATGGCCGCTACTCTTGGTTCTGCTGTCTTGGCGAAATCCGCGGTTCCGCTCAATGATTTCTACAACCCGATCAATCTCTCGGAAATCACGCCAGAGAATATGCAGAGCTGGCCATACTAAGAGCTGGCCATACTACAAGTATGTTTCTGCAAATTGGGACGACTACGGTTTGTTCGGTACCGTACCCATCATGGCCGCCGCGCCCCCCGCGCCTGTGACAATCGCGGACGAGTAATTCGATCTACAGCAGGACTTTCGTGCTGGCCGTAGTTTTGTGGACCCGCTCAATGCGACACAGACTAAAGGCTTTCTGATTATCAAGGACAACGCACTCCTGGGCGAGTTCTATGATAACGGATTCAATGCCGATCAGACGCAACTCTTACAATCCTCGTCCAAAACTTATGCTGGTATCATCGCGTCGAAGTTGATTGATGAAGGCAAGCTGCATCCAGACGCAACAGTTGAGAGTTACCTTCCCGATTTCGAGGGGTCAGCCATTGGGAAGGCTAAAGTTCAGCATGTACTCGATACGACCGCCGGGCTATTGCCCGCGACCGACTACCACGTTCCCGGCGGCGAAGCCTTTGTCTTCGAGATAGAGCGGGGCTCAAAGCCAAGTGACCCCGGCGGGCATCGTGAGGCTGTCATCGAGGCCAAAACTCAAAACGCGCCTGGAGAAGTTTACACCTATAACGACAAGAACACGGACTTGCTGGCGATGTTGGCCGAAGGAGTGACAGGCGAACCGTTCAACAAGCTACTTTCCGATATATTCGACGACTTCGGTGCCAACAGCCGGGGTTCTATTGCGCTGACGGTCGATGGAACGGCGAGCCCATCCTATGGCATCAGCACGACCCTGCGGGACTACTGTCTGCTTCACCAATGGATAGCCCAGGGAAAAGCACCCAAGAGCTTCTATGCTTCTGTTGAGGACGTCGATAAAGACCTGCTCAGAGAGTCTGAGTCGGGCAAGGATATGGCTGCTCTGTTTGGCACGCCGGTCACCTACGCATCACAGGCTTGGTACCTGCCTGAGCACAACATTATCCACTCTGTCGGCTCCTATGGACAAGTGGGCTTCAGCGATATGGAAACCGGCATTGGGGTCGTCTTCGTTCAGGACTGGGAGGACAATGGGGTGCCCGCAAAGAATGCGGAAACCGTGGTCCGTGCACTCTTCGTACTTGATCAGCTAAAGGCTCAATGAGCAGGAAACGTTACGGGTGAACTGCTTCGTCGAGGTGCAGTCAGCTCACTAGCTTTGATGATGTCCGCTTTGGGTCAGTAGCGGACTCTTCCCACGGCCCGATCTTATCTGTGGCTGCGCTTCTATTAGGGTCATGGCCTCATAGACGCCGACGATCCAGGCGCTTCAAACAAAAAGCCGGCCCAGAGGGCCGGCTTTTGTGGTTGGGCGCAGGGTCCCAATCTTACTTGATGAAGCCTTCGTACTTCTTCTTAAAGCGCGAGAGGCGGCCGCCACGGTCGATCAGATGCTGCCCACCACCGGTCCAGGCGGGGTGGGTCTTGGGATCGATATCCAGCTTCAGCGTGTCACCTTCGGCGCCGTAGGTCGAGTAGGTTGCAAACTCCGTGCCGTCCGTCATGACCACCTTTATCTGGTGGTACTCGGGATGAATGTCATTCTTCATGGCTCAAAACCTTGTTTGCCGGGCCACCCGGGTTTTCAGAGCGGCTCCGCGTCGCATCGTCATATTCTAGCGGAATTGGCGGCAGGCTATAGCGCGGAACGGGAGCCAGAGCAAGGTCATGCGAAATCCGAAAAATTCCTAAGGGGGTGGCCGCGCTACCAAGGCTGCCATGGGCGCGGGCCAGACTTGGCATCATCAAAGTCTTTGCGTGCGGGGCTAAGGCCCTTAAAGTCGGCCCGATTATCACTCCGCCGGTTCCGGCGCAAAACTCGACAAAACTTACAATAGACTGGGCCTAGTGTTGCAACCTGTTTCCCTTCAGCCTGCGGGCGCATCTGCGCGATCCGCCGAACCGCGACCCGACAAGATGGATAAGTCCCAACGGGCCTCGTTGCGGCCTCTCGCGCGGATCAAACCTTACCTCCTTCGTCACAAGGGCATGCTCGCCGCGGCGCTGGTCGCCTTGGTCGCGGCGGCGGGCGCGATGCTCGTGCTGCCGCTCGCCTTACGCCGAATGATCGATCTCGGCTTTTCCGGCATCGAGCCCGAATTGGTGGACGTGTATTTCGGAACGCTGGTCGGCGTCGGCGCGGTCCTCGCGCTTGCGAGCGCGGCGCGTTTCTACTGCGTGAATTGGCTTGGCGAGCGCGTCGTGGCCGATATACGCACGGATGTTTTTGCCCATCTCACGGGTCTCAGCCCGGCCTTCTACGAGGTGTCCCATTCGGGTGAGGTGATGTCGCGGCTGACGGCCGACACGACCCAGGTGAAGGCAGCCGCTGGCACGGCCATCTCGCAGGCCATCCGCAACGTGCTGCTTCTTGCCGGCTCTGTCGTCATGATGATCGTGACGAGTCCCAAGCTCTCGCTGGCGGTTCTCATCGTCATCCCGCTCATCGTGCTGCCGCTCGTCGCCTATGGCCGTTCAGTGCGTGCCCGTTCGCGTTTCGCCCAGGACACGCTGGCGGAGGCCTCGGCCTATGCGAGCGAAAGTCTGGGGCAGGTGAAAGTGCTTCAGGCCTTCACCAATGAGGGCGCCGCGACCGGCCGTTTCCGGCGGGCCATGGATAGGGCTTTCAACGCGGCCAACGACCGGGCCAAGGCACGGGCGGGGCTGACGGCCATCGCCATGTTCTTGGTCTTCGCCAGTGTCGTGGGTGTCCTGTGGTACGGCGCGCAGGACGTGCTGTCCGGTTCGATGACTGGGGGCACGCTCGGACAGTTCGTGCTCTATGCTGTCTTTGCCGCGGCGGCTGTCGGCGGGCTCAGCGATGTCTGGGGCGAGGTCGCACAAGCTGCGGGCGCGGCCGAACGGCTTGGCGAATTGCTCGAGGCGCGGTCTGAGATCCAGTCCCCGCCACATCCGACGCCGATGCCGCAGCCGGCGCGCGGCGAGATCGCGTTTTCGAATGTACGTTTCGCCTATCCGTTGCGGCCCGACACGGACGCGCTGGACGGAGTAAGCTTCACGGTGAAGCCTGGCGAGCGGGTCGCGCTGGTCGGCCCGTCCGGCGCGGGCAAGACTACGATCTTCGCGCTGCTCCTGCGCTTCTACGATCCGCACTCCGGCACGGTCCGCGTGGACGATGTGCCGGTCGACATGGCCGACCTTGCCGACCTACGTGCCCGGTTCGCCATCGTGCCGCAGGAGACCGCGCTCTTCGCCGATACGGTTGCCGCCAACATCGCCTACGGCGCGGATGGGGCCTCGCGTGCGCAAATCGAGGCGGCCGCCAGGGCTGCTTTCGCGCATGACTTCATCGCCGAACTGCCGAAGCGCTACGACACGGAGCTGGGTGAGGGGGGCGTCACGCTCTCTTCGGGTCAGCGGCAGCGTATCGCCATCGCCCGCGCGGTTCTGCGCGATGCACCGATCCTCCTGCTGGACGAGGCGACGAGCGCGCTCGACACCGGCAACGAGACGATGGTGCAGAAGGCGCTAGACAAGGTAATGGATGGGCGCACGACGCTCGTCATCGCCCATCGGCTCTCCACCGTGGTCAATGCGGATCGCATTCTCGTCTTCGATCACGGGCGGTTGGTGGAAGAGGGCACGCATCAGCAACTGGTTGCGCGCAGCGGACTCTATGCCCGGCTTGCATCGCTTCAGTTCGCACCCGACGCGGCGGAGTAGCGCTACCTCTCGGTCAGCTTGAGTTCGATGCGGCGGTTGCGAGCGAGTGCCGCAGGGCTCTGGCCGGAATCGATCGGCTGATACTCACCAAAGCCTGCCGCCACGAGATGTTCGGGGGCAATGCCACGGCCCATGAGATAGCGCACCACGGAGATGGCGCGCGCGGCCGAGAGTTCCCAGTTCGACGGGAAGATGGACGAGGAGATCGGCCTGATATCCGTGTGCCCGTCCACGCGCATCACCCAAGGAATGTTCGTGGGAATATTCCCCTCGATCTCTTTCAAGGCTGCGGCGAGCTTGTTGAGCTGATCATAGGCCCCTGGCTTCAGCGTGGCCGAGCCCGGATCGAACAGGACGTCGGAAGGGAACACGAAGCGGTCGCCGACGATCTTGAAGTCTTTGCGTTGCCCAAGAGTCTTGCGCAACTCGCCAAAGAAGTTCGAGCGGTAACGCGCCAGCTCCCGCGCCTTTATAGCGAGCGCCACGTTGAGGCGCTGCCCGAGATCGGCGATCCGGTCCTGGCTGTCTTTGTCCTTCGCCTCGGAGGCTTCCAGCGCCTCGTTCAGCGCGGCGAGCTGGAGGCGCAAGGCGGCCAGCTGCTGATTGAGCAGTTCGACCTTGGCGAGCGCGTCATTGGTGATGTTGCGTTGTTCGTCGAGCTGGGTGCCGAGCGCTGTGATGCGGCCAGCCGCATCGTCGGACTCCCCGCTCGCATCGCCTAGTAGGCCGGTGAGCCTCTTTTTCTGCGCCTCGGTATTGAGGAGTGTCGCTTGCAGGGCGGCGAGATTGTCCTCGGCGGCATCCTTCTTGGAGCGCTCGAGCGCCAGAAGTTCGGTCAGCTCCGAAAGTTGGCGGTTGAGCCGCGACAGCATCGTGTCCTTGCCGGTGGAGGCCTGGGTGATGATGTAGTTCGTCACCATGAACAGGGACATGAGGAAGATCACGACGAGCAGCAGCGTGGAGAGCATGTCCACGAAGCCCGGCCAGACATTGGCTTGATAGTGGGCGCGGCGGCCGCGGGCGAGAGCCATCTATGCCGTCCTTACGGACATTGTTTGCCTCATCGACATCATTTGCCGACAGGCGCCTTGGGCTTGGCCCCGACCTGGCGTAGCACGGCCGCAATTTCCTGCTGCTGCTGGGATTGTTCGTCGGCCCATTCCCGCACGACCTTTTGCTCGGCGCGCATCTGTCTGATCAGCTTGTCGACGCCTTGGGAGAGGTCATGCACGGCCGTCTCGGTACCGCTGCCTTGTCCCACCCGATCGCCGAGATCGGAAATCGAGCGCTGCATATCCATGAGCGCGTAACGC
>NZ_JBAWCQ010000104.1:0-1629 GCF_049590335.1 Methyloceanibacter sp.
AGCCTGAGCTCGCGCCAGCAGTTGCCGAGGCCCCAAAGCCAACGCCAGAACCCGCAGCTGTGCCCGCGCCGCCGCCCCCGGCAGCAGTCGCCGCTCCTGAGACCGAGACGGAAGTGGTTCAGGAAGAGGTTGCAATTGCGGCCATAGATCCGGTCACCCTGCCTCCTGCGGCCAATGACGGCTCTACGCGCTACGGCATCGAGATCGGTAGCGTGGGTAAACGTGACGAGTTGCGGCCGCTCTGGCGCGAATATCTGACGAAGCATGCTGCTCTGGTCGCCGGTCTGCAACCAAGGCGCGTTCGAGCGCCGGACAATCGATGGCGCCTGATCGCCGGGCCGTTCGCCAACGCTCAGGATGCCGAGGGCGCCTGTTCCCTGTTTAAGCGCGCGGAGCGACCTTGCGCGGCGACGGTCTACGCTGGTGATGCACTCTAGGAGTCAAACCGCTCAGGATTGATCGGTTCGCGCATTGCAGGCCTGTTGAAGCAATTAGATTTGTTAGGGGGCTGGTTTTGGTATCACGGGCTCCCGCTCGGCTCAGCCGCTGGGCGCTGTGAGATCGTAGTCGCCATCGATAATCTGCGTGAGCAGAAGCGACTTTTCGATGTTCCTATCCTGCCCATCGAACTTGATGGGTCCTAAAAAGGTCTGAAGGTCCGTGGCGGAAATAGCATCGCGCACCTTTTCGGGCTCAAGACTTTGGGCCCGCGCGAAAGCATCGGCAAAGACGTAAACGGCGGCCGCCGCATGGGCCGAGACAGACGACGGCTCGTATCCGTAGGCCTTCTCGAACAGGCGCGCAAAATTCTCTCCGGTCCCGAGCAGCACACCCCAATGCTGCGCCGCCCGATCCCATTGCACCGCACAGAAGACGAAGGCAGACGGCTCGGGGCTTTCCTGAGCAAGGCGCGCCGTTTGGCAATGGGTGACTGCAACCATCGGCACGCCGACGCTGGACTCCTAGATTTGGCTCATCGCCGATATCGCAGTGCTCTCATGGCCGGAGACCAAAAACAGATCCGGCTTGAGGGCCTTGATCTTTTCGAGCGTCACGGACATGTCGGCGAAATTCTCGGGCAATTGATCGTCGATAACGCATGTGGTTCCAAGACGCCGCACATCAGACAGCACACCGGCACGGACCTACTGGGACAACGCGTCATCTTGAGTGGCGATTGCGATCCGCAGATCGTTCGCCGCTTTGCCAAATCCTTCGCTGATGGCTGCGGCGAATTCGCGCGCCGGCATGAAGTATTGATCAGGCGTGGCCGCGACGGCGAAAGCATAACCGTTGCGCCGGTTATCCTGCTTCTGCGCAATCGAGTGCGCATCAACCATTGGTACACGATTGCGCTTGACGGTCGCGAGAACCGCACGATTCTGGACTGAGTGATACGGTCCAAGAATGAATTTCACACCATCTTCGTAAATCAGCCGGCCAATCAGCTCTTGGGCCTTCAACGGGTGGGAGTTGTCGCCGTAATAGCACGCCGTAAGGCGATATCGCTTTCCGTCGACATCGAAGCCACCCCGTTCGTTGATCCGGCGAATAGCCAGTTCGTATCGGTTGTGCGTGTCGGTGCCGCTGCGCTTGTGAGCGCCTGTCAATGGCACTGTCGTCCCTAGA
>NZ_JBAWCQ010000105.1:0-3269 GCF_049590335.1 Methyloceanibacter sp.
GAGCCATCGGTCGCCTACGGCGCATGGCCGTATCCGAGCTATCAGCCTTACTACTTCCCGCCGCCTCCGGGCTACGCTCTGGGCGGCGCGCTCGCGACCGGCCTCGTTTGGAGCGCCGGTTTTGCCATCGGCAATGCGATCTGGGGAAACGGGTTCAACTGGGGCCGGAACGACATCAACGTCAACGTGAACCGCAATATCAGCGGTAACACGATCAATCGAAACAACATCAACGCCCAGAAGTGGGAGCACAACTCAGCTCACCGGCGCGGCGTCCAGTACAACAACACCAACGTTCAAAACAAATTCTCGAAGAACCAGGCCAACAGGAACAATTTGGGCAACCGCCAGGGCAATGTCGGCGACCGGCGCCCTAGTGGCGGTGAAGGCCGTCCCGGTGGTGGCAATCGTCCCGGCGCTGGCGGTGGACGTCCGTCGGTCGGTGATATCGAAGCCGGACTCAAGAAGCCCGGTGGGGGCCAAGGGCGTCCAGGTGGCGGCGAGGGCCGTCCGGGAGGCGGCAATCTCGGTGACAAGCGTCCCGGAGGCGGGGAGGGCCGTCCCGGCGGTGGCGGTGGGCGTCCGTCCGTCGGCGATATCGAAGCCGGTCTGAAAAAACCAGGCGGAGGCAAGAGGCCCACGGCGGGTGGCGGCAATCGTCCGAACGCGGGGGGCGGAGACCGGCAAGCCAATCTGAAAGACAGGGCGCCGGCCAAAAAGCCGACTGCGAAGAAACCGGCGGCCAAGAAGCCAGCAGCCAAGAAACCAGCAGCCAAGAAGCCCGCTGCTAGGAAACCGCAAAGCCGGCCGAGCGGGAACGCATTTAAGAAGAGCAGCGGTAGCAGCGCACGCAAGGCCTCATCCCGGGGACGCGCTAGCACCCGCGGCAGGAACGTTTCGAGAGGTGGCGGCGGACGTCGTGCCGGCGGTGGTGGCCGCGGTGGCGGACGGCGCCGTTAGACTCGAAAACAAGGCAATGAGCGACAAAAGAAGATTGGTGGATGGCATGCCGTTAGTTCGACAATTGAGCCACGCATTGTTCGGCGCAACGCTCCTCGTGTTGTGCGCCCCGGCGCAGGCCGAGCAGCAATTTGAAAGTCCCGAAGCCGCTGTCGAGGCGCTTGTCGGCGCGGCGCGCGGCGGCGAGAATGATGCGCTGCTCGAGATCCTCGGGTCCGACGGTCAGGACGTCATCAGCTCTGGCGATGACGTTGCGGACAAGAATGCCCGCGATAGCTTCATGGAGGCCTACGATAAGAGTCACAAGTTGGAGGCCGAAGGGGACGACTTCGTGGTCCTCCTGCTTGGTGAGGACGATTGGCCCTTCCCAATCCCGGTGGTGAAGACCGACAGTGGGAAATGGGAGTTCGATACCGAAGCCGGGCTCGAGGAAATTCTCATTCGGCGCATCGGCCGCAACGAACTCTCCGCCATCGAGGCGGCGCGTGGTTATGTGAACGCACAAGAGAAGTATGCCGCGCTCAATCCGGACGGCGGGGAGAAGCCAGCCTATGCGCAACGCATCATGAGCACGCCGGGCGGGAAAGACGGCTTGTACTGGGCGACGGAAGAGGGCGCGGACGAAAGCCCGCTTTCGAAGAAGTTCATCGAGATCACCGAGGAAGGCTACAAGCCCGACGGCATAAAACCTATTCCCTATCACGGGTACTTCTTCCGCATACTGAAGAGCCAGGGTGAGGGCGCCGAAGGTGGTGCGCGCGACTATGTCGAGGACGGCCGCATGACGGGCGGTTTCGCGCTGATCGCCTATCCGGCTGAGTACGGCAATTCCGGTATCATGACCTTCATTGTCAACCGGGACTCAGAGGTGCTTGAGAAGGACCTCGGCGAAGACACCGTGGAGGTCGCCGGCGAGATCGATTCGTTCTCACCGGACGAGACTTGGGAGCCAGCTCAGACGCCCTAGACAGGCTTCAGCATGACTGTGCTCAGCCGATTCGGGTGAGCAGCATTGCGTGGGCGACGTAGTGAAACGGATAACGCTCGGGGTTGGCGCGTAAGAGCCCCTTAATGTGATCGTAAATGCTAGTGACGACTGTGCTCGGGTCGGGATCGTGGTCAAGATGCAGTCGCAGGACAGGTTCGGTAAAGGCGCGTAAGAAGTTGGTGAAGGCGTTCGCGTAGACATCAACGTCTCCAGAACCTTGATAGTCCTCGACGAAGGGCACGGGCACTTCATAGCTTTCGACGCGCTCCATCCGGAAGAGACCGGCGCATTGCGCCTGCGGAGCTGTCACCGGCGCCGTGAGTTCGTCGAGCGTGCGGAAATAGACAGGCTGATAGAAGGTCTCGTACACATTCCGGCTGATGGTGCCGTCGCTCACATGCGCGAGCAGGGCGTCGTTCAGAACGTCGTAGATTCCGTCGCAGGTCCGATGCTCGGCGCCCGCGCCAAAGACCTCGACCAGAAGCTTGCCGCCGGGAACGAGCTCGGCGGACCTGGCCGTCAGGAACGCCTCGAGATCGCGTGCGGCCTGCTGCTCAAAGGCCGCGTGTTCGGCCTCCGCCACGGCACCCACACCGCGCAATCTGCTGGGGCCGTTCGGCAGGATGTAGCCGGGCAGGCGATCCAGCGGTCTTGCGCCGAGAAAGCCGATCGCATTAAACGTCGTTGCGAAATGCACCGAGCGCGGCGGCAGAAGCTGATCGTACATCGATCCGCCCACCGCGGCTGACTGTACTGCCTCACCGAAGACCGACCGGCCCTCGGGACGCAGGCGTTTAAAAAGCTCCGAAAAGTCGTTCGTCGGCAGATCGCTGTGGATGGTCTGGATCGGGCGCGTCGTGTGTTCTCGGCAAGCAGCGACGAGCGTCGTCATCACCGCAATCGAGTTTCCGCCTTCTGAGCAGCCGAAATCAGCAAGACCGACCGTCGTGGGGGGATCGGCGAAGTCCATGCCACTTGCTGCCTCGACAATCCAGGGCAAGACATAGTTGATCGCCGCCCATTGCGGGGCTGAGTTGCGGTTGTAGAAGCCGCGCCCGATCATACCGGTTGTAACGGCCATGGCAGTACCTGGTTGCTTGCTGCGGATGGCGACCGGACCCTTTTTAGGCATTATCGCCCAGCGGCTGCTTGATTTGCGGAGCGCGTTCGTTTGTAGGTCATAGGCGGGGCGGATCGGGTGTCGCACGGCCATATCAAGACACTAAGCCATTGAAAAATTGGTCGGAGTGGCAAGATTTGAACTTGCGACCCCCTCGTCCCGAACGAGGTGCGCTACCAGGCTGCGCTACACTCCGCCATG
>NZ_JBAWCQ010000106.1:0-1618 GCF_049590335.1 Methyloceanibacter sp.
GTGTTGGCTCTTGGTCTCCGCGCGGCACCATGACCTGAATTCTGCGCGCGACTGTGACAGTAGAAAGTCGGCCCGGAAAGCTCTATATGGCTGGCGGAACAGAGGTTGAGCATGGAACAATTCACGAAACTCACGGGCATTGCCGCCCATTTGCCGATGATCAATGTCGATACGGACATGATCATCCCCAAGCAGTACCTGAAAACGATCAAGCGCACCGGCCTCGGCGAGGGCCTGTTCGCCGAGCTGCGGTATGACGAGAACGGCGTGAAGCACGAGCATTTCGTGCTCCACAAGGAGCCCTATACTAAGGCCGAGATCCTGATCGCCGGCGAGAATTTCGGCTGCGGCTCGTCCCGCGAGCACGCGCCCTGGGCCCTGCTCGATTTCGGCTTCCGCTGCATCATCGCGCCGTCCTTCGCGGACATCTTCTATAACAACTGCTTCAAGAACGGCATTCTGCCGATCGTTCTGCCGCAGGAAGAGATCGACAAGCTGATCGACGACGCCGAGCGCGGCGACAATGCGCGCCTGACCATCGACCTGGAGGCTCAGGAGATCTCAGGCCCCGATGGCGGCAAGATCCCCTTCGAGGTCGACCCGCACCGCAAGCGGTGTCTGATCGAGGGGCTCGACGATATCGGCCTGACCCTCGAAAAGGCCGCCCATATAGATGCGTTCGAGCTGAAAACAGGCACCACGAAGCCTTGGGTGTGAAGCCTTGGGCCCGAAGGCTGGGGCCCGACGGCTTAAGCCTGAAGGCTTGGGCATAGGGGGCCTGCTTAGCGGCCCGCCGCGCCGTTCAGCGACTAAAACTACTCGAACGGAATGGGATCGGTTTCCTGCTCGGCGACCGTTTCGCCACCACGGGTGACGGTCACCTTCGCTGTGTATTGCCCCTTCGGCCAGCCACCTGCGGGGACGCCCGTCTTGCCCGCCTGGAGCAGCACATCGCTATCGTCGTCCGTGACCTCGCGGAGATTGTGCATCAGAGACTCGCCGTCCTTGGTCAGGTGGACCTCGATCTTGTCGCCCTTCTTGGCGTGGGCCACCCAGCCATAGGCGACGCCGGGCGAGTTGAACCGCGGTTTGGGCAGCGCCCTGCGCTTAAGAAGCTCCGCCTCGTCGACCTTGTGATCGGTGATGCCGAAGCTAACAACCGTGGTTTTCGGCTCATCATCGGCCACCGTGTCGGCCGCCATGGCCAGACCGGACCCAAAGACAAGTACGAGAAGGGTCAACAGCACTCTTGTCAGCATGTCCTACTCCCGCTACCCAAAGCGCCGCCGGAGCAATTCCGGCTCATAACGGTGGATGCTTTAGCATAGGGCGAACGTAACTTCATGGCTTCATTCAAACTCTTACTTCTTCCTGGCGACGGCATCGGCACCGAGGTGATGGACGAGGTGACCCGGCTCATCGATTGGGCCAACGGCACGGGCGCCGTGGCCATCGAGACGGAGACGGACCTCGTGGGCGGCTGCGCCTATGATGAACACGGCGAAGCGATCTCCGAAGCAGCGATGAAAACAGCACACGCGGCCGACGCGGTCATGCTGGGTGCCGTCGGGGGCCCCAAATGGGACGGCGTGCCGTACGACAACCGCCCCGAGGCGGG
>NZ_JBAWCQ010000107.1:0-7450 GCF_049590335.1 Methyloceanibacter sp.
AGCCTCAGCATCTCAGGGCGTTAGATAGCCCTCTCCCTAACCTAACGAGCAGGGAGAACTTGTTTCATAGTAAGGAGGCGAGCAGAGCGGATGAGGTTTTCGGTACACATAGCGGTCGTTGGCTCAACAATCGGGCTGAGAATTCCCACCAGTCGTGCCGACGACGAGAGGATCCTATGGCGAAGTTCAGGGACATAAAGACCCTGCAGAAATTTGCCGCCGTTCACACCTCAATCCACAACCATTTCAACCACGACCGTCACCTCAACCGCCGCGATATCTTCAGACAGAACCGCTCTGCCTCCCTGGCCGAGTGGCGTCAGCTTGCAGCCTGAACGCCTCAGACCACTGCCCTTCGCAGCCCCGTCTACGTTTGTCTGACAATGCCCGAGTGGCAGCCTCGTCAGCGTGACAACGGCAAAGCTACCTGAAAGGCTCGACGCGGCGCGCCAAAAAATCCTCGGAAGTCTCCTTAGCGCCAACGAGATCACCGCCATCATCAACGACATTGCGCGCTTCCGCTATTCCGATATGGAGATTGCTGCGTTTCTCGTCGCCTCCGCGAGTTTTGTGACGATGGCCGAGCTTCTGGCGCTGACGCGGGCGATGGCCGAAATCGGCGATATCGAGCCCGAGGCGCTCTCGCGGGAGATCATACCAGCCATGGCCTAGGCGCTATTGAGGAGCCCCTCGATTTCTCCTATCGGGACGTTGGTCAGATCCTTTCCGATTTCGGCCGCTAAGACGGACTGCAAACGGTCTCCATAAGCGGCGCGCAGGGCACCAAGGGTGCACGGATCCGCGACAACGACGAGGCGGCGGAACCGACCTTGCGACGCCCAGTCCACGAGGAGCGCGGCGAGGTCTTCGGCAAAGCGGCGTTCGGAAAGGCGATGCCAGTCGGTCTGCTGCAGCGCGCTCTTCCCCGGCCCAGCGTCCCGCATCCGGCCCGGCCTGTCGCTTGAGAGCTCGCGCGCGGGCGGGTTCTCGACCTCTTCCTTCAAAACCGCGCAGAGATTGGGATCTTCGACATTACCCTCATTGCGGAGCAAGAGGTACTTCTCGCCATCCGCAATGACGACCCAAGTGTCATGTGCCAGTCGCACGCCGTTCCTCTCCATTGAAGCTATCTCTCTTCGACGATCTCGCCCAAGGTCTCGCCCGCGAGATGCTCGGATATATCCTCCGAAGCCGTAACCACGGCCGCTTCCTCGATCTTTTGTGTGCTGTAACAATGTAGGACGTTCCGCGACACTTGGCGACCGCCTGTCGCCCCAGGGAGTCCTCTCAACCGCGCATCGGACCGCGATGTCGTGATCCGTGATGTTGCCGATAAGCCGACCATCCACCGAGGACAGGCAAGACTGTCAGGTGGCAGCCACTATGGGGAAGGGCGCATGATTAAGATCAATGATGACTTGAACGAATTCGCTCACCTTAACGGCTGATGCCCTGTCGTGCCCGATGATGCAAGTGTGGCAGGGAAAAGCGATTTAAGGCGATGGCGGAACAACCACAGGCAGAAGGCTGCACAGGGAACCAGGACAAAAAAACAGTGCCCAATCGACAATCGACCACCTTGACGAATTTTCCGAAGCCGGTAGGTGCATCAAAGCCTGGCGCGCCGACGCATGGGTCTCAGGAGCAGGCATCAGTCGCTATGGCGAACGAGGCGGTCGAAGCGCGAGAGCCGATGGGCGAGCAGAAGGGTGAGACCACGGCAATGCCTTCCCCAATGCCGTTCCCTTGGCTTACCCCCTTCCTCGCGGGGCATGAGCAGTTTGCGAATTCGTTTCAACCGGGTAGGTCCTTCCCCTGGCTGTCTGGACTCTTCAGGGGGCAGGAACAAACGACCTCGGCCGCACCGAGTGCCGGCAATGAACAGGCGGAGTACCTCGAAGGGACCCCCACCATCGATCGTATGGTTCATGCTGCGACGTCCCAGTTTACTCTGGGCATCTCGCCGGCCGCGATGACGGTCGCCTTTGCAGATTGGGCGACGCATCTGGCATGGGCGCCAGGCAAGCAACACGTACTGTTGACGAAGGCCCTGCGCAAGGCAGCCCGTTTCGATACCTATGCGGCGCGGTGCGCCGCGGATCCGAACACGCCGTGCTGTATCGAACCACTGCCTCAGGACAAGCGCTTTCGTGCGCCCGCCTGGCAGCGCTGGCCTTACAACCTCATCCATCAATCATTTTTGCTGACCCAACAATGGTGGCACAACGCGACCACCGGTGTCAGGGGCGTCTCTCCACATCACGAGAATGTCGTGAATTTCGTCACGCGTCAGATGCTCGATGTCTTCGCGCCATCCAATTTTTTGCTCACCAATCCGGAGCTTCTGGAGATTACCGAAAAAGAGGGCGGCCAGAACTTGGTGCGCGGCGCCGTCAATTTCGTCGAGGACTGGGAGCGGGCGATCGCCGGGCGTCCTCCTATGGGCGCGGAGTCCCTCCAAATCGGACGTGACTTGGCGGTCACACAAGGCAAGGTCATTTATCGCAACCGCCTCATGGAGCTTATCCAGTACGAGCCCTCCACGAAGAACGTCTACGCGGAACCCGTACTGATGGTTCCGGCCTGGATCATGAAGTACTACATCCTGGATCTGTCGCCGGCGAACTCACTCGTTCGCTACCTGGTCGATCGGGGCCATACCGTATTCATGATTTCCTGGCGGAATCCGGGTGTGGAGGATCGCGACCTCTCGATGGAGGACTATCGGCGCCTCGGCTTGGAGCGTGCGCTCAACGTCGTGCAAAGCGTCGTCCCCGGCCGCAAGATCGACGCGGTCGGATACTGCCTCGGCGGAACGCTGCTGACGATCGAGGCTGCGGCGCTCGCCCGCAAAGGCAAAGAATGGCTGAACACGGTGACCTTGCTCGCCGCACAGACCGATTTTGGGGAGGCCGGTGAGCTCGCTCTGTATGTCGACTATAGCGAACTCGCTTTCCTCGAAGACGTAATGTGGAACCAGGGTTATCTCGACACCAAGCAGATGGCCGGCGCGTTTCAATTGCTTCGATCGAACGATCTGATCTGGTCACGTATCTTGCGCAGCTACCTGGTCGGCTGCCGGGAAAAAATGAACGATCTGATGGTGTGGAACGCCGACGCAACGCGCATGCCCTATAAGATGCATAGCCAATATCTGCGCAGCCTGTTCCTAAACAACGATCTGGCCGAGGGGCGCTATGAGGTGGACGGGCGGCCGATTGCTCTGTCCGACATACGCGTACCGATGTTCGTCGTCGGCACCGAGAGGGATCATGTTGCGCCGTGGCGATCGGTCTACAAAATACAAATGCCGACGGACACGAACGTCACCTTCGTCCTCACGAGTGGCGGGCACAATGCGGGGATCGTCAGCGAGCCGGGCCATCCTCGCCGACATTATCGGATGTCGTACAGGCGGCACGACGAAAAATACATCGATCCGACAACGTGGTTGGAGGAAACCCCGAAGCATGAAGGCTCGTGGTGGCCCGCTTGGGGCGAATGGTTAGTGAAGCATGCGGGCGACCGCGTTTCGCCCCCGCCCATGGGAGCGCCGAAAAAAGGGCATACGCCGATCACGGCTGCCCCCGGCACCTACGTGATGCAGCGCTGAACCGGGTATTGTCAGAGTAAATTGGCTTGAGCCTCTTGGCGAGGTTTCTTAGCCTCCGGCGATAAGCAATCCCTTCCATTATTTCAACAGATCGCCCGAGGTGATCCGCATCACGATGATGATGTATCTCCGCTATCCGCTGTCACTGCGGCAGGTGGAAGATTTGCTGTTCGATCGGGGGCATCGACATCTGCCGCTAGACGATACGATTTTGGTGAAATCGCCTCGGTCCAATATTCGCCAAGGAGATTAGGAAACGACGCCTTCATCGTCGGTCATTTTCGCAATGGCGCCAGCACTTGGAAGAGGTGTTCGTCAGGATCAATGGCGAGACGCATTATCTGTGGCGCGCCGTAGATCACGAAGGCGATATGCTGGAGGTCTTTGCTACGAAGCGCCGAGATCGCAAAGCGGCACCGAAGTTTCTCAAGAGGAAGATGAAACGCTCTGGTCGACCAAGTTTGATAGTTACTGACCGGCTTCGGTCGTACCGATCGGCGATGAAAGTCATCGGCAATGCTGCCGATCAGGAGTGCGGTCGGTGGCTCCACAATCGGGCTGAGAATTCACACCAGCCATTTCGACGACGAGAACGAGCGACGCAGTGATTCAGAGCCGCAAGGACCCTACAGAAATTCGCCGCCGCTCACGCATCAATCCACGACCACTTCAACCACGACCGCCACCTCAACCGCCGCGATATCTTCAAGCAAAACCGCGCTGCCGCCCTGGCCGAGTGACGTCAGCTTGCAACCTGAACGCCTCAGACCAGTACCCTTCGCAGCCCCGCCGAGGTTTGTCTAACAATGCCCTCCGGCGCGCTAGCGACCCTGAGTGGACATTGCTTCGGGGTCCGCTTCCTCCTTGAGGTCGGCCGGTAGCTTGAGCCGCACCTTCTGGATCGAGCTGTCTTCAGGATCGGGAGAGATTTCGAAGTCAAGCGCGCGGCACATGTCGAGCATGCGCTGATTGTTGGTGAGGACATCGCCAACAAGCCGGCGCAAGCCCTCCTTCTCGGCGTAGGCGATGAGATGACGCATTAGCGCCCAGCCGATGCCGGTTCCCGTGAGGTCGCTCCGCACGATGATGGCGTACGCGCCCGTGAGGTAATCGGGATCGGCGGCGAGTCTCACCACGCCAAGAAGCTCCTTCTGTTCCTTGTCCAGCGCCATGAAGGCCATGGCGCGCGAATAGTCGATCTGAGTGAAGCGGGCGATGAATTTGTGCGAGAACTCCTTGCGCGGCGAAAGAAAGCGGAAGCGGATGTCCTCCGGCGAGAGCTTCTCGATGAACGCGCCATAAAGATGCTCGTCGGCAGGCCTGATTGGTCGGATCAAAATTCGGTCGCCGTCAGAAGTCTCGGTCCACCTCTCCCACTGGTCGGGATAGGGCCTGATGGCAAGCCGCGGATTGGGGCCTTCCATCTCGACTTCGCGGGGCTCGATGCGGATACGCGCGTCGAGCGCGATGACCCCCGCTTCGTTAGCGAGCAGGGGGTTGATGTCGAGCTCCTTGACCGCCGGACAGTCGACGACGAGCTGCGATAGGCGCACCAATGCCTCGGCAATAGCGGAAAGATCAGAAGGGGGCTGGTCGCGATAGCCTTCGAGCAGCTTGAAAATGCGCGTCTGCCCCATGAGATCACGGGCAAGCTCGGCGTCGAGCGGCGGCAGCGCCACCGCCGTGTCGCGGATGATCTCCGTCGCCGTGCCGCCGGCCCCGAACAGGATCATGGGGCCGAACAGGGGATCGTCGAAAATGCCCATCAGAAGTTCATGCGCCCTGCTGCGCATGATCATAGGCTGCACCGTGAAGCCATTGAGGCGTGCCTCGGGGCGCAGCTCGCCCGCGCGCTGTTGCATCCGCTCGGCGGCCCGGCGCGCCTCTTGCGGCGAGTGCAACCCGAGCCGAACGCCGCCCACCTCCGATTTGTGCGAAATGTCGTCCGAGAGAATCTTGACCACGACCGATGGCGTCTGCTCAAGCAGCGTCGCGGCAACGTCCTCAACCTCTTCCGGTGAGGCGGCCACCCTGGTAGCGACGGTGGGGATGCCGAAGGCTGACAGGACCGCCTTGGCCTCCGGCTCGCTCAGGAGCGATCGTCCTGCGCCGGCGGCAGCGCGCATGATGGTGCGCGCCGCTTCGTCGGCGACCCGCAGTCGTTCCGTCTCCAGGGGAGGCGCGTGCATCAGGCCCTCTTGAGCCTTGGTGTACTGCCAGAGATAGAAGAAGCCTTTGACCGCGTCGGTTGGCGACTCATAAGTGGGGATACTGGCCTCCCGGAACTTGCGCCTTCCTCCCGAGACGGCGTCCTCGCCGAGCCAGTTGGTCAGGACCGGCGGTAGACGCTCAGGCCTCGGCGCCCGCGCGATGGTATCGATGACGGCTTGCGCCGCATCGCTCGAAGAGGCAAGCGCCGTAGGACAGTTCATGACGAGAATGGCGTCCGCCGTGCAGTCGGCAAGAACGACATCGAGAGCGGCTTCATAGCGCTCGGGTTTGGCGTCGCCGATGATGTCGATCGGATTTCCCCGCGACCAGTTGGCGGGAAGCACTTTGTCGAGCTTGGTGACGATGCTCTCGGCAAGCGGAGCGAGCCGTCCGCCCGAGCGCATCAGGTCGTCGACTGCAAGCACGCCGGCGCCCCCACCATTGGTCACAATCAAAAGTTCGTTGCCGGCGACCGACTTCAAGGAGGTCAGCGTCTCGGCAGCAGCAAACAGCTCTTCCAGCTCGTCGACCCGCACCAGCCCGGCGCGTCTGAACGCGGCGCCGACCGCGGCGTCGCTGCCGGCCAGCGCGCCGGTATGAGTGGCCGCAGCCCGCGCCGACTCCTTGTGACGGCCGGACTTGATCACGATCACCGGCTTGGCCCGCGCTGCCGACCGGGCGGCCGACATGAACTTGCGGGCGGCCGGTATCGTTTCGAGGTAAAGCAGGATGGAGCTCGTCGCAACGTCAGCGGCGAGGAAATCGAGCAGGTCGCCGACATCAACATCGGCCATGTCCCCCATGGAGACCACATAGGAGAAGCCGATATCGCGGGCCGTCGCCCAATCGAGGATACCGGTCACGAGCGCGCCCGATTGGGAGAGGAAGGCGAGCTTGCCGGCGGAAGGGCGGTTAATCCCAAAATTGGCATTGAGCCCAAGACTGGGAACGGCGATGCCCAAGCAATTAGGGCCGATGATGCGCAGGCAATAAGGTTGCGCCGCATCGAGCGTCGCCTGCTTGAGATTGGCGGAAAGGCCCGCGGTAATCACGACCGCCGCGCGCGTACCCTTGGCGCCGAGTTCCCCGCTCAGCGTCGGCACCGTGGCAGGCGGCGTCGCGATCACTGCAAGCTCGGGCGCTTCGGGCAGGCCGGCAATGTTTGCGAAGCACCGAATTCCGGCGATCGTCGCTTGGTGAGGATTGACGAGATAGACCTCTCCGGCAAAGCCTCCGGCGAGAATGTTCTCAGTCAGCTTGCTGCCGACCGACCCTGGCTCCGCGCTTGCGCCGATGACGGCGACCGAACGCGGGCGTAGCGCATGGCCGAGATTACGGATCGTCATTGCCGCTCACGCGCGGACCACTCAGGCAACATCGTCACTCCAGCGGCTGGACGAAAGGGTCCGTCTACAGATAGCGTAAGCCGTTGGTTTTGTCAGAGCAAATCGGCCTGAGCCTCCTGGCGAGGTTTCTTAGGCTCCGGCGATGCGCAATCCCATTCGATATTTCAATAGTTCACCCGAGGTCATCCGCCTCACGGTGATGATGTATATCCGCTATCCGCTGTCGCTGCGGCAGGTCGAAGATCTGCTCTTCGAGAGGGGCCTCGACATCTGTCACGAG
>NZ_JBAWCQ010000108.1:0-23222 GCF_049590335.1 Methyloceanibacter sp.
CGACGGGACGGCTGTGTCTTTTCGATCAGGTACTGCACGAAGCCAGACAGATCGAAGAAGCGTGCCGTGCGCTGCTTGTATTCTTCGTAGGTCGCGCCGTAGCGGTCTTCGAGCCACTTCTCCTCGGTCAGCGCCATCAGCATGTAGACGCAGCTGGCGGAGAAGGCCAAGGGGATCGTGAGCCAGGAGTCGGCCATGATGACCGTCCCGATAAGCCCCAGGATGGATGAGGCGTATTGCGGGTTCCGGCTGAAGCGGTATAGGCCGTGACTCACCAAGCCGTCGGAACCGCAATAGGTGTTGCCGAGGCCGAGATTGAAGTAGCCGAAGACCGTGATGCCGAAACCAACAAGGAACAGCGGAAGGCCAATGATCAGTCGAGTAAGGTCGACAAGGCCTGCGCTATTCCAATCCAAAATCGCGATGACGAAGGTCAGCACCATGCCGGCGCGGAACAACGTCCAGAAGGTAACACTCTGCCAGGTTCCCGACCCAGGCGTCGGCCAGATCCGGAAGGGCGGGAAGAAGAGGATCCTCAGCATCAGAGAGTTCAGCGTGATGCCGACGATCAGACCCACTACGAAAACGGAGTGTGCGTTGGTGAAATCAATCATAACAAGCGCGGAACAAACCAGGCTCGGATTGCAGATTTGCGACAGTACCCTAACGGTTTTATTGCGTTGTCGCCCGACGGTGTTCTAGATCTTCTGGTTATATTCGCCCACTTCAGGCTGCTTGGCGAGTTCCTTATCGATTTCGGCGAATATCGCGCGCATGTTGGCCTCCGATGTGGGGCTCTCGACCACGACGACGAGTTCTGGCTTGTTCGAGGACGCGCGCACTAGCCCCCAGGTTCCGTCATCGAGAACGATCCGAATCCCATTCACGGTAATCAGCTCACGGACTTTCTGCCCGGCCAGCGTCTTGCCGCGCTCCACGACCTCTTCGAAGTGCTTCACAACCCGATCGACCACGCCGTATTTTGTTTCGTCGTCGCAGTGAGGCGACATGGTGGGAGACTGCCAGGTCTTTGGGAGGGCGTCCTTGAGTTCGGCCAGAGTCTTGTCCAGGTTCCGCTCGAGCATATCGAGCACCGCGATCGCCGAGACGAGGCCGTCGTCGTAGCCCCGGCCGATCGGCTTGTTGAAGAAAAAGTGGCCGGATTTTTCGAAGCCGACCAGCGCGCCGTGCTCGTGGCTATAGCGCTTGATGTAGGAGTGCCCGGTCTTCCAATAGGCGGTTTTAGCGCCGTTCTGGGCGAGCACCGGATCCGTCTGGAACAGGCCGGTGGACTTCACGTCCACGACGAAATGGGCGTCCTTGTTGAGGGCCGATATGTCCCGCGCGAGCATCACACCGACTTTGTCGGCGAAGATTGCCTCGCCTCTATTGTCGACCACACCGCAACGATCGCCGTCTCCGTCGAAGACGAGGGCTAGATCGGCCTTGTGCTCCAGGACCGCATCGCGAGTGGCATTCAGCATGGCGAGGTCTTCGGGATTGGGATTATGCGCTGGAAAGCTGTGATCGAGGTCGCAGTTGAGCGGGACGACTTCGCAGTCAAGTTTAGAGAGCACGTGGGGCGCGAAGGCAGCCGCCGTACCGTTGCCGCAGGACACGACCACCTTCATCTTGCGTTCGAATTTGGGATGCCGCAGCAGGTCGGCCATATACCGTTCCGCCAAATCCGAAACATAGATGTAGCGGCCGCCGCCCTCGTTGGGGCCGAAATCGGCGTTCATCACGATTTCCTTGAGACGGCTCATATCTTCGGGCGCGAAGGTCAGTGGGCGGTCGATGCCCATCTTGATGCCCGTCCAGCCATTGTCGTTGTGGCTTGCCGTGACCATTGCCACGCCTTCCACATCGAGCTCGAATTGCGCGAAATAGGCCATGGGCGACAGGGCGAGGCCGATATCGTGGACTTCCGCGCCGCCGGCCAGAAGCCCGGTTATGAGCGCGGCCTTGATGGCCGAGGAATAGGAGCGGAAGTCGTGCCCGACAACGATGCGCAAGGGAACACCGCGATCGCGCATGAGCTTAGTGAGCCCCAAACCAACCGCTTCCATGCCGAGAAGGTTGACCTCGTCCGGGAAGAGCCAGCGAGCATCATATTCGCGGAAGCCCGTGGCCTTCACGAGAGGAAGGCGCTCGAATTCGGCAGTGTTGGGGACAAGATTCTGGTAGGGCTTCGGGAACATTCTGTCTCTTTGCGAACGGGGGGCAGGCGCCGGGCCCGTAGGATAGGCCGGATGGGAGAAGGCCATAGCAGATTTTCACGCGCGTTCACCAGTCCTGTTGGTGTGACGGTCGCGAAGTGACTATTGGAGCAGGATCAGTTCGTCGCCGCGCAGGTTGAAGCTGGCGAGGCGGCCGAGAAAGCTCATGCCAAGGAGATTGACGTCGAGCGCGCCCTTTTCGGCGACCGCGGCGCGGACGTCTCGCAGCGTGATGGTGCCGACACGGACGCGCTGAAGTCGAGGCTGGCCGGTGATAGGCCGGCCCGCCGCGCGTCCTCGTAGGTCAGTGCGATGATTGATGCGCCGGTATCCGCCATGAACGTTACCGGGCGTCCGTCCACGTCGCCCGTGAACACAAAATGTCCGCGACGCACCGCATTCAGGCGTACTTCGCCGGAAAAGGCTGGTTTCGCGTTCGCCTGCGACTTGGTCTGAGTGGCGAAGACAAGCGGTGCCTCATCGTCGGCCGGAACAATTAAGTTATTGAAATCTTGAAAGAAGCAGACGCACGCGAGGAGGGTCACGCCAACCAGGGTCCACTGCGCCGCCTCTTGGAGAAAGTATTTATTCGCCGACCGCACCACGCGCCTCGCCGTCTGGAATGTCCAGTTCGCGGGGCCTGCCCGCGACCGCCATCAGCCGCGCAAGGTCAGATAATCCCCGGAAAACTCATAGGAGCGCAGGCGGCTTAAAAAACTCATACCAAGCAAGCTCTGCGACAGCGCCCCAGGCTGGGCAATGAGGGCCTCCACGCGGGTACGGTCCAGGGGGCCGATGGCGACGTCCTCCAGCCATATCCGCGCGGCCATGGTGCGGCCATTGGCGGTCAAGACGGGTACGCGAAACGTCATCTCGTCGACATCGATTCCGGCGGTCCGCGCATCCTCCGGGGTCAGGACGATGGAAGAGGCGCCCGTGTCGACAATCATGGAGACCGGCTTGCCGTTGACTTCGACCTTGGTCGTGAAATGGCCGTTCAGCCGCTTTCGGATTTTGACCTCGGTGAGGCCGCCGGCGCTCGTTTCAACCGTCATGGCCGTGCCGGGGAGAAGTTCGCCGACCACGCGTGTCGCGATCGGCGTCAGCTCCTCTTTGTATGCATAGAGCGTGACGAGGCCGAGGCCGAGTGCGAGCCAGGTGACCGCGTCGCGTGCGACAGTGGCCGCCCCGCCGCCATAGTGGCCCAGCAGGCCGCCGGCCAAATAGATGAGCAGCGCCAGCAGGAACACGCCGTAGCCGAATGTGGTTACGTCGAGGCCCGCGATCATCCCCGAGTCGTTGCTCACTAGCATCATGCTGCCAAGCGCGAGGATGAACAGGGCTACCCATGTGGTCATGACGCGGCCTCGTTGGGGGCGGCTTCACTTTCAAGCCGTTTCAGCCGCTCAGGCAGCGCATCCATGATCGCCCGCCGCACGGTGGGGCTCATGTCGACCCAGCAAGCGATCTCATCCCCGCTGCGGCCACAGCCGATACAAAGCCCAGACGCATCGTCGAGTATGCAGATATTGACGCAAGGTGATTCCAAGCGGTCCTCGCCCGTTAGGAGGTTAAACTCCTTATGTAGTCCGTGGGGGAAGGCAGGGCAATCCGCACCGGTCTTCTGCGCTTGCGTTTTCTAGCTCGCGCGCTTGTGCTGGTCCGGCTGTTCGGCACCTTCGGGTTTTGGTTTGCCGGGTTCGGTAAGCCGGGGAACGGCCTCCATGATACGGCTCGGGGGCAGGCTTACGGTAACTTCGGTGCCGTAGCGCAGCTTGCTCTTGAGGTCGAAGCGGCCGTCATGCAGCTCGATCAAGCCCTTCGTAATGGGTAGGCCGAGGCCGGTCCCGCCCTCGGCCGTCTGGTGGGCGAGGGAGCCCTGTCCAAAACTGCGCAGAACGCGGGGTATCTCGTCGTCGGGAATGCCCGGCCCCGTGTCCTTGACGCTGAGCGCCAGACCGCCGGACATTGCCCGCGCGACCTTGAGCGTGACGGTTCCATTCGGCGGCGTGAATTTGATGGCGTTGGACAGGAGGTTGAGGCAGATCTGCCGCAATGCCCGTTCGTCCGCCCAGACATTCGGGAGGTCCTCCTCGAAGGCTTGGTTGACCTTAAGCCCCTTGTTCTCGGCCCGCACGCGCATAAGGCGGTGGCATTCGTCGGCGATTTCCGTGAGCGAGACAGGCGTTTCATGGAGCTCGTACCGCCCGGCTTCGATCCGGCTGATGTCGAGGATCTCGTCGATCAGGGTCAGGAGATGCTGGCCACTCTCGTGAATGTCGCTCGCATACTCTTTGTAGGTTGGGTTGGCGTGCGGACCAAAGGCCTCCTCACGCATGATCTCGGAGAAACCGAGGATCGCGTTGAGCGGCGTTCGCAGTTCGTGGCTCATGGTCGCTAGGAACCGTGACTTGGCGAGATTCGCCTCCTCCGCGCGCAATCGCGCCTCGTCGGAGATCGACTTCGACTGTTCGAGTTCGCAGATCAGAGTGTCCTTCTCCGCACGGAATTCGAGCATGGAAACGACGGTGCTGTTGAAGCCGGTCATCAGCCAAATAAAGTAGAGATGGACGGCAACTGCCATCGCGGCCATGGCCCAGTAGAACGGATCGTTGAGCAGCGCGAAGCGGATGACGATTGCCCCCGTCATCGGCAGCGTGCCCGCGTAGACGATCGGCATGACGGTCGACGCAAACAGCATGCGCATCGAAATCACTACGAGAACGGCCGCGAAGATGAACGTGTAGCCGGCGACGCCTTCCGTCAGTGGACTGACGAAAACCACCGACGCCCAGGTCACGCCGTACAGGAATTCCGCGGCAGTGATCTTGGCGCGCCAAGTCGTGACATTCACCTCGTCGCGGGGCGCCTTGGCGAACTGATTGCAGATCCCGACGAGAATGCCCTTGGTGATGAAGACGCAGCACAGCCATAGCAGCAACTGGTCAGCCGGCGACCAGAACATCGCGCCTACAGCGACGACGACGGCGAGGAGCGGCGTGGTGATGGCGGCCGAGAGCTCGTTCTTGACGAACATCATCAGGAGTTCGTAGTCGAACTCCGGTCTGCTGGCGGATTTGTAGGTGAGCTTCTCGCGGGCTTCCTGAACGCTGCGGAACGCGCGCCGTTTCTGACCGCTCATCGAACTGGAACCAGCCACGGAGGCTTCGGCTGACGCACCACTCACCATTACTTCTGAAACCCGCAACCTGACCGCAGACAAAAAACGTGCGCGGGGCGGCGTGGACACCCGATTGCGGCCGGCCCGCCCCCCGAACCTAGGCTTAACAAGAAGTATCTAGCCAAAATCCTAATGAGGCGTTTACCCGCGCCTCGGCCTGGCACCGGTCTTGAAGTGGCAGATAGAGGAACCACATGATCTTGATTCCCTGAATTCGGGGAGGGGGGGGTGAAATGGAAACACGATGCAATTGACCGTTGTTGGGTGCGGTGATGCGTTTGGGGCTGGAAACCGGCTGCAAACTGCGTATTTTGTCAGGGCAAAATCGTCGACGGTCCTGATCGATTGCGGCGCGACAACGCTAATCGGCCTGCAGCGGCTGGGCCTGTCGCCCAACGATATCGACACCGTGTTCGTGTCGCATCTGCACGGTGATCACATTGGCGGTCTGCCGTGGCTATTGATTCACGCCAAATATGTGGGCATGCGGACGCGACCCTTGGTGATCGTGGGGCCCGAGACGATCGAGGAGCGTTTCGTGACGCTTACCGAGGCGGTCTACCCCGGTACGCTGGATAGCGGCATAAACTTCGATCTCATTTTCGTGGAGCACAAGAAGCACGTTCCGTTCGATCGGAACGGCGTCACGGTCACGCCATTTGAGGTGTACCACCCTTCAGGCGCACAACCCCACGCTCTCCGTTTCGACATCGAGGGTAAGGTTGTCTCCTTCACCGGCGACACGGGGTGGGTCGAGGTTCTACCTGAGGTCTCGCGGGACGCCGATCTTTTTATCTGCGAGTGCTTCCAATACGACCACAAAATGCCGATGCATCTTGATTACAAGACCATCGATGAGAATTACGAGCGCCTCTTGGCTAAACGAGTCTTATTGACTCACATGGGCCAGGAGATGCTCGATGCGCGGTCGCAGGTGGATCTCACGCGCTATGCACTTGCCGAAGACGGTATGAAGATCGATCTCTGACCAAGGCAGCTCTTGGCTGCGATGGTCCAGGTGCCCAATGCCAGAATTGACTGAGATTGTGAGTGCCATCCGGCGCTGCCGTGTTTGCGTTGAGGCGCCGCGCGGTAGGCCGCTTCCCCATGAGCCGCGTCCCGTCTTGCGGGTGAGTACTGCGGCGCGTCTTGCGATCTGCGGTCAGGCGCCCGGGACACGCGTGCACCGTTCGGGAAAGCCTTTCACGGACCCTTCAGGCGACAGGCTGCGATCCTGGCTGAATATGAGTCCCGAGCTGTTCTACGACGAGGCTCGCATCGCTATCATTCCCATGGGATTTTGCTTTCCGGGACAGGACGCGAAAGGGGGCGACCTGCCGCCCCGGCGCGAGTGCGCCGCCCGCTGGCATGGCGATTTGTTCGCTGCGCTGCCGCAAGTCGACCTAATTTTGGCAGTCGGCGCCTACGCCCAGGCTTTTCATTTGGGCGCGGCGCGGGGCAAGAATTTGCAGGAAACGATGCTGAATTGGCGGGCACATCTTACGACCGCACGGACCCCGCGCGTTTTCCCGCTGCCGCATCCGTCCTGGCGGAACAATGCCTGGCTGAAGAAAAACCCATGGTTCGAGGCGGACCTGCTTCCCGCGCTGCGCCGCGAGGTCGGCAAGGTCTTGTGACCCAACTTGCAGCGTGCGGAATATTAATCTACGCTCAACCGCGTATCAGCTGATATTTAGAACGAGTTTTCTCTTTTGGCTGAGTTTCTTCCAAATTTTGTCGGATGGGTTGGATGCTGGATCGGATGGACCGCAAGATCCTGGAAATCTTGCAGGAGGACTGCACCTTGCCGGTCGCCGAGATCGGCAAGCGGATCGGCCTGTCGACGACCCCGTGCTGGCGGCGCATTCAGAAGCTCGAAGAGCAAGGTGTGATCGAGCGGCGTGTGGCGCTGCTAGATCCCAAGTTGGTCAATGCCGGGGTGACGGTGTTTGTCTCGATCACGACCAGCAACCACACCACGGAGTGGCTCGAGCGCTTTCACGCAGCGCTTGCGGACTTTCCGGAGGTGGTCGAGTTTTACCGCATGAGCGGCCAGATCGATTATCTGCTGCGCGTGGTGGTGCCCGACATTGAAAGCTATGATGCCTTCTACAAGCGGCTCATCGCCAAGATCGAGCTCTCAGATGTGAGTTCGGCGTTCGCTATGGAGCAGATCAAGTTCACGACATCCTTGCCGCTCGCTTATGCTGCCGAGGAGAAGTTTGCTTAAGCGCTGCTAAGTCTTCAGCAGGACTAGCTATTCGGCAGACTAGCTCTTCTGCGGCTCGCGGTTCAGCCGTGCGATCAGGCTGGACGTGTCCCAGCGCCGTCCGCCCATCTCCTGAACCTCGGCATAGAACTGATCGACAAGCGCGGTCACGGGCAGGCTTGCGCCATTGCGGCGGGCTTCGTCGAAGCAGATGGCGAAATCCTTGCGGACCCAATCGACGGCAAAGCCATGGTCGAACTCTCCCGCGAGCATCGTCTGCCAACGGTTCTCCAACTGCCAGGACTGTGCAGCGCCCTTGGAGATGGTTGCGATGACTTTCTCCATATCGAGACCCGCGCGCATGCCAAAGTTCAGCGCCTCGGCGAGGCCTTCAATCAGTCCTGCGATGCAAATCTGGTTGACCATCTTGGTGAGTTGGCCCGACCCGGCTGGGCCAATGAGATTGACGGCTTTTGCGAAGCACTCGATCACGGGTTTAGCCTTGGCAAAGTCCGTTTCATCGCCGCCCACCATTACGGTGAGCTTGCCGTTTTCGGCGCCGGCTTGGCCGCCGGAGACAGGCGCATCGAGTGCGCCGGCAGAATGGTGGCTCGCCGCTTCGTAGAGTTCGCGTGCGATCTCGGCCGAGACGGTCGTGTGGTCCACGTGAACCGCGCCGGACTTCAACGCCTGATACAAACCGTCGGGCCCGAGCGTCACCGCGCGCAGATCGTAGTCGTTGCCGACACAGGTGAAGACGACGTCCGCTTCGGCCGCCGCTTCCGCCGGGGTCGCCCCGAGGGATCCTCCATATTCGGAGATCCATTTCTCGGATTTTGCCCTGTTGCGGTTGAATACGGTCACGTCGTGCCCGCTGGTTTTGAGATGGCCGGCCATCGGATATCCCATCACGCCCAGCCCGATCCACGCGACTTTGTTCATCCGTCTTCCTCGTCCTCGTTCGTTCAATGTCGTTTCGTGGTGACACTAAAGGAAATGGCCGGGGCGAACCCGGCCATTGTCTCTTGCTCTGCAATTCTTGCGGCCGACAGCCTAGGCATTCGCTCCGTCAGACAATGGGCGCCTCGGGAAAGGCAAGCTGCTCGCGCGCGCGCCATTCATCCGTGACGTAGTTGATGATCAGCGATTTGCGGACACCTTTGATCGGCCGTCTTTCGAAGCCGTGATAGGTGTTGTCGCCCGGCACGAAGACAAACGCGAGGTTGGGCGCGAACGGCGAACGCGTGACATGGCTCTTGTCCGCCCCGTAGACATCCGTCCCGAGATTTTCGTGGCCGTCCTCGTCGGAGAGGTACAGAAGCATGGTGAACGACTTTACGCCAAGATCGGTGTGAGGCTCAAGCCAGAAACCATCCGTATCCTGAGCGAATTCGATGCGCAGATAGGTTCCACTGAGATCGGTACCGAACGTCTCCTCGATCATGCCCGTGATACACTTGTCCTGGAAGGCCTCTGCAACGGCGCGCACCGAGGCGAATTCCTTCCGGTTATCGACGTCGAAATATCTGCGCGTAGCGTTATGCAGTTCGCGTTTGCCGGACACGCCATCGAGCGATGGCGCCGGGAAGGGAAGGCCGAGAATGTCCGTGATGGTATCGTCGGGGAAACACTTCTTCAGTACCCAGTGCGGATAGGGCGCATCGTCGTGTTCGCCATTCGCCACGCTCTCGGTGAAGGTGCGAATGACGTCCTCCGCCGAACTCTTTGCGTCGACATTCGCCTGCTTCAAGGCTGCGCTGTCCCTCATAATGTCAGTCAACTCCCAAAGATTGAGTCGAAATGTGCTGGTTTCTCCAGCGCCCAGGCGATCCCATCGAGCTGCTCAGTTAGCACCCTAAGGCCCTTACGTGCAAATGAACCCCGTCCGTAAGATCGAGGGTGTTGCGTGCTCGTAAGCACCTTAGGTGCGGCTCAGAGCCTCCGGCGAAGAACGGGTGCCGGCGTTGATGCGGCTCAAAGTCCGGTCAAAAACCCAAGGCTTCAGGGACACGCCCGAGTTTGACGCTGCTTCGCGTTAGTTGATCGAAATCCCGGTGATGTCCCCGAAATCTGCGAAGTCATCGTCGGTCGCGACCTGTTCGTTCCGCAGACATCTGGCCAGTAGTTCCAACAGTGAGGCGTGAAGTTCGCATTCGCCTTCAAGCTGAGGAGGGTTTTCGGCGAGAAACGCCAGTATTTCGGCATAGTTCGGCATTGGAATCCCCTGTGCCGCCAATGGACCGAAACTGGAGGACGGCTGTGTCAAAACTGAGGCTGGTATTCCGCAGTTCTTCGCCTGGCCTGGCAGTACGCAAGTCGTTATCCGGCCAAGGCGTAGCGGCCCAGGAGTCGTGTCGATGTGCCCCGATTTTGGCCGTTTTTGGTAGCACCCGTGGTACCCACTAGCGACAGCCCGTACACGCAAACGCCCTCGGCGCAAATTCCATCAACCACGGGAGCCAAGGCTTGGGACAGGCGGTCGAGTTGCCGAGGGTCGAGGGCCCCGGCGAGCTTCATGGAGAAGCGGTATTCGCTCATCATATTGGGCTGGCCGAAGCTCTTGAGCAGCAGCCGCTGATAGGGGCTCAGATGAGGCTGCTCGTCTTCAGCGGTTTCGAACATCGCAGCGAACGAGTCGAAGGCGTTGAAGCATTGAAGTGCGAGCCAATCGAGCTCGCGGCGCGGCGCGGCGGCGCGAAGCACGAGAGAGCGGCGCACGCGCATTAGCGTCAGCGGCCCGGTCTCGATTGGTTTACGGTGCGCGGCAAAATTCGTAAGGCGCGCTTTGACATCCTAGATGCGCCCATCCTCCCGGAGCCTCAGCGGCGAGAAGAACGGTGCGTGCAGTCCGAGATAGCGATCGGGGTTTGGCGCGCTTTGACCCAGCGTGGTGCCGCCAGGGCCTGGCTCGGAGAACGCGCAACGTGTCGTCCCGTCATTGGCCCGGCCGAACCAGGACCGGCCGAAGGCGGCGAGCGCGCTTCCGGGGCGCGGCTTGTAGCAGATTGAAAACTGCGCGAGGTGCAGCTCGTCGGATAGTGGGTCCGCGTCGTGCTGCCGTTCGAGTTGCGTGGCGTTGAGCATTCCCGTCTCTCTTACGCCTGCACCTTAGTTGCGGTGCTTTCAGTTCCATGGCTTTCGGTTCTATGGCTAGTGCGCGGCTGTGACCTTGACGAGACCGGTTTCGGGCGATAGGGCGGCGCTGCCCTGAAGACTTGATGCTTTAGGCTTGCGTTTTGGAAGCGACAGCCGTGACGGGAAGGGAATAATGCGCGTGATCGACCTCTATACATGGATGACGCCAAACGGACAGAAGGTTTCGATCATGCTCGAGGAAGTGGGGCTGCCCTATCGTGTGCACCGCATCGATATCGAGAATCGCGCGCAATTCGATCCCGCGTTTCTCAAGATCTCGCCGAACAACAAAATCCCGGCCATTGTCGATCACGATACCGGCCTGCAGCTGATGGAATCCGGTGCGATCCTGCTTTATCTAGCGGAGAAGTCGGGCCTGCTTATGCCCCAGGACTTCGAGGCCAAGTGGCGCACCCATGAATGGCTGATGTGGCAGATGGGCGGCGCGGGGCCGTTTCTCGGCCAAGTGCATCATTTCGTGGCCTACAATCCGGGCAAGAGCTCTTATGGCGAGGAGCGCTATACGAAAGAGGCGCGGCGCCTCTGGCAGGTTCTGGAGACGCGCCTGGGCGAAGTCGAATACGTGGCCGGGGACTATACGGTCGCCGATATCTCGATTTGGCCGTGGATCGCGCGCTACCCGATCCAGCCCGTGGAGATGGACGACCATCCCAACATCAAGCGCTGGTACCATGCCATAGCGGCGCGTCCCGCTGTGCAGCGCGGCTGGGACGTGGTCGGCGCGGGGCGCGAGCTGCCGCTGCCGTAAGGGACATGTGCTTGGGCTGGATGGGGGTGAGACATGGCGCGGAAGGTCTCTTTGATTGCGATCGTGCTTCTCATCGCGGCGGGTCTGGTCTTCTACCTGCTCACAACGCCTGTCACTTTTTCTGCAAGCGATTTGCCCAATCACGTGCCGGACGCCGCCAAAGGTAACACGATGTTCATCGCCGGCGGCTGCGCGGAGTGCCATGCCGTTCCGGCCAAAGCCTGCGACAGTCTCGATATCGAGGATGAGACGCGGCTCGCGGGCGGCCGCTGCCTCAAGACGGATGTGGGAACCTTCTATGTGCCCAACATTTCGCCCGACAAGGAGAGCGGGATCGGAGGCTGGTCGACGCTCGACTTCGTCAACGCGATGAAGCGAGGCGTGGCCCCCGGAGGCGTGCATCTCTATCCGGCCTTCCCCTACACGTCGTATCAGCGCATGCGTTTCGAGGACGTCATCGACCTCAAGGCCTATCTCGATACACTGCCGCCGGTACGCAGCGCGGTGCCCGTGAATGATCTGCGCTTCCCTTACAACATCCGCCGAGGCGTAGGCTTGTTTCAGCGCCTCTATGTGGACGGAAAGACGTTCACCGCGGACCCGGAGGCGAGCGACGCGGTGAACCGGGGCGGTTATCTTGTTCTGGGGACGGGCCACTGTACTGAGTGCCACAGCCCCCGAAATGCACTTGGCGGCATTATCGCGGGCGAGGCTTTTGCCGGCGCCGAAAGCCCCGAAGGCAAGGGCGATGCGCCGAATATCACGCCGAGCGAGGACGGCATCGGCGATTGGAGCACCGAAGACATCGCCTATTTCCTGGAGACCGGGTCGACCCCGGACTTCGATGTGGTTGGCGAATCCATGGTTCCGGTCCAGGAAAACATGGCCCAGTTGCCGCCGGGCGATCGCGAGGCTATCGCTGCCTTCCTGAAAACCCTGCCGCCCCGCCCCGATCCAGCGAAGACTCCTTGAAGACGTCCGGCCCGCGATCTAGCGTGGGCCTTAAGTATCGGTTTGAGGTTTGGAATGGTGGGAAAATTTCGAAACCAGTCTCGGCTGGCGTTGGGGCTTGCCCTTGCTGTTGCCGGCACCTTAGCGGCGTCGAACCAGGCGAAGGCCGCACCGGCATCGCGCGCCGGCGAGATCGTCGTCGCGGTGAACACACCGGAGATTGAGGCTGCCGCTACACGGCTCCCCAAGCCGGTGCAGGAGAACGTCAAAGCCCTTTTCCAGGACGAGGAACCGGCTCTGCCAGCCGCAGAACAAGCGGCCAGCGAGGAGGCTGCCAAGGAGACCGTCCTCGCGGAGTTGGCGGCTGCCACGGACTCTCCGGTGGTGCCCGCTCCGCAACCTGTGCCTGAGGAAGACGCAGCACCCGTCGCCGAACCCGTAGCCGGGGCCAACATGGTCCAGCCGGGCGCGCACAGCGATATCGATTGTCTCCCGAAGGATCTGCTTGCGGGCCTGCGCGCGGCACATGGACCGAGTGTGACGGCAAAGGCCTGTGCGCCGGGATGTCTACCGGCGCCTTCAGGCCTTAGTCAAAAGCAACTGGATGAGCTTTACGGCCGCTACGGAGTCGTATGGTGCCGCTCCTGCGTTCAAATCGGGGGGCATCTTTCGCTGAAGGATGTCCGACGAATTGAGCAGGCGGGCAATCTCGACTTGTGCACGACGCCGCCCCGCCAGATGCCGCGGCCCGGCAGCGCCCACGGGAATGTCGTGAAGTCGTTCAGTCGCATTCGCGAGCTGTATCGGGCAATGCCGACGATGCCCGAAGACGAGAACGCCATCGCCGTCATCATCGGCAATACGACCTACGACAATTTGCCGGTGCCGCAGACGGCCAGGAACGATGCCGGTGCCATGTACTTTTTCCTGACCGAGCATATGGGCTTCCGGCAGGACCAGGTCATCGATCTGCGCAATGCGGCACGGGCCGACCTTGAGCGGGTGTTCGGTCCGGTGCCCGGCTCGGACGGGGAGCTGAAGCGCCTGGTTCAGGCCCGGCCCAACGCCAAGGTCGTCGTCTTCTATTCCGGCCACGGCGCCGTCAACGCCACTCAGGACGAGGCCTATCTCCTGCCCGTCGACGCCGAGCCGTATCGCGAAGAGCGGCGTGGTTATCCGCTGTCCACACTCTATACCAATCTCGCGAACCTCGGCGCGGACCAGGTTCTGGTCCTCCTCGAGAGTTCTTTCGGTCGGGACCACGGGACCTACATCCTGCCGCCCAATATTCCGGAGACGAAGCGTAGCGCGCTACCCGAGCAACCCCGCGCCTCTATGACGGTTCTGGTTTCCGCAGATCGCGGCCAGCGGGCCTTGATCGATCCCGATTACGATGTCGGGCTGTTCACCCGCTATTTGATCGAGGGCCTTGCAGGCAATGCTGATCTTGCCCCTGTCGGTAACGGCGATGGGCAGGTCGACAGTGCAGAGCTTTATGCCTATACGGCCGCCTTGGTACGGCTCGGCGCGCGCAAGACCTTTGGGCTACTCCAGAGCCCGGTGCTGTCAAGCGCGGGGACTGAGGTGCTGAAGGCGCCGAAGGACGCGTCCGGGAGCGCCAAGCAGGGTTAGTGCTCGGACTCGAATGCACTCTTTACAAGGCAGGCCGAACCCCATACGCAAGGCTGCCTCGCGCGCCAACGAGCAGTCTCGTGTCGCAGTCCGCATGGCACGAGAATTCTGGGATGAGAATTCTGGGATGAAGGTTTTTCCGACAGCGGAGGAGTTTCTTCGCCATCATAGCCCCGAACGGCCGGTGCTTGCCCTGCGGCCGCATGCCTTGGTGCGCGCCACCGAATGGTTCGTGGCGAATTTCCCCGGGCGCGTCCTCTACGCGACCAAGGCCAATGATGCGCAGCCCGTCCTGGACGCGCTCGCCGAGGCAGGCATCCAGGCCTTCGACGTGGCCTCGCTCCCCGAAATGGAACGGGTTCGGCATATCGACAAGGCCGAGCTGTATTACATGAACCCGATCAAGTCCCGCATTGCAATTGTGCGCGCCTATCGCGAGTTCGGCGTCCGATGCTTCGCGTTCGACTCGCACGATGAACTGGACAAGGTCTTGGCCGAAACGGACGGCGCGAACGACCTCACGCTGTTCCTGCGGATCGCATGTCCCAATACTCACAGCCTCATTCCGCTGGAAGGAAAGTACGGCGCGAGCGCCGAGGAGGCTCCGGCGCTGCTGTTAAGAGCGCGGCAACGCGCCGCCCGGCTGGGCATCACCTTCCATGTGGGATCGCAAGCCGTGGTCCCGGCAGCGTTCGGCGAGGTGTTGACCCAGGTGGGGGAGCTCATCGTTTCCGCCGGCGTCTTGGTGGATGCGATCGACATTGGCGGCGGCTTTCCGGCCCGCTACCCCCATTCGGACCCGCCAAGTCTCGATCGCTACATGGAGGAGATTGTGCGGGCGGCGGATGCGCTCGCGGTCAAGCACACCTGCGAGCTAATGTGTGAACCGGGCCGGGCGCTGGTGGCGGAGGCGGAGGCTGTGATCGTGCGCGTCGATGCGCGGCGTGGGGATACGCTCTACATCAATGATGGGGCCTTCGGCGCGTTGTTCGATGCAGCCTTTTCCGGATTTCGGTTTCCGGTGCGCTGCGTGACGCCTGGGCGCGAAGATCTGGGTCCGGCGGAAACGGCGTTCGCTCTTTTCGGTCCGACCTGCGATAGCGCCGATTATCTCCCGGGTCCCTTCGTCTTGCCGTATGCGGTCGGGGAGGGCGACTATCTGGAGATCGGCCAAGTCGGCGCCTATGGCCGCGTGCTGGCAAACCGCTTCAACGGCTTCGGCGAATTCGACGAAGTGGTCCTGACGGACGAGCCCATGTTGTCGATGTTCGGTGAGCGCCGGTCCGAAGATCGGGAGGGTGCGCGTTCCATGCGTCTTGAGCGCTTGCGAGGTTCGCGCTACTAAACCGTACTCTTGAAAAGAGGGCCTCACTTCGTCTGAAGTGGGCCCTCTCAGCTGGTAGTACAGTCAGTTTGTCCGTCAGTGCTCATGGGATTGCTGTGCGTCGCGGATCGCGGCCTCGTGATAGGAGCCGCTTCCATAGTCCACATAGCTCACCTGCAATGAGGTCAGGAGATCTTCTGAGTGTGCGCCGTGGTCGCTGCTGCTCAGTCCCGAGCGGCCGCCTTTCGGGAACGGGATAACTTTTGCCGTCTCCTGGTGTGCATTTGCCGTCATGGCGTCCTCCATTGTCATGCGTGCGTCACGGCAGAATCGCAATGACGTACCCTGAGTCACCTATATAGAAACGCTCCTGTGCATTGCATAAAAAAAACGCTAAGTGGCGAACATTTAGGCAGGAATTCTTCTGCTGCTTTGCGTGGCAAGGCAGCCCTGCATTCTGATTGACCACCTCGATGCCGAGTGATCGGCAAAAAGGCGCACCGGGATCGGACTCCCTAAGCCGCTAGGACTGTTGCGGAAAAATGTATAGCGGGACGTTGCGATATGGGCTTGCGGTTCGTGCCGTTCACCAGGAGCGCACGAATTGTACGCATTGGCACAAAAACTGCGTTGGGGAAGTGTTGGCTACCTGCCTCTCGCGGGGATTCATCCGTGCAGTCGCTAAAACTCAGAAGGACTCACAATGACAAAGTTTAAACTCGAGTACATTTGGCTCGACGGTTACACACCAGTGCCGAACCTGCGTGGTAAGACCTTGATCAAACAGTACGATAGCTTTCCGACTCTCGAAGAACTTCCGGACTGGGGTTTCGACGGTAGCTCGACCTTGCAGGCCGATGGCAGCAACTCCGACTGTGTTCTGAAGCCGATCCGCGTTTTCGTTGACCCCGCCCGCACGAACGGCGCCCTGGTTCTTTGCGAAGTGATGAACCCAGACGGCACGCCGCATGCCACGAACATGCGCGCGACCATCCTGGATGACGACGGTACGTGGTTCGGTTTCGAGCAAGAATATTTTTTCTACAAGGACGGCCACCCGCTTGGCTTCCCGGAACACGGTTATCCCGAGCCGCAAGGCAAGTACTACACCGGCGTTGGTTACAAGCAGATCGGTTCGATCGCCCGTCAGATCGTCGAGGAGCATATCGACCTGTGCCTGGACTGCGGCATCAACCACGAAGGCATCAATGCCGAAGTGGCGAAGGGCCAATGGGAGTTCCAGATTTTCGGCAAGGGCTCCAAGAAGGCGGCCGACGAGATGTGGATGGCGCGCTATCTGCTTGAGCGCCTGACCGAAAAATACGGCGTCGACATCGAGTACCACTGCAAGCCACTCGGCGACACCGATTGGAACGGCTCCGGCATGCACGCCAACTTCTCCACCGCCTATCTCCGTGAAGTTGGTGGCGAAGAATACTTCAAGGCGCTGATGGCCCAATTCGAGAAAAACCTCGAGGAGCACATCGCGGTGTATGGCCCGGACAACCACATGCGTCTGACCGGCAAGCACGAGACGGCGCCGTGGAACGAGTTCAGCTACGGCGTTGCCGACCGCGGCGCTTCGGTCCGCGTGCCGAACAGCTTCCCGAAGAACGGTTACAAGGGTTACCTGGAAGACCGTCGTCCGAACTCGCAAGGCGACCCCTACCAGATCGCTTCGCAGATTCTGAAAACCATTGCCGAGGTTCCGATCGCCGAAAGCGCAGCTGCGTAAGTCCTGTTCGTGCCGTGTCGGCGCGGGTCACGCTTGAGAAAATTGCAAAGGGGGTGCCCTTCGAGGCCCCCCTTTTTCGTGGCCGATTTCCCACGTCTCTCTCGTTCGTGACATGACGGACCTCATTTCGCGCGATAAGCTCCCCGCCACTTTAGTGACCAACGGGAGGAAATGCCGAAATGGCCGATAGACTTCAAACCGAGTGGGCGCCACGCGTCTTGAGCATTGTGCGAGTTGTTGCCGCGCTGATCTTCATGGCCCACGGGACATCCAAACTGCTCGGATTTCCGGAAGGCCCATTCACGCCCGAGGCCTTTTCGTTGCCGTGGATTGCCGGCGTCCTCGAAATTGTCGGCGGCACACTCTTGGTAGTGGGACTGTTCACGCGGCCGACGGCCTTCGTCCTCTCAGGGCTCATGGCGTTCGCCTACTGGCTGGCACATGCTCCCAAGAGCATCTATCCGCTGCTCAATGGGGGCGACGCTGCGATACTCTTCTGCTTTCTGTTTCTGTACATCGCGTTTGCCGGTGGCGGATCCTGGAGCTTGGATGAGCTTCTGAAGCGCAAAGCCTGACGGCCGCAACACAGTGTAAACGTATTATTAAGCAAATCTCTAAACTCGCTGTTTATCGCCGCCGGCTCACACTCGGCGGCGATGAACAAACGTCGGCATATGATTGTGGGCGTCTTGGCCGTCACGTTGACGAGCTTGGTCGGTGCGACCACGGCCAAGGATTTGGCGCCTGGGGCCGGGTCCGAGCAGAGCGAGAATGCGTTCTGGATTAACACCAAGCTGTCAGATGAGTTGCTGGCCGGTCGCCTCAATGTGACGAACATCCTCAAGTCGCCGGCGCGGGTTCCCCTTCCAACCCGGTCGCCCCGCAAGGCAGCGCGCACGGCGCAGCTGACGCGTTAATCTCGGCCGCAGATAGGGTTTTCCTTCATCCGCTCGCTGCGCGGCACGACAGAAATCTTCTTTCTGATGTCTTGGCGGTCCCGTAGCCTCGGAAGTCCCAACCGCGGAGGGCTTTCCCAGGTTCAGATTGGCCGTAATGCCCTTAGCGTCCTTGGCTCCGAGCGCTGCTCTCGACTCATCCGCTGATGGCGTTTGGTGGCTTTCGACAATCGGTGGAAAATGTGGCGACAAGCAAAAGGCCATCGTATTCGTCGAACTCGCAGAGAAACTACGATCGGGAAGCCGGTCACCGGCCATCATCCCGCACACGCCACTTCGTTTGCAATGTCGACGGCATTTCATCGTGATCGCGTGCGGGGTGGATTCTGACAAAACGCTTACTTCCGGGGAGGAAGACATCCGCAAAGTACTTATCGGGATGATCGATTTGGCAGTGTTGTTTTGTGCCGGGCTCGTTTCAAACAGTGCAAAAGCCGCGCCGCCTGTCGCTACGCTCAAACGGCAATCGCTCGTCGAGGAAGTGAGCTGGCGCCGCGCCCGGGACCGCCGCCCGCTCGTCCGGCGCTCCGCTGTTGATCTGTCCTGTTAACCGCCACCGCATCCGCCGCGCGTGGCGGCGAGTGACGCGTCCTCGGCGTTGGTAGCAACAAATTAGCGGGCCCCGATGAAACATCGAGGCCCGCTGACGCAGCTTCCAGATGGAAGCACTTAGTTGGGCATCACCACCGAGTCGATGACATGGATGACGCCATTGGAGGTGACGATATCTGCCTTTACGACCTTGGCTTTGTCCACCGTCACACCATTCGTGGCATCGACATCCAACGTGTCGCCCTGAACAGTCTTCACTTCGGTCGACTTACCGGCGATATCGCCGGCCATGATCTTTCCGGGCACGACATGATAGGTGAGGATCGCAATGAGCTTGTCCTTGTTTTCGGGCTTCAGCAGATCGTCAACCGTGCCGGCAGGGAGCTTTGCGAAAGCCTCATCCGACGGTGCAAAAACAGTGAAGGGGCCGTCGCCCTTCAATGTATCGACGAGACCAGCAGCTTCGATCGCAGCAACCAGAGTTTTGAACTGGCCGGCGCCCGCCGCGGTGTCAACGATGTCCTTGGACATGGCGTTCGCGTGCGAGAATGTGAAGAACATAAGAGCGATGGCGGCGAAAATGCGAAATACTTTCATGAAGTCCTCCGTGGGGGGGGGGAAATGTTTAGCAATGACCCACTTACGCATCGGCCGCGCCGCGTAGATCACCGCCCGGCAGTCACGTATCTGTGAGAGTGCCGTCGGACGCCGTCCCATCGCGCCCGGCATCTTTGTCGAAGAGCTTTGCGGCGGGCGCGGCTGTTAGGCCGTGGAGCACCGCGCTGAGCAGCACGGCGATCGCGGCCATGGCCAGAATTTCATCGCGCATCGTCAGGAGATCGAAGGCGTCGAGGACCAGCAGCGCAAAGAGCGCCGTGGCCAAGCCGCGCGGGCCGAACCAGCCGTAGAAAAGCTTCTCCTTGGTTCCGATGCCGGCACCGGCAAGTGACAGCCAGATCGTAATGGGTCGCAGGATGAACAGGCTGGCGAGCACCAGCGCAACCATGGGCCAGGTCACATGCGGCAGACCTTCCGGCAACAACACGGCGCCGATCACGAAGAAGGACAAGACGGTCAGTATCTGCCCCTCGGTCTCGATGAACTCGAAGACGAATCGGCTCCGCCCGCGCAGGACTTCGCCGAAGGCGAGACCCGCAACGAACGCTGCCAGGAATCCATTGCCGTGGCCGCCTTGAGCTGCGAGGTAGGCAATGCCTGCGAGTGCAAGAACTGCGATGCCGCCAAAGCGATCCGATGTCAGACCGCGATCCTGGGCCAGGCGCAAAAGCCAGCCCCCCGCATAGCCAATAACGCCGCCGATCAGCGCGCCAAGTCCGACCTGCTGACCCACGAACACCCACCAGGGGACTTGCACCTCATTGTGAACACCGCCTACGGCGAAGCAGCCGAAGAACAAAACAAAGGGGAGAGCGAAGCCGTCATTGAGCCCGCTTTCGGCTGACAGGGAGCGGCCGATCCGCTCAGGGATGCGCGGGTCCGTAATGATCGGCTGGCTGAGCGCGGCATCGGTCGGCGCCAGGATCGCCGCCACTAGCGCCAGTTCCCAGAGCGGCCAGTTGGGGAGGAGGCCGGCCCCGGCAAGAAACCCGAACAGGATGGCGAGGGGCAGCCCAAAGATGAGCATCCGTGCCGGGATGGATGCGCCTCGCCAAAGGCGACTGGGATCGATCGCGGCTGCGTCCGCGAACAGCAGCACCACCAGGCTGATCTCCGCGAGAATGTAAAGACCGCGCGCGCCGTGGCCGAGTTCGATCAGCCCGAGGCTGTGAAAGCCCCAACCGGCGAACAGAAACAGCATGGGGCCCGTGAGAATGCTGTCGGACAGCCGCTTGCCGAACAGCGCATAGACAAACACCAGCGCGGCGACCGCCAAGACTCCCCATTCAGCTGTCATGAATCCGCAATCTCAAACACGCTATGCAACTCCATGGTGGTGCCGTTCTGTGACGTCGAGCCCAGATGCTTGAGACAGGCTCGGCAATTACAATGACGGGCTTAGTCTACAGTCAGCTCCGGCCCACCATCGCGAAAAAGCTCGAAAAGCTGGGCAAATCTTCACAGGCGCCTACTTATAGGATGGTTCTCCGTGATAGGTTATCCCGCAGACGTCTGATGACTCTACGGCGTTCCGATCATGCCGTCTTGAGATGAGTGCATCGCAGATTACAAGGAGCCCAACCGTGCGCGTACGCGTTGCTGCCTCTCTGTTTGCGACCGCTTGTATCTTCAGTTCTTCGGCGCTTGCCGACACCCGTTTGAGCCGGGGTTTCGTGCCGATCCAAGACGGCGTGAAGATCACAGAGGTTACCGGCCCGCTTGAGTTTCCCTGGGGTCTGGCGGCTCTTCCCGACGGCACGTTGCTGATCACCCAGCGCGACGGCGACATCCGCATCCTGAAGGACGGTCAACTGCAGGACACGATCGTGTCTTTCCCCGTCGAGGTCATGACATCGCGCAACGGGCCGGACGGGACGCTGGTCCGCGGGCAGGGCGGCCTACTCGATATTGTCGTCAGTCCGGACTTCGAGAACGACAAGCGTCTCTACTTCACCTACGCGCGCGGGACGCTGGACGACAACCGGACGGCCATTGGCCGCGCGACTTGGACAGGGAATGGACTGAAGGATTTCGAGGAGATCTTTTCTGTTTCCCAAGGCAAGCGGGACGGCCAGCATTTCGGGTCGCGGCTCGCCTTCCTGCCGGACGGCACGCTGCTCGCCACGATCGGGGATGGCGGCAACCCGCCGGTCGTGTTTCTCGACACGTTCGCGCGCGAGCAGGCTCAAAATCTGCAGAGCCAATTCGGAACGGTGATCCGCCTGAAGCCTGACGGGTCCGTGCCGGACGGCAACCCGTTCGTCGAGCTGGAGGGCGCGGAGCCCGAGATCTGGAGCTTCGGTCATCGCAATGCGCAAGGGATCGTCGTCGACCCCGAGAGCGGCGCCGTCTGGTCCTCCGAACATGGCCCGCTGGGCGGGGATGAACTGAACCTTGTCGAAAAGGGCGAGAACTACGGTTGGCCGCGGGTGACGTTTGGCAGGGACTACCGCGACGGCTCGGTGCTCACGGCGCGGATCGAGGGGCCGACCTATGCGGACCCAACCATCGCATGGGTAGATACGCATGCCCCTGGCGGCCTTCACCTCTACACGGGCTCCGCATTTCCGGACTGGAAAGGCGACCTGCTGTCCGCGGGGCTCGCCTCACACGATATCCGCCGCATCGAGATAGAAGAAGGCAAGGTGGTTGGCGAGAAGCGGATCGATTTTGGGACTGCACGTCCGCGCGGGTTTGCGACGGCGCCCGACGGGACGCTCTATGTCGTGACCGACGGCGCAGAGGGGCGGGTGCTGCGGCTCGATCCGTCCTAGCCTGGTCCGGCGCGGCCGCGCGAAGCGAAGGGGACGATCGCATGGGCTATGTCGGCTGGGCGTTGCTTGGAATGGTAGGCTATTCGCTGGTGACGCTGCTGGTCAAGCTGGCAACGCGCGCCGGCGATGTGTCCAGCTCCTATGTCCTGGCGATTGCCGTCTCAATCGTCGGAGTTGGGGCGTGGGCTATCGCTCTCTTGCGCGGCGACTTCGTGGGCTTTGTGCTGAACGACCTCGCAAAACCCAGTGCCCTTTGGAGTTTCGCGACAGGCATCGCGCTTATTGTCGCGGTGGCTTCGCTGTTTCGGGCGCTGTCTCTTGGTCCCGCCACCGAAGTGGTTCCCATATATGGGATGTTCGTCGTTGGCGGCGCGCTGCTGGGGATCGTGTTTCTCAACGAGCCGCTCACCTACCGCAAGCTGCTCGGCATTCTCTTCGCGGCGCTGAGTATCTATCTCATCGCCAGGTAGTTTGCGGCCCGGCGCTATGCCGATTGTCCCCAGACCGATTGTCCTGATGACGACTGTCCTCGAGGAAAATCACCGATGTTCGACGAGACAAAACCGCTCTATCGATTCTACGACGAGGTCATCAATCAGAAGAAATTCGAGGTCCTCGACGAGTTGTATGCGCCCGGCTATGTCAATCATATCGCCCCCTTCGGTCTGGATAACAGTGTCGAGCGGGTCAAGAGCTGGCGAAGGAGCAGGCCGCTGCGTTTCCCGATTGGCATATCGCGGTCGATTACGTCATCGAACACGGCGACAAATGCATCGTGAAGTGGACGCTGACCCGAACACAGACCGGAGACTATTTCGGCTATAGACCGTCCGGCAGAAAGTTCGAAACCTCAGGCTTCGATATCGAGACGATCGTCGATGGCAAAATCACCGCCCATGATGGTGCCGAAGATATGCTCGGGCTCCTGCAGCAGACCGGCGCCGTGCCGCTGACTTTCGATTGACTGATCGTCTGACGTATTGCGGGCCGCTCAGTGGAGATGAAAGTTCGCGCCACACTGATCCGGAGGCTGGTCGACCACGTTCCTTCATAGATCATCGCGGGCCCGTCGTGAACGCGCTCTCCTCCGTGATGGTCTTGAGCCCCGGCCATTTCTGTGAGTGGCGGCCGGGGCTCACCGGGGCTCCTAGCGCTAACGGCAGGAGT
>NZ_JBAWCQ010000109.1:0-4781 GCF_049590335.1 Methyloceanibacter sp.
GACCCAACGGCTGGACCGGCATTCGCCGAAGCCCCGGAAATAGATCAGCTGCACATCGAGCCCGCCGACTTCCTTGACCGCGCGAAACATCTCGCTCTGCAGCCCGAGCGCGAGGTCCCAGGTGGGCTGACGGCTCATGGTCGCGTCCATGGCGAAAATCATCCGCCCAGTTCCCGCCGCAGCGGGCTGGAGGGTCTGAACCTTGTTCAGAAAGGCATCCAATTCCGCGGAGGACGAGCTTCGAGGCGCGACATCGCTTGAGGCGGTCTTAGACGGGGTCTTAGGTTCGCTCATTCATCCGCTCCGCGATGCGGTTCAAACCCTGGGAAAATCCACACTCCTATAGATGGTCGTTTTTTGCCGCATTCACAATGCCGAGCGGGGGCTCGGCTGTCATCGCCGCCCTACCCGGGCGTACTCCACAAGCCGGGTGGCAATACCGGCTATCCTGCGCCGGTCTTCGCGGCTGAAACGCGCGGCCACGATCAGAGCCGCGACCAGCGCGTCCTCATCGAAGAGCAAGGCCGCGTTCAGCGCCGCCCGGTCGGCCTGCGGAGCGCTTGAACCCGATGCGGCGGTTGGCGCGTTCATCACTCCAATTTAAGTGTTTCGGGGCTTCGCGGCGAGGCGTTATGGTCGCGCGCCTTCCCGAACCGCGCTATTTTTTGGAAAGCCTCCGATGAGTACCGAACTCGAGATCGTCAGAACCGTTGCGGACTTGCGCGCCCGCGTCGCCGCCTGGCACGCGCGGGGCGAGACGGTTGCCATGGTCCCCACCATGGGCGCGATCCATGAGGGCCACATGTCGCTGGTCCAGCAGGCAAACCGGCTCGCCGGCCACGTGGTCGCGTCGATCTTCGTAAATCCGCTGCAGTTCGGCCCCAACGAAGACTTCGCGGCCTATCCACGTGGCAAGGCCCGGGACGCAGCGCTTCTGGCACAGGCCGGCGCGGCGCTGCTCTTCACCCCGAACGCCAACGAGATGTACCCGGAGGGTTTTGCCACCAAGGTCCATGTGGCAGGCATAACCGGCGGTTTATGCGGCGCGACCCGTCCCGCTCATTTCGACGGTGTGGCTACCGTGGTCACTAAGCTTCTTCTGCAGTGCACGCCTGATATCGCGATCTTCGGCGAGAAGGACTACCAGCAGCTCCTCGTCATCCAGCGCTTGGTGCGGGACTTGAATGTTCCGATCGAGATTGTTGGTGGTCCCATCGTGCGCGAACCGGACGGATTGGCCCTGTCCTCCCGCAACGCCTATCTCTCGGCAGAGGAGCGCGAGACGGCGCCGCTGCTGCACGCCGCGATCCAGCAGGCCTCGCACGAGCTGGCGGCAGGCCTCAGCGCCGAGCAGGCTCTGGAAAGCGCGCGCGCGGCGCTCGAGGCCGCCGGATTCCGCGTCGACTATCTCGAAGCTCGCGATCCGGAAACGTTGGCGCCCTTGTCCGGACCCGTTGCTTCGGCTCGGATCCTCGTTGCCGCATTTCTCGGGAAGACGCGCCTGATCGACAACGTGCCGGTCCCACCGCAAGCGTAAAAGCGTCAGTCGATGAGCCTTAGCGCGCGCAGTTCCTCCCGCATGCCGGGCGGCATCTCGTCGGTGCCATCGTCTGACTCGGAGAGATCCGGGGGGGCCTCATCGGCCTCCAAATAGCGCCAGCCCTGAAATGGACGGCGGGGGTTCGGCCGCGTCTCAATGATCTTGGGTTCAAGCACGATTCCGCAACAGGGCCGGCCGTCCTCCCGCACCGTTTGTTTCAGATCGAGGATGCGCTGCCGCGCCGAGACGAACCCCTTGATAACCCAGTAGAGTGAACCGCCATCCAAGACCTCAACCCTACGGCGCGGCATCTGCTTGGTCTTGTGGCAAAGCTCTGCAACGCGCCCCGCCCGTGCCAGATCGTCCCGGCGCTTCGCCTGCCAGATCCTCAGGTCCTGCAGCCGGTCGATCCCGACACAGAGCTTTACGAGGTGAAGCGTCATGCGGCTTCGGCCATCGCTAGTGCGCCATGAGCAGAGGGATGGTCGCCTCTTCCAGCATGGTCAGCGTGACGCCGCCTAGAATGAGCTCGCGCCAGCGCGAGTGATGGAACGCGCCCATCACGATCATATCCGCCTCCAACTCCTTCGCGCGCGAGAGTAAGAGCCGCCCAATATCGCCGCCCTCGCTCATCGTGATCTTGATTACCTCGGCCTTAGCACCGTGGCGGGCCAGATGCGCGACCATGCCATCCGCCGATACACCGATATCATGGCGAGACTCCTCGCGAAGACCGGCCAAAAGCACGACCCGCTTCGCGGCCTTGAGGAACGTGCGGGCATCGCTGAAGGCGCGCGCGGCTTCCGCGCTTCCATCCCAAGCCACGACGATCGTATCGCCGTCGGCCGATTCCACAGGCGCGGCGGGCACGATGAGCACGGGCCGGCCCGAGGCAAACAGGCAGCGCTCCAGCAGCGCATATTGACCCACAAGCGGATCCCCGTCCCGTGGCTGACCGAGGATCGCGAGGTCGGTGAGGCGCGCCGCGGCGGCGAAATCGTGCGGGAACTCGTCGCTCGTCCCATGCATGAGCCGCGCTTCGTGCGAGATCCCAGCCGCGGCCGCGGCGGTCCCGAAGCGCGCCAACGCCTCCTCGCCTTGCTCCTTTACGCTTTCAAGCACGCCACTCATGTCGGCGAATGCCACATCAGCGCCATAGAGTGGCATCAACGCCTGCGGGGCGAACGCGATCGCGACGAGATGCGCGCCCTGCGCCTTGGCCAGGCCAATCACCAAACCGCAACGTGCCTTGGACGCTTCGGTCCCGTCGACATAGACAATGACATCCTTGAAACTCATACGGAGTTCCCCCTTGGCGATGAATGATAGCGGTTCGGAGCGCACAGCGAAAACACTGCGGATCGAAACTGATGCGAAGAGGCATTATTCACGTCAGCGTGAAGCAGGTCACAACGCTTTGAAGAGGTGTGACGTATTCTACGCAGGAATCGGAGCTACCGTCCTGAAATGGCGTTCGGCGCCAGACTTAGGGAACCCTAAAGATAGGAGAGTACCGATGAAGATGACTCAGAAAACTGGCACCTCGATTGCCCTTACCGCTGCTGCGCTGCTGGTGTCCGGCACGCTTGCCACGTCCGCATTTGCCGAGGGCGGCAACACTGGTAAATGTTTCGGCGTCAACGGCTGCAAGGGCCAGAGCGCCTGCAAGACCGCCTCGAGCGCCTGCAAGGGCCACAATGCCTGTAAGGGCAAGGGTTTCGTCGTCATGACGGACACCGAGTGCGCTGAAAAGGGTGGCGAGTTCAAGAGCTAGCCCCACGCCAATTGAGACCGGCCGCATTCGCGGCCGGTTTCGCCTTTCTTTGGTATAAGATCGGCGCATTGAAATTCCGGAGATCGCCTTGTCCGACCACAAACCACCCTATCTCGGTTTCGGCCTTGGGCTGCGTCCCGAGCACTACGACGAGATTTTGCCAGGCGCACCGAATGTCGACTGGTTCGAGATCATCTCCGAGAATTACATGATCCCCGGCGGCAAGCCCTTGCAGATCCTAGACGAGATTTGCGAGCGCTATCCGATCGTCATGCACGGCGTGTCGCTGTCGATCGCGTCCACCGCGCCACTCGACATGGAATATTTGACCGGGCTCAAGACGCTCGCAGACCGCGTAAACCCGAAATGGATTTCCGACCATCTCTGCTGGACGGGCGTGCATGGGGTGAACCTCCACGACCTCCTGCCAATTCCGTATACGCAGGAAGCCCTGGACCATGTGGTCGAGCGGGTCAGCCGCGTACAGGACTTTTTGGGCCGCCGCCTAACCCTCGAAAACGTTTCGAGCTACGTGACATTTGCGGAGTCGGAAATGAGCGAATGGGACTTTGTCAGCGAAGTCGCTCGCCGCGCCGATTGCTGGCTGCTCTTCGACGTCAACAACATCTATGTCAGCGCCTGCAATCACGGCTTTTCCACCCGCGACTTTCTGTATGGCGTTCCGCGCGACCGGATCATTCAATTTCATCTCGCGGGCCATAGCCACGAGGGAGACCATATCGTCGACACGCACGATCACCCCGTATGCGACGACGTCTGGAACTTCTACCGCGAGACCGTTTCTCATTTCGGCCCGGTCTCGACTATGATCGAGCGGGACGACAACATTCCGCCGTTGGCGGAGGTGGTCGCCGAACTCGATATCGCTCGCAAGATTGCCCGGGAGGTTCAAGCGGCCAAACGGGTGGTCGCCGCGGAGTGACGGGACTGTCATGACACGCCTCAAAGACCTCCAAGCACGTTTCCAGGCTGGAATCGTGTCGGGCGACGACGCAATCCTGACCGATATAAACGACAACGATCGCGAGGACCGGTGCACCCTGTTCGGCGTCTACCGAAACGCCTATGTACTTCGGCTCGCCGAGATTCTGGGCCACGACTATGAGCTGACGCACGTCTATCTCGGAGACCAGGCGTTTTCGGACCTAGCGCAGGGCTATATTGCCAAACACCCTTCGGACAAGCGCAACGCGCGCTGGTTCGGCCGCTACCTTCCCGAGTTCGCGCGGGAGACCGCGCCCTTCTCGGAACACAAGGAGGTTGCCGAGCTCGCCGCACTCGAGAAGGCGCTTGCGGATGCGTTCGATGCAGCCGATGCTCAGCCCGTGACCATCGAAGAACTCGCCGCCATCCCGCCGGAAGACTGGGCGAACCTCGTCTTCAGTCCGCATCCAACCGCTAAGCGACTCCGCTTCAAGACCAACGCCGCAGACATCTGGATGGCCC
>NZ_JBAWCQ010000110.1:0-3257 GCF_049590335.1 Methyloceanibacter sp.
GCCCAGAGCTGTCCGGAGCCATGGGCGTTCGAGAGACAGGAATCGGCGGACCAGGGCGCCGGCGCCCACGACCGCGAAGACGAAGAGAAGCTGGCCCGCCTCCACACCGAGATTGAACGAGAGCAAAGCCAGCGGCACGTCGGATTGCGGCAGGCCGATCTCCTTCAGCGCGCCGCCGAAGCCCAACCCGTGCAGGAGCCCGAACGCGAAAGCGACGAGCCAGGGCGCGCGCTTGGTGAAATCCGACTCAGGCCCAGTCTGACGCACGATCTCCGCCGCCACGAACATGATGCTGAGGGCGATGACGGCCTCGACGGGGGCTTGCGGGATCTGGGCCCAGCCCAGTGCCGCGAGGGCGAGCGTGATGCTATGCGCAACGGTGAAGGCGGTAATGACTTTGACCAGCATCCACACGTCGCGGACGAGCAGCAGCAGAGCCAGCACGAACAGTAAGTGGTCGATACCGAGCAGAATATGCTCCACGCCCAAGAGGAAATAGGTGCGGGCCGTATCGACCCAGGTCGGTGCGGCCGCGACGGTGAAAGACGGTTGATCGGGCGTCAGCCGCGCCGCTTGTATGGAGCCATCTTCAGACTCCACCCGCACGACGACATCGGTGAACGTGCTGGACAAGCCATCAATGGCAACTTCGCGGTCCACAAGTCCACCCGGGCACCGAACAGCCAAATGTTCCAAAGCCGCGGCGCCGGCACGCTCGGTCCGCGCCGGCTGGGTCTCGGTACAGTCTGCCGGCAGGCGCACGTGAAGACCAAGACGCATGTCGCCGCGCGCGGGCACTTTGAAGCGCACATCATAGGTCTCCACGCCTGTCTGTTGGATCTCCAGAAAGCCTGGCCGCAACTCATGGGCCTCGCACTCTCCCCGCAGCGCGAGCGCAAACACGAGAGCGATGAGAAGCCGGATCACTTCGTCTTATCCTTGTCCGGCTCGGAGGGCTTGGCCGCAGGCAAGACGACCTCATATTTCGCGCGCAGCTTGTCATAGGCCTGCGCTTCGTACTCTTGCCGCTTCAAGTTTCGCCAGTCGCGCAGCACCGCCGCCCGCACCTCATCGAGTTTCGGGTCGTAGCCATCCTCTCGCTTGCTGACGCGGACGAGATGCAGGCCGAACGGCGAGCGAACCGGCCCCGTCCATTTGCCCAGCGGGGCATCCTCCAAGCCTTTCGAAAACGCCTCGCCGAGATCGCGCTCAATCGCGCGCAAAGGGGAGAGCGGAATGTCCTTCGGCAGCAAGGTGGCATCGCCGAACGCGGCAGGGTCTCCGCCGGCCGTCAAGGCTTTAAGCGCCTCGGCCGCGCGGCCGGCCGCATCTTCCTCTGACGCTTTCGCCTTGATGAACACCTGCTCGAAAGCCAGCTTTGGATCGACGCGATAGTTGTCCTTGTGGCTGTCCAGATAGTCCTGCAGCGCCACATCGTCGGCGGCCAGCACCTCCCGGCCGGGCTCCGACAAAAACTCCATCTTTTGCTGCATGCGGCGGCGGATGAGCGTGTCGTCCCGGTCGAGGCCCAGTTTCACCGCCTCGCGGTAATAGACCTCTTCCTTGACGAACGCATCTAAGAGCCCGCGCAGTTCCTGCGGCGTCGGCGGGCGCTGCCATGTCTTGGCAAAGATTTGCGCCAGTTGCCGCACCCGGCCCTCGGTCACGACTATACGGTCCCGGGCCTCGGTTTCGTCGTCGTCGGCGAAGAGCGAAAAGGCCGCAAAGACCGCCGCACCGATCAACACGAAATGGACCAGCGGTTCGCGTGCCAGCCTCGAAATGAAACTCATTGTATTAACCTGACGCTCCCTCTGCGCCTTGCGGCGGGTCTGCACGCGCATCTACCGGCAGGCCTCGCAAGACGGACCGCACGGCCTCCTGACGGTCCACTGGACCATAAAGGCGGATCAAGCCTTGCACCTCAGCCACGTCGAAGCTGAGGCTGCCCGCATTCAATGCAAGAATGACTTCACTTTGGGTCACGAGAACTGCGTCGCCCTTCTTAGAGCCTTTGACGTGGACATCGACGTCAAAGCCGCTCTCGCCCGGTGCATAGCGGCTCCACAGCATAGAATCGAGCAGGATAACCGTGAATCCAAAACGCGGCGCCGGCGGCAACGCAAGAGCGTCTCCCAATTGCTGCAAGCCGTCGGCAATGCGCTGATACGCGAACAGGTCCTTGACGACGCGTGCCGGTCTCGGCGGCAGCAAACCGCTGTTCTGCGCCTGCCAAACGGCCGTCCTCACATAGAGCGCCTTCGGATAGATGTAGTTCAAGGTGCCGCGGGCGATATCGCTGGGATTGTGATAGCCGCAGGCAAGTGCGCCGCCCCCCGCGAACAGCATGGCCGCCACAATAAAAATCGCGATCGTGCGGGCACTCCTGCCGCGCGCGCCTCTACGCCTCATACGGCTTTATCCCTTCGGCGAATACCAGATGGGCGCGGTGTAGGCCCGCTCCTGTCCCTTGAGGACAATCTCATCTGGCAGCTTGAGGTCGAACTTCGCCGCGTCGTATGCGGTCCAACGCGGCGTTGGAATCTCGATCACCCGCGCATAGTAGAACGCACTGACCTTGGGATCGAAGTCCGGGTCGGTCCAGACCGTGCCCAGCTCTGGGGCGCCGATCGTGTTGGTCCAGCTGGGGATCGACAGGTCCACCGTATCGCCGACCGGCGGCACCTTGCCGTCCGTGCTGGGCTTGCGGTCGCCGGACCAAACCACGTCGTAGACTTTTTCTTGCGGCTTGCCGTCGGCGTCGATCCAGCCCTTGATGATCTGAATGCGGTCGAGATTGCCGCCAATCGGATCGCGCAAAGCGTAGACGAGAAAGCTCGGCGCCTTGCCGTCAGGGGTCCCCGTCAGGTCGCTACCCATGGGCACACCCTTGGTGTAGCCGAGCACAGCGAGGTCGCGGCGGGCGGCATCTTTCTCATCGAAATCGAAACCGCCGAAGAGCCGCACGCGCATGCGCGGCCCGGTCGTTGCGTAGGTCTCGCGCCGCTTCATAGCGTCGAAGATCGCCCCGCGCGTATTGGCCGTCGCCCACACACCCACAGTGCCTGCCGCGTTATACTTCCAGCCCGTAAATCCTTCGATTCCGAGCTCCTCGTTCTTCTTGCCTTCGTGCGTCGCCCGATGCGGGTTGGGCTCGTAGGAAGAGAACTTCGAGAAGAAATTGTCTTCATCGATCGTGCTGAGCGCGGTGTGCGTGTCTGTGCTGCCGACCATCCCGAACTTGAAGGGATTCATGC
>NZ_JBAWCQ010000111.1:0-11822 GCF_049590335.1 Methyloceanibacter sp.
CATGGCCGCCCGGAGCCCGCGACGCTGATGGTCGGTGCCATGGTCGAGGTGCCGGCGCTCTTGTGGCAGCTCGATCACCTGCTGCCCATGACGGACTTCGTCTCAGTCGGGTCGAACGACCTTATCCAGTTCCTGTTTGCGGCCGATCGGGGTAACGAACGCGTGTCGGGGCGGTTCGATTCGCTCAATCCGGCGGCGTTGAGGGCCCTGCGGCATATCGTGCGGGAGGCGGACCGTCTCGAAACGCCGCTCACACTTTGTGGCGAGATGGCCGGCAAGCCCCTCGAGGCCATGGCGCTGCTCGGACTTGGATTCCGTTCTATTTCCATGGCGCCGGCCTCGGTCGGGCCGGTCAAAGCCATGGTGCTTTCGCTGGACGCGAACAGTCTGGCCACCAAGCTCGAAGATTTGCTCGATAGCCGGACGACCTCTTTGCGTGAACAATTGAAGCAATTCGCCGCCGAAACAGGGGTCCAGATTTAGGCGGGCCCACGTTTCCGGCGGTTGGCGGGCGTTTAGCGTCTCGAGCGCCGGCCTGCCAACGCCCGCAAACTCTCGAAGGCTTGCAAAGTCTTGGCCATTGGGCTTGTGTAAGCTGGCTATCGGGGGGACTGTCCGGGCTTTGGGGATTCGCGGCTGCGACAGCAGCTATTGGGTAGGCTCCTCGGCTGAGGTCGGGGCGGCCGAGGCTATGCACTCACGGGATTGGAAGTAATGTCTGCCGGCTATGACGCGGAAGTGGCCGATCTTTTTCGGGACCTCAGAGCCGCGAGCAATCTGACCGAGGCGGACTTGGCCGCGCGCATTGCGACGCCGGTCGAGGTCGTGCAGGCGCTTGAGCAGGGTGCTCTATACGCCCTGCCGCCATGGCCCGAGACTTGCCGGGTAGTCAGCGCCTATGGCACGATTCTAAATCTCGACACCCGCCCGTTGCTCCGCCGCATCTACGCGCAGTTGGAAGCCGGCGTCGTCGAGCTCGGGCCCAAGCCAGTTCAGGACGTCCCGGTGATGGTTCCGGCGGCAGGCACCCCGGCCACCGCACCAGCGCCAGTGGTACCGCAAGCAACACCACAAGGCCAGGCCTTCCCGCAGGCCCCTGCTGGATGGTCGGACGGTGCGCCGCAGCCGAAAGCAGCCCCTCAAGCCGCTCCGCAGGCGCCTGCTTGGCCGAACGGGCAGGCGGGCGTGCCGCAAGCCGCACAGCCGCAAGCGCAACAACCTCAAGCGCCGCAGCCCCAAGTTCCGCAGCCGCAAGCTCCGCAGCCGCCACAAGCCATGCCCGCCCAAGCGCCGATGCCGCAGCCGCAGGGCGCTCCACCGGCTTGGCCTGATGCGGCACCTGAAGCACGGCAAGGGGGGGCTAAACTGTTCGATGCCGCCTGGCCGGGCGGTGCGCCGGCAGGGCACGCCCCGCCGCCGCAACTGGCAGCTCCCCAGCTTCAGGCGGACTCGAGTTTTCCGGGCGCGAGCGTCCCCGGTACTGGTGTCCCAGGCGAGCCGCAGCCTTATCCGCAGCAGGGCTATGCGCCCGACCCCAACGCCATGCTCGAGATGGATTTGGCCGGCGCGGACATTCCGTTGGACGATGCCAGTTTTCCCGGTGAGGCCGAACTCGAGATCCTCGACGAGCCGGAAGCGAAGTCTTCCAGGTCGCCGCTTCTCAAATGGGGCATTGTCGGCCTGCTTGCAGTCGTGGTGCTGCTTGGCCTATGGATGGCGCTCGGCGGTTCTTCGGGCGATAACGGACTTTCGTCGGGTTTCAACACGTCGGACCCGGTTCTCGATCCCGACGACCCGCGCAGCCGCAAGGCCGACCGGCTGCCCAGCAAATTCTAATTTCTGATTCTCAAGTAAAACCATGACCACGATTCCCGCCGAGAAGCTCGACAAGCTCGTTGCCCGTTGGCAAGCCATCCAAGGCGAGCTCGCCTCCGGCGCCGATGCGGAGAGCTACGCTCAGCTCTCGAAAGAGTTCTCGGATCTGAATCCGATCGTGGAGATCATCAACGCTCTGCGCCAGGCGCAAGAGGAATATGCGGGTTTGCAGGAAATTCTCGAGGACCGCGACGCCGACGCGGACATGAAGCTTTTGGCCGAAGAAGAAGTCGGCGGCCTTGGGAGCAAAATCGAGGACTTCGGGCATCAGCTAAAAATTCAGCTACTGCCGAAGGATGACGCGGACGATAAGAGCGCGATCCTAGAAGTGCGTGCGGGCACGGGCGGTGACGAGGCGGCACTGTTCGCGGGCGACCTCTATCGCATGTATCAGCGCTTCGCGGACCGGCATGGCTGGAAGGTCAATGTCATGTCCGCGAGCGAGGGCGCGACGGGTGGGTACAAGGAAATCATCGCCAATGTTACCGGCAAGGGCGTGTTCGCGCGGATGAAATACGAGTCCGGTGTACATCGCGTTCAGCGCGTGCCGGAGACCGAGGCACAAGGGCGTATCCATACCTCAGCGGCGACTGTGGCGGTGTTGCCGGAGGCCGAAGACGTTGATGTCCAGATCGACGAAAAAGATCTGCGAGTCGATGTGTTCCGCGCCAGCGGTCCGGGCGGACAGTCGGTCAACACGACCGATAGCGCCGTGCGCATCACCCATCTTCCCTCGGGGCTCGTTGTGATCCAGCAGGATGAGAAGTCTCAGCACAAGAACCGCGCCAAGGCCATGAAGGTTCTGCGCGCCCGCCTCTACGACCTCGAGCGCGAGAAGCTTGATGCGGAGCGCGCGCAGGACCGGCGCAGTCAGATCGGATCGGGCGACAGGTCGCAGCGCATCCGCACGTACAACTTTCCGCAAGGCCGCGTCACAGACCATCGCATCGGCCTCACCACGCATCAGCTTCATATGGTGCTGGAGGGCGAGACGGCGCTGGATGAAGTCGTCGATGCTCTGACGACGGAGGATCAGGCGAGCCAGCTTGCGGCGATGGAGGATGGCGAGGCGTGAGCCCAAGCCTTCAGTCCGCGCAGGCTCTTGCCGCCAAGACTTTGCGGCACGGCGGCATTGAAATGGCAGCGCTCGATGCGCGCGCGCTTCTGAAAACCGCGACGGGCTTGTCGTTCGAGGCCTTGATCACGAACGGCCGTGAGCCGATTGGCCCGCGCTGCGAGCGGCGCTTCCAAGACTATATCGAGCGGCGGCTCTCAGGCGAGCCCGTCTCCCGTATTCGCGGGACGCGCGAGTTTTATGGACGAGATTTCCGGATCGATCCCCACACGCTCGACCCCCGGCCCGATACGGAGACGTTGATTGTCGCAGCTCTGGATCTTGTGGGCCGCGAGAACTTGTTGGGGCACGCTCTGCGCCTCTTGGATTTGGGGACGGGTTCAGGGTGCATTCTCGTCACGCTTCTTGCTGAATTGCCTGAGGCAACGGGGGTCGGCGTCGATCGTTGCCCCGGCGCACTGCGTGTTGCCCGAGACAACGCGCTGGCCTTGGGCGTTGCGGATCGAGCGCGGTTCGTGGCCGCCAATTGGTTCGAGGGGCTGGCCGGCCGCTACGATATCGTCGTCTCCAACCCGCCTTATATCGCAAGCGCTGAGATCGATGGGCTCGCGCCTGAGGTAGCCCGGCACGATCCGCGGACAGCGCTCGATGGCGGTGCGGACGGGCTCGATGCCTATCGGCGGATCGCGGACGGCGCGGCGCGGTTTCTTGACCCAGGAGGGTCGTTGCTTGTGGAGGTCGGCTGCACCCAGATGCGGGCCGTAACAGAGATTTTTCGCAAGGAGCGTCTTTTGGTCGCTGACAACGGAGTCCAGACGGATCTCGGGGGACATCCCCGCTGTATCTGCGCCAAGTCTTCGTAAACCAACGGGCCCGCAAGCTCTAGGAGGCCCAAAAATATGCTTGGAATATCTGGATGTTCAGGCTAGGTTCTAACCGAGAAATCAGACTATATGGCGAGCCAAAGCAGGGATTAGGCGTCGCTGGTTGCATAGCAACAATGCGGATTTCCTTTCAGAACCTCGATTGACAGGCGCATGCGCCTCTTGGGCCGTTCGGGAACCGTAGAATCGCAAAATAGATTTGGTTGGCTGGCGCTAACTCAAGAAGCACTTTGCTTCGCGCCCGGGACCGACTGAGACAAGGCAGCAAGAAAAAGAACCGCTGAGAAAATTAGCAAGGCCGAGCCGGCTTTTCGGGCGCTTCGCATGCTCGGATTGGGCTTGGTCCATGACCACAGATCAGGGAGTGATGAGTGCGGCCTGTCGGCCGCCAATCAGGTGAAAAAGGCTTATGAGGCAAGGACAACAGAATCGCAGGGGTCGCGGCCGCAGCCGCAAGCCCCAGAATCCACTGGCACGGAACTACGAGTCGAACGGACCCGATGTGAAAATCCGGGGAACCGCAGCGCACGTTGCCGAGAAATACATGTCGCTCGCTCGCGATGCGCTGTCTTCGGGCGATACCATCGCGGCGGAGAGCTATCTCCAGCACGCCGAGCATTACAACCGCATCATCATGGCGGCCCATTCGCAGGCCGCCGGGCCTCAGGCCGGAGAACAGCCGCAAGGTCAGCAGCAGGCCAATGGCGGCGCTGGCCGCGGCCGGCAGAATGCGGACGAGGACGCCGAAACTGACTCCGAAGGAACGGCAGAGGCTGCTTCCGGCGAGGCCGGATCTGATGCGGCCGAGGCGCCGTCCGAAGGTCGCGGTCGCGGTCGTGGCCGGCAGCGTCGCAATAATGGGTCCCACGCAGCCACGGAGGCCCAGGCGACCGGCGAGACCCAGGCAGCCGGCGAGGCCCACGCCACCACGGAAGCCATTGGCGCAGCGGAGGCCAATAGCGCCGAGCAGCCGGTTGAGGTGGGCGCCGCGGAAGAGACCGAAGGTGCCTCTGGTACTGTCAGCTAGGCCGTTCCGTCTTCTCGCACACCCGGAGAACGGGTAGGGCGTGGTCTCCGCGTGATCTCAGCCGAGAGGCGAGCATGTCCTACACGCCTGTGCCCGATGCGCCGAATGCCAAGCCCGTTTCGACGTGGCGGAAGGTTCTGGCTGCCATCTTCGATTTCATCACGATCTTTTTCGCTGGCGGCTACGCGGTCGGTTATCTCACCGGCAGCTTGACCCCGGACGGATTTGAGCTTTAGGGCGGGTCGGCTTTGCTTCTCTTCGCCGTGATCGTCGCGTATAACGTCGTGTTCTCAAAATATCTCGGCGGTACCCTTTGGCAGCGTACCTTGAAGGCGCGATAGCACCGCCGTTTGTGTTTTTTTGTTCCGGCTCAAGGCCAAGGCCCTTTTTCTGAGGAAAATGGCTCGCTATATGTCCGTTAACATGCCGCTGGTATGACCCACCCTCAGCGGTGCATGCGACCCATGCAACATTTCCGGCCTGCCCTCATTTCTGGCCACCTCAAGAGGGAAACACATGGATTTCGAGAAACTCTCCGACCGCTTGAAGGGGTTTTTGCAGGCCGCGCAGACGATTGCGCTGCGCGACGGCAACCCGCAGGTCACCCCCGAGCATTTCCTCAAAGCGCTTCTGGACGATGAGCAAGGGCTCGCGTCCGGGCTGATTTCCCGCGCTGGCGGCGATGCCAAGATCGCGCTGGCCCGCACCGATGCGGCGCTCGCCAAATTGCCTAAAGTTTCCGGCGCCGGTGCCCAGGCACCGCAGATGACGCCGGCGCTTGGCCGCGCGGTCGATCAGGCCGAGCAGATTGCCACCAAGGCTGGCGACAGCTTCGTCACCGTGGAGCGCGCGCTCCAGGCGCTCGCCATGTCGGACGAGGGCGAGACCGCCGCCGTACTCAAGGAAGCGGGAACCACGCCTCAGAGCCTGAACGAGGCGATCAACGATTTGCGTAAGGGCCGCACAGCCGACTCGGCGGGTGCCGAGCAGCAATACGATGCGCTGAAGAAATATACGCGCGACCTCACCGAGGCCGCCGAGAAGGGCGAGATGGATCCCGTCATCGGCCGCGACGAGGAGATCCGACGCACCATTCAGGTTCTGTCGCGCCGCACGAAGAACAACCCCGTGCTGATCGGCGAGCCGGGCGTCGGCAAGACGGCCATTGTCGAAGGATTGGCGCAACGCATCGTCAAGGGGGATGTGCCGGAGAGCCTGAAGGACAAGAAGGTGCTGTCGCTTGACATGGGCGCGCTGATCGCGGGCGCCAAATATCGTGGCGAATTCGAGGAGCGGCTGAAGGCCCTCCTGTCCGAGGTTGAGGCCGCAGAGGGCCAGATTGTTCTCTTCATCGACGAGATGCATACGCTTGTCGGCGCAGGCAAGGCCGACGGCGCCATGGACGCCTCCAACCTGCTCAAGCCGGCGCTCGCGCGCGGCGAACTCCATTGCGTCGGCGCCACCACGCTCGAGGAGTACCGCAAGCACGTGGAGAAAGACGCGGCTCTTGCGCGGCGTTTCCAACCCGTGTTCGTGGGCGAGCCAACCGTGGAGGATACGATCTCGATCCTCCGTGGCCTGAAGGAAAAATACGAGCTGCATCACGGCGTGCGCATTTCCGATGCGGCGCTCGTGTCCGCGGCCACATTGTCCAATCGCTACATCTCCGACCGGTTCCTGCCCGACAAGGCGATAGACCTTGTGGACGAGGCTTCCTCGCGTCTGCGCATGCAGGTGGACTCCAAGCCCGAGGAGCTGGACGAAATGGACCGGCGCCTCATGCAGCTCAAGATCGAGCGCGAGGCCCTGAAGAAGGAAACCGACAGCGCCTCGAAGGACCGCCTGGAGCGGCTTGAGAAGGAGATCGCCAACCTGGAGGAGAGCGCCAATGTTCTCACCCAGCGCTGGCAGGAAGACAAAGACAAGCTCGCCGGCGCCCAGAAGATCAAGGAAGATTTGGACGCGGCCCGCATTGCCCTCGACAAGGCGCAGCGGGCAGGCGATCTGGCGAAAGCAGGCGAGCTAGCCTATGGCGTGATCCCCGATCTCGAAGCCAAGCTGAAAGAGCAGGAAGAGACGGAGTCCTCATCCGGCGCGCTGGCCCATGAAGTGGTCGAGCCAGACATGATTGCCGCCGTGGTCTCGCGCTGGACCGGCATTCCCGTCGACAAGATGCTCGAAGGGGAGCGCGAGAAGCTTCTCGCTATGGAGACGGAAATTGCGCGCCGCGTCGTCGGCCAGGAAGAGGCGGTGAAGGCCGTGTCTACCGCCGTGCGCCGCAGCCGCGCCGGGCTTCAGGACCCGAACCGGCCGCTGGGCTCGTTCATGTTCTTAGGGCCCACGGGTGTCGGCAAGACGGAGCTGTCGCGCGCGCTCGCCGAGTTCCTGTTCGACGACGAACACGCGATCCTGCGCGTCGACATGTCCGAATATATGGAGAAGCACGCGGTGGCCCGGCTCATCGGCGCGCCGCCCGGCTATGTGGGCTATGAGGAAGGTGGGGCGCTGACCGAAGCCGTCCGCCGTCGTCCTTACCAAGTGATCCTGTTCGACGAGATCGAGAAGGCGCACCCGGATGTCTTCAACGTCCTCCTGCAAGTGCTGGACGATGGCCGCCTGACGGACGGGCAAGGGCGCACAGTCGATTTCCGCAATGCGCTGATCATCATGACCTCCAATCTCGGTTCCGAATTTTTGGTCAACCAGGCGGAGGGTGAGGATTCGGAAGCCGTCGAGGAACAGGTCATGGAAGTCGTACGCGGACATTTCCGGCCCGAGTTCCTGAACCGCGTGGACGAGATCATCCTGTTCCACCGTCTGCGCCGCGAGCATATGTCGACCATCGTCGACATCCAGATGAAGCGCCTGCAAAAGCTCCTGACAGATCGCAAGATTGCGCTGACATTGGACGAGGGGGCCAAGACCTGGCTCGGCAACAAGGGCTATGACCCGGCCTACGGCGCGCGCCCTCTCAAGCGCGTGATCCAGAAATATGTGCAGGACCCGATGGCCGAGATGATCCTTCAAGGCAAGGTCCGCGACGGCGCGACGGTGGAAGTCTCCGTCCGCGACGGCGAACTCACGTTTAATGGTGAGACAGCGAAGGAAGCGGCTTAGGGCGCTGGAGAGTAGAGCTATGGCGCTGATATGAGGTCCTTCACCCGGAAGCACATGGAGCGCCGGTCGCTCCACGATGAAATCGAAGCGAGTTACTCCGTGTTCGAGTGGGACGGTGGCGTCCTCCTACAGATCGACAGCTACGGAAGCGATACGCGGGGAATGCTTGGCAAGAAGAGCCAGACGATCCAATTTGATTAAGAAGGCGCTGAGAGGCTGTTTCGGATACTGAAGCGCGAATTTCATCTCGAGTTAGCCGGGCGCCTCCAGATTCCTCCGAATCGCTTGGCTTGCTATCAATCGATCTGGATACGCTTAGCCCGAGTCAACGAAGCAAGCAGCTGGGACGCGTTCGGGGCAAGAACATCAAGCCTGAACGTGTCGTTCGCCGGATGCTGCATGCGCTTGGCTATCGATACCGGCTCTACAGGCAAGATTTGCCGGGGAACCCCGACCTCGTCTCTGGACCATGCAAGAAGGTTATCTTCGTGCACGGTTGCTCTTGGCACCAGCACTCAGACCTCAATTGTCTGGATGGGCGTGCGCCCAAGTCCAACACGTCTTTCTGGGGTCCAAAGCTACGGAGAAATGAGGCGCGGGATCAGCAAGTACATAGCCGCGCCACGCAGCGCCGGATGGGATGTGTTCGTTTTTTGGGAGTGTGACACAAAGAGCCGAGAAGCGCTTGAGGCTCGGCTGACAAGCTTTCTGGACGGCCGGTAGCCTAGGTCCATCTCGCGAAGCGCGTTGCTGAACGTTGGCTCTATTGAACCTGGGCCTGGGCGACGCGGTTGGTGACCGGGTCTAGTTCCATCAGGGCATCGATCCGGCGGCGTTCTTTGTGGAAGGCGGCGAGGTTGCGGCCTTCAAGTTTGAGGCCGCGGGGCACGGCGATGGTCATCGGGTTGACGAACTTGTTGTTGACCAGAACTTCGTAGTGAAGATGGGGCCCGGTGGAGCGGCCTGTCGAGCCCACATAGCCGATGATCTGGCCTTGCTTGACGCGGGCGCCTGGCTTGGATCCGGAGGCGAAGCGAGTCATGTGCCCGTAGGCGGTGGCGAAGCCGTTGGCGTGGCGGATGCGGATGTAATTGCCATAGCCGCCATGTCGCTCGGCCATTTCGATCTTGCCGTCGCCGGCGGCCAGGATCGGCGTTCCGCGCGGCGCGGCCCAGTCGACACCCGTATGCATGCGGATGCGGCGGAGTAGGGGATGGCGGCGATTGCCGAAGCCGGACGTAAAGCGGCCGCCCTTTACAGGGTTGCGCATCAAGAACTTCTTCGCGCTGGAGCCGTTGTCGTCATAGAAGTCGATCGTGTTGTCCGGGGTGCGGAAGCGATAGAATTTGCGCGTCTCGCCGGCAACCGTCATCGAAGTGTAGAGCAGTTCGCCGGCCTGATCGCCGCTGGTGCCTTCGCCGTCGAAGAAGATTTCGAACGTATCGCCCGACCGAACCTTCTGCTTGAAGTCCACATCGTAGGAATGGACGCGCAGCAGCTTGAGGATGACATCCGGCGGCAGCTTCTGGTCGAGGGCGGATTTGTAGAAGCTCTGATAGAGCGAGGCGCGGTTGGAAGCGGTCACCACCACTTCGTCGACCGGCGCGACGGTGGATGCAAGATAGTCGCCGTCGCGGTTACGCGCCGTGGTCACGATATGCTCGCCGTCCGTATCGAAAATGCTGATGCGCACCGGCTCCTTTACGTCCGAGTCCGCCAGGGACTCGACGAGCCGGAAGTCGATCTTCTGCTTTGGCTTCAGATCCTCAGGGCCGAACACGGCGTCGAGGCTGTCGATCAGCTCCGTGGCGAGCTCTTTGCTGGCGCCAACTTTGAGCATCAGGCCCAGAAACGTATCGCTCTTGCCGACCGTTATGACCTTGGTCTGCGCATTGGCGACCTGGCTCTCCTGGAAGATTTCGTCTTCGTCCGCCACCTTCTCGATAACGGTGGTGTTGGGCATGAAACGCGGACGCTCCACTTCGCCGGGACTGTAGGAGGCGAGCTGCAGCGTAGCTTTGCCTTGCCCCTCGCCGAAGGCAAGGGGCGATTCAGCATAGGCAAAATTCTCGGCCGCGCGCATGACCAAGCCATCGACCTGCTCCGGATCAAGCTCGATATCGTCGGTCGCCGGCAGGAGACCGCCGGGCACGTCGACCATATTCACCTGCAAGGACAGGGATGGGTCGACGGCATCGGTGCCGCCGCCGATGGGCGTCGAGTCGGAATAGAGCTTGAAGGGATTGAAGGTGGGGAGGCGGGTGGCGTTTTCGGGCTTGTCAGTGGAAAGGCCCGCGATAATGCGGAGATAGGGCTTGATGGTGATGAATTCGCGGTCGCCCTGGTGTTGTACGATCGTGTCGTGAATGACTTGGCGGCTGGCGAAGCCCGCGGAGGTCATCTGGATGCGGTCTTGTTTTTGGCCGCTGGCGCTCTGGGCATCTTGGGCGAGACGGGCGCCGCGGATGGGCTGGAGCGCTGCGAGGGAGGCCCGCTTGATGGAATTCACCATCCCCGAACCGTCCTCCATGTTCATGGAGGCGTAAATGGCGACGCCGATCAAACAGACGCCGACCATGCCTGCAAGGCAGGTGCTGGCCATCCATTTGAGGCGGTGGCCAGGGCCCTCGTGGCCCAATTCACAGAGGTATACCGGCGGTAGCTCACGTTTGATTTTGGCGGCTGGAATTTCACCGAGAAAAATGGTCGGAAGCCCACGAGGCGTCGACGGCACAAGTGCCTGGCCCAGCTTACGGCGCGCGAATCCCCCACGGCGCTCAAACAATGCGCGATCCCCCCGTTTACTGGCTGCGACCACACGCAACGAAAAGCGCGATGCCCGATTTCCCTCAGGTGACCAACAGCCGAAGCGGTCTATGTTTCCTCTCAGCGAGGCCAGATTTTGCGCCGACGGGTTTTCCCTCGATCCCCCAGCTTTCCTGATCTCATCCGGCCGTGAAAAACCGGCCGAGGTTGCCCTCTCTATATGATAAGATGGAAGCTAAATAGATCCTGGCTAATCCCCCTCGGCGCTTCATCATATTCATACTACTGAAGTATGGTTACCACGCCGTTAACAATTAAAAGACTGACGCCTTATTCGGGCAGGAATGTGGCTAATACGCCCCAGTTGGGTGGCAATCGTGAAAAGCCCGCCGAATTCGATTTTCTTCCACAAATCGGCTTTTCGCCATTGACACTCACCCGGGCAGACCCTAAATAACGACGAAGCGCGGGTTGCTCCCACCTCCGGCGGGACGATACGCGACCGCGCTACCCACTGACAGTTACAGGGGTATTCCTCCGGGTCCTTTTTGATCCGGGTCGGGCCTTTGCTGTCGTTGACTCTCAGGGGAGCTTTTGGTTCCATTGGGGGTTCGGAAGTGTGGCTTCGGCTGCTCGTCCACCGGCTCTTTGACATTGTAATATGAAGAAAGGGAAACGCGGACGGCGGAGTCCTTGCGAGTCGGTTCCTCTTAGGGCCGACGACGAGACTCTGACGATCTTGCGTTTTCAAGAAGCCAATAGGCGTGTTGCATGTCACCTTTGGTGATGTGGTTTCATGCTTGTTGGGAACTCGTCAAAACGTAAGCGATCATCCGGAAATTCCATCCGGATAAGTTCAGAATCGAATTCTCAATCTAAGAGTTTGATCCTGGCTCAGAACGAACGCTGGCGGCAGGCCTAACACATGCAAGTCGAACGAGAAGCTACCTTCGGGTAGTGGATAGTGGCAGACGGGTGAGTAACGCGTGGGAACGTGCCTTTCGGTTCGGAATAACTCAGGGAAACTTGGGCTAATACCGGATACGCCCTTCGGGGGAAAGATTTATCGCCGAAAGAT
>NZ_JBAWCQ010000112.1:0-33746 GCF_049590335.1 Methyloceanibacter sp.
GGGGCGCGACTGCCGCCAGGACCAGCGAAAAATAGCGGATTTCGCCAACAGAGACGCCGAACTCATGCCACGGTTGCGGCCCATCATTGGGGCCAGATCGTGATGCTCCGAGCGACCGGGACACAAGTTGCATATTCTCCTTGCCGCCATCGTCCTTTTGCTCCTATTCGCGGCGTCCTATGGCGGGCGCCGCACCTGGGTGGCGCTTGCCTCTACGATGCTGTCCGTCCTGCTTGTGGCTGGCTGCGCCTTTATCGCCAATGCCAGAAGCGCCGGTCCGTATTTCAACACCATAGCCGCCCAAACGCCGGCGTTGTTCAGCTCCGGTGTCCAGGATCTTGCCTTCGCGGCCGAACGCATCTCGGCCTCTCATGGGCAAGCGCGCAATCGCGCGCCCGCCGAAACGCAAGCGCCGGCCGCGGCCGCTCCAACCCCGCCCGCTCCGCCCTCAAGAGCGGCGGCGGCGGACGATGGGGTCGGTGCCAACTGGTTCGATCTGACCTGGCTCGATCCGTCCGAATGGCTGTTATCTGTTGGCGACTGGCTCAACCCAATGAACTGGTTCGAAGCGCAAGAGCCCGGTCAGCCCGAGGTCGACTTATCGGTGCAGCAGGGAACCGAAACAACCGCTGCAGTGCCGGCACCGCCCGATACACAGGCCTCACAAGCACCACTGCCGACGGTCCGCGCTTTGATGCAGGACCAAGGCGGAGCACAGGGGCAACGCGAAACAGCCCAGCAACAGGCAGCCGGCGCACCGTCCTATCGGATCGTAACCGCCCCGCCGCAAGCACCCGCACCGGTCACCGCACCGCTACCGCAGGCGGCCGGTGCACCGGTTAAATGGCTGGCGGAAGCATCGGCACCCGCCGACATGGACAAGATCCTGCTCACTGGCACCAATATCTCGAGCATGCCGCTCGAGAACATCCAGGCGGTGCTGAAACCCGACTCGGACACTAGTTCGCTCGGCATTGAGAACGTCCACTTGAGCCTGCGGGTTGATGGCCAGGACGGAACGGCAGCGCCGGGGGCATCCATCCCGCCCGGGGCACGTTTTCACTTGGAAGCCGCAGACCTGTCGAAAAGCGACGCAAGACAGCTTGGCGGCGCCATCCTATCCTTCGCCTACTCGCAAGGCGGCCGGCGCCGCACCTCGATCATGTATCTGCAGCGGACCGCCCTCTCAGGCCCATCAGCCGCCGCGCAATAAGGACCCGCGCCCTATTGCGTGCTCGCAGGCGTCCCGACTTCCGTGGCCTTGCGCAAAAGCTCGTTCAGCGACATCTGGCAATAGGGCCGGAATCCGGATTCGCCACTGCGCTCCAAGATCTTGAAGCTGTAATTCTTGTCGGCGATCGCCTGCTTCTTCAAATGCGCCTTGTTGAGGCCGTCGTCCCTGCCGAAATAGTACTTCTCGATCGCCGCCATCGCGGTGCCGGCGGTCTCGACATCCTCGACCGTCAACTGCGACCGGCGTGCGCATTGCTGCACGATCTCGTACTCGGCGTAGTAGTTCTTCAGCGCCACCGCCAGACTGATCGCCGCATCTGCCTGCGTCCCCATAAAGCCCGCACTGGCGACAAGCAGTCCCCACACGCCGAAATGGCGAGCCTCAAGCCGCATCAAAAATCCCCTTCATCCGAAACGCTATGGAAGTGCGCTTTCGTAGACGAATTTCGGTGGCGCAACAATGACCGCAGGGCAACACTTGCCAGCTGAATTCTCAGAACCGGTCGGCTCGGCCCACGCCCGATTAATAACCGACAAAAAACATTGCTAAGTCCCGAGCAATCCCGGTCCGGCAACACGCGTCGTCGCGCCGGCCGCTTTCAGGCGTCGTCTTTTCGAGGAGCCCCGGTCCCAGCGCGATGATTACGACCAGCCTGATCGTCTCCTGCCTGATCCTCCTCGTCATCGCCGCTCGGCAATAGCTACCGTCTGGCGTGCGCATCTGGCACATCATGGTCGCCGGCGCGCTCGCTATTCCGTTGCTCGGGGAAATCTCGCCGGACAAGGCCTGGCTGGCCGTGGACTGGAACGTAGTCGCCTATCTGTTCGGCGTGTTCGCTATCGAATCGGCGCTCTACGACACCGGCGTCTCCCATCTCATCGGCGCGCGCATAGCCGCCATGACGTCCCAGCGCGCGGCACTCGCCACCGTCATTGCGGCGACGAAGCTGTGCTCGGCGGTTCTCACCAACGAGGCCTCGGCGGTGATCGGCACGCCCATCATTTTGAAGCTGACTCGGACGCTCCGCCTTCCCGCACGACCGCTACTCATCGCGCTCTGTGCCACGGTCACCGTCGGCAGCATGTTGAGCCCCGTCGGCAACCCGCAGAACATTCCGATCGCGACGAGGGACCATTTCGGCAACCCGGTCGCAACGTTCCTGCTGTGGCTGACCGTTCCGGCGATCCTGTCATTGCTGGTCGTCCTGATCGGCGCCGACAGCGTCCTTCAGGGGCTTGGCAGCGACGCGACGTTCCCATTCGGGATCGCCAGCCTCATCGCCTGCGCGCCTGTTTTTCTGTTCAACGCAAACCGCGCTCAGGTGCTGAGGGCGCTTGACTGGCCGACAATCGCCTTCTTTGTGGCCATGTTCATCGTGACGGGCTTACTGCTGGAGTCGGGCTCGCTCCAGGCCATGCTGGGATCGCGGCAAGCGGACCTTGGTGAGTTGCCGGTGATCGCGCTTGTGAGCTTCTGGGCCAGCCAGGTCTTCTCCAATGTGCCAGTGGTCGAGATCTATCTCAACCTGGTCAAGGATTGGGAAGTGCACGAGCTCATGATGCTGGCCGGCATTTCCACCCTGGCCGGTAATCTCATTATCATCAGCGCGGCGAGCAACGTCATCATGGTGCAGCAGGCCGAGCGCTTCGGCGAAACGCCCTTCAAGTTCTGGCAGTTCACACTGTCGGTCCTGCCGATCGCCGTCGCGTCGCTGGCAATCACGTATGCCTGGATCGCCTGGTTCACCACGCTGGTCTGAACGGCCCTCCCCGACCATCCCCAAAGCCAGGCACGCTGTGCAGCTATCTCGCGCCGGTTACCACCACCACGGCCCGGCATGGCTGTTTGCCCTTCTGGCAATAGCTATGCGCGAAGGACGGGTCGAAATAGGTCGAGTCTCCCTCGTGAAGCTCGACCGCCTCGTTCTCGAAGGTCAGGACCAAAGAACCCCGAATGACATAGATAAGTTCGGCGCCGGAATGCCGGTGCGGCGCGGTGGCGTCCGCGCCAGGCTCGAAGGTCGCGAGATAGGCGTCCATCCGCCGGTCGGTCACGGGAAAATCAAGAGACTCGAACCAATATGTCGGCGCCTGCCCATCGGGGCGGTTTGGGAGCCGGACGCGCTCCTGCCGCCTGACGACGGCGGCCTTCTGCCCTTTTGTGTCGTGCCCGAAAAAGTGATCCAGTCCGACCCCGAACACGGTGGCGATCCGCATGAGCGTTGGCAGCGTTGGGATCAGCTGCCCGGTTTCGATCTTCGACAGAAGTCCCGCTGACATACCCGTATGGTCGCCGAGCCTCACCAGGCTGAGCTCTTTCATTTTGCGCAAGCGGCGGATCTTGGGACCAATCTCGTAAGCCTCAAGTCCCAGCGTTTCAGGGGCCGTTTCCATGGCAAAGCCTCAAGTTTCACCAGCGGTCAAATATTGGCCCTCAGTTTTTATCTTGATGCAAAAGTTTTTGCACATCACGAAAACTTGTGTGGTGCGGGCGGCGTCTCTGTCCTTCTATAATGCCAGTAAACAGATGCGAGGAATTCGAAACACCATGAATGAGTGGGTCCCGAAAAAGTCCATCGCCGCGATCCCGCTAAATGGGCTGCGTACCTTCGAGGTCGTGGCTCGGTACATGTCGCTGAAAAAGGCCGCCGAGGAACTCAACGTCACCCCCTCGGCCGTCAGTCATCGCTTACGCGTGCTCGAACGTGTTTTGGGGTGCAGCTTGATCCGACGCCAAGGCGCGGAAATGCAGCTTACCGAAAACGGCCGGATGCTGGCGCCCGCCCTCTCGGACGGATTCGAAACGATCGTCGATGCGGTCGGCAATTTGCAGCCGAGCTAGGCTGACGCCGTATTTGCGTCACACAGGAAAGGATTGGCCATGCAGAGATCACTGACAGCAACGTTCGCTCTGGCGTTCGCCACCTTTTTCTTTACTGCTGCGGTAGACCGCAACCTGCTTCAAGCCGAGGAACGCACCGAGGCCGAGCTGACGCTGATGCCGTCAGACGTCGAACAATCGCGCGACGGCGGCTGGTTCCAAGCCGATGCGTCAAAGCGGCGAGACGATATCGAACCGCCGTCGAAACTGGCGATCATCGCCTGCCGCGTGGATGCAAAGTCGCAAGGCACACAATCGTCCACGTCCCGCGTCGCCGGGCCCGACTGGCTCCTGCCTCTAGAATGCATGCGGGTTGTCGAGACCGTCACCGATGCGGCGGCCATGACGAACCTCTGGCTGCGGCAGATGACGCCCAATCTTGCCGACTACGACACCTGCGCCGAAGTCTCCATGAATTACGCACCTGAGTGGGAGGGATCGCACCGGAACTGGGTGATCGTCAAAATCGGTTGCCCGACCAAGATCGTCGACGCGGACGGCCGCACCATCGGCTGGCACATGCCGCCATGCCAGGGCGTACTGCCCGGCACGACCTATCCCCTACGCTGCCGCTTCGACCCCAGCGAGATCTAGGGGCGCCGTCGTCATGGCCCCTACAAAGGAATGTTGTCGTGCTTCTTCCAGGGGTTTTCGATGTGCTTGTTGCGCAGCATCTGCAGCGCGCGGCAGATCCGCGGGCGAGTGCCTTGCGGCATGATGACCTCGTCGATATAGCCCCGCTCGGCGGCAACGAACGGATTTGCGAAGCGCGCCTGATACTCATCAATACGCTTTTTAATTGCCTCTGGATCGCCCAGCTCCGAGCGGTAGAGGATCTCCACCGCGCCCTTGGCGCCCATCACCGCGATCTCGGCCGAAGGCCAAGCATAGTTCACATCGCCCCGGATGTGTTTTGAGCTCATCACGTCGTAAGCGCCGCCATAGGCTTTGCGGGTGATGACGGTGACTTTCGGCACGGTGGCCTCTGTGAAGGCGAAGAGCAGCTTCGCGCCGTGCTTGATGAGGCCACCATATTCCTGATCCGTACCCGGAAGGAAACCCGGCACGTCGACGAAGGTGACGGCCGGAATGTTGAAGCAGTCGCAGAAGCGCACGAAGCGCGCGGCCTTGCGCGAGGCGTCCGAGTCGAGCACGCCCGCCAGCACCATAGGCTGGTTCGCGACGATACCGACCGTGCGCCCTTCCATGCGGGCAAAGCCGATGACGATGTTCCTTGCGAAGGTTTCCTGGACCTCGAAGAAATCGCCCTCGTCCACGACCTTATGGATCAGCTCCTTGATGTCGTAGGGCTTGTTCGGATTATCCGGGATGAGGGTGTTGAGCGAGGTGTCCTCGCGGTCCCAAGGATCGCGGGTCGGCAGCTCCGGCACGCCGGACAGGTTCGAGGCGGGAAGGAAGTCCATGAGCCGGCGCATCTGCAACAGCGCCTCGATGTCGTTGTCATAAGCACCGTCGGCGATGGAGGACTTCGTGGTGTGGACCGACGCACCGCCCAGCTCCTCGGCGGTCACTTCTTCCTTGGTGACGGTCTTCACCACGTCGGGGCCCGTGACGAACATGTAGGACGTGTCGCGCACCATGAAGATGAAATCAGTCATGGCGGGTGAATAGACGTCGCCGCCCGCACACGGCCCCATGATGACGCTTATCTGGGGAATGACGCCCGAAGCCTGGACATTGCGCAGGAACACTTCGCCATACCCGCCCAGCGCTGCCACGCCTTCTTGAATACGCGCGCCGCCCGCGTCGAACACACCGATGACCGGCGCCCGGTTGCGCAGCGCCATGTCCTGGATCTTGATCATCTTGTTGGCATGGGCTTCCGACAGGGAACCGCCGAACACAGTGAAGTCCTTGGCGATCACATAGACCACGCGGCCGTTGATGGTGCCCCAGCCGGTCACCACACCGTCGCCCGGCACCTTGTTGTCGGCCATGCCGAAATCGGCGCAGAGATGCTCGACATACATGTCGAACTCTTCGAACGAATTGTCGTCGAGAAGGAGCTGTACCCGCTCCCGCGCAGTGAGTTTGCCGCGCTTATGCTGAGAGTCGATACGGGCCTGGCCGCCACCCATGCGGGCCTTGGCGCGGCGCAATTCCAGCTCTTCGATGACTTCCTTCATTCTACGAATTCCCCAACCAACATCGATACAACGGCCTCATCGCAAGGGCCGCATTCGGCATGACAGTTTTGCCAAGGTCCATAGCATGGGCGGATTGCAAGGCAAATGGGAGAACGCCCCAAACGCCTCAGAGGTCATCCAATCTGTGAAGCCGCTGAATCGCAACCGCAGCCCGGCAGACCCAACCAATTCAAAGGATTCAAGAAAGTGCGAGAATCTTCGCGGCGGCGTCGAAGTCCCGCTTGCGGTTCTGACGACGGATTTTTGCCTCGGTGTCCTCGCCCCACTGATCGACCTGCCAGTCCTCATCCACATGGGCGGCCTCCCAGGCCCCCTCCGGCGAGAGTTTCCCTTGCGCCACAGCCAACGGCAGAAGCGCGGAGCCAGTCAGCGTCGTCATCACATGGAGCGCGGCCAGGGCAAGTGCGTCCATGCCCTCGATAGCGCCCCGCAAGGCGGCGATGGAAGCGTCCGGCTGGGCTACATGCACGATGCCTTCGGCGAGGCTTAGCGGCGCGCCAAGGTCGTCCGCGGCCCATGCCAGCACCGGATCCCAGCTTTGCGCCTGGCGCGCAAGAAGTCCCTTGGGACCGCTCGCCCGGTAGCACAGGAGGTCCGAGCCCGCATGGGCGAGAACATCTTCGACGATGGCGGCCTCTTGACCCACCACCCCGTCGATGGCCGAGTTGGCCAGCTTGGTGAGCGGCATCGTATTCGGGTCGATCTCTTCGCCCTGCCCGCGCCACTCATCGGCGATGGCCTCTGCCAGAACCGCACTTGGCACGGCCAACTGCGCCTTGCCCGGGGTGCGCACAGGCCGCCCGTCCAGGAGGATCGCGGCCAAAGTCGGCCCTCCCCTGCCGCCCTCGTCCCCCACAGTCACGTCCTTGTAGAACCGTTTGGGCAGCTTCGGCTTTTCAAAGCCAGGGGCAGTCTTCTTGTCCGGGTCGCTCACGCTGTCATCCATCGTTTCTCGGGCACCGCCGAGGTTGGTCGCAACTAACCGCTGGAGGTTTCGCAAATCTCGGCATCGTCTTCGCGATCGAGCCCCTTGGGCGAAAAGCCGAACGCGCCAAAGGCCGCCTCGATATGAGGCGGTAAGGGAGCCGTCACGTCGACAACGCCCTCCCCGCTCGGATGCGGAAAGCTGATTCGCCGCGCATGCAGATGCAAGCGCCGCTCGATCCCTTCGGGCAATTCAATGCCGCTGGGATATTTCTCATCGCCGAGGATGGGATGGCCGAGGATCGCCATGTGGGCACGCAGCTGGTGCTGGCGCCCAGTGACGGGCTTGAGCGACATCAGCGCCACCTGCCGCGCGGCCCGGTCAATCACCGCATAGTGGGTCACGGCCGACTGTGCCTTGTCCTGCTCGCCAGGGTGGGCCTTGCGCACCCGTTCGCCGTCGGGTGTCGCCGCCTTCACGAGCGCCGCATCGATCTTCCCTTGGGGCGGCTTCGGCACGCCGTGGACCAGCGCCCAATAGATCTTCCGCACCGAGCGGGTCTGAAACGCCTTGCCGAGTTTGGCGGCTACGCTGCGCTTCTTGGCGACGACCAGAACACCGGACGTGTCGCGATCGAGCCTGTGGACCAGCCGTGGCCGCGTCTGCGGGCTGTCTCCGATCCCCTCCAGCAGGCGGTCGATATGCTGGGTGGTCTTCGTGCCCCCCTGCACGGCGAGCCCCGAGGGCTTGTTGAGGATCAGAAGATCGTCGTCCTCAAAGAGCATGATGGATTTGAGGAAGGTCCGGTCCCCCTTGGACAGCGGCTTGGCGGCGCCCGGAGGAGGAGGCGCATCGGGCAGCGGCGGCACCCGCACGCTCTGACCGCCCTCGAGGCGCGTACTGGCTTTGACGCGGCCCCCGTCGACCCGCACCTGGCCTGTGCGCAACAGCTTCTCCAGACGGCTATGGGGCAACTGGGCGTAATGAGTCCTGAACCAGCGGTCCAGGCGCATCCCGTCTTCCTCGTCCGTGATCTTTCGCGTTTCGACTTTCCCGCGATTTTCAACTTGCGCCATGGCTAGAGTGCACGCACAAGCGCCATCCCAGCAAAGAAGGCGGCGATGGCAAGGCAAACGGACGCAGCAAGGTAAAGCCCCGCGTTCACATAGTCGTTGCGGGCGAGCAGGTTGGCGAAATCCGCCGAGAAGGACGAGAAGGTCGTGAAACCGCCCAGCACGCCGAGCGCGAGAAAAGCACGGAGATCCTGGTGAACCGTCCAGCGCAAGGCCATGAGTTCAATCAGCACGCCCATCAGGAAGCACCCAAGGATATTGGCCGTCAGCGTGCCCCAGGGAAAATTAAACCCTAAGAGGCGCGCCATGCCGACCCCGAGAAGATAGCGTGCGGAGGCCCCGATCGCGCCGCCCGCCGCCACGCTCAAGAGTGTGGTCACCTAGTCCTCCTCGGTCCGGCCTGCGCGGATTTCCGCCCAGCGTTCTAGCCGCACTTTCACCTCCGCCTCGTAACCACGGGCGGTCGGTGCGTAGAAATGCTGCCGCTCCATGCGTTCGGGGAAATAGTCCTGACCCGAGAAGCCTTCCGCCTCGTTATGGTCGTAGGCGTAATTGCGGCCATAGCCCTCCTGCTCCATGAGCTTGGTCGGGGCGTTGAGAATATGCTTTGGCGGTAGCAGCGAACCGCTCTCCTTCGCCACCCTCATGGAAGCCCTGAATGCCATATAGGCCGCGTTCGATTTGGGCGCGGTGGCGAGATAGACGGTCGCCTGGGCCAGCGCGAGTTCGCCTTCTGGCGAGCCCAGGAAATCGTAGGCGTCCTTCGCCGCATTCGCCTGCAGCAGCGCCGCAGGGTCGGCCAAACCAATGTCCTCGACTGCCATTCGGACGAGCCGCCTTGCGATATAGAGCGGGTCCTCGCCACCGGCAAACATGCGCGCGAGCCAATAAAGCGCTGCATCGGGATCGGAGCCGCGCACCGATTTGTGCAGCGCGCTGATGAGGTTGTAGTGGCCGTCTTGACCTTTGTCGTAGAGCGGTGCCCGCCGCTGAACGAGACCGACGAGCCCTTCCCGGTCTACGACGGTCTTGGCATCGGCGGGAACGGACAGAAACACGTCTTCGACCAAATTGATGAGCCCGCGCCCATCGCCATCGGCCATGGAGATCAAGGTCGTGTGCGCATCCTCATCAAGCGGAAGCTTACGACCCTCATGGGCTTCGGCCCGCTGCATCAAGGCTTCGAGCGCCGAGTCATCAAGCCGCTGGAAGGTCAAGACGCTCGCCCGGGACAGGAGGGCCGAGTTCAACTCGAAGGACGGGTTCTCCGTGGTCGCACCAACGAGAACGATTGTGCCGTCCTCCATATGCGGGAGAAATGCATCCTGCTGCGAACGGTTGAAGCGGTGAATCTCGTCGATGAACAGCAACGTGCCGCGCCCCGCCTCGCGCTTGGCCTTGGCCGCGTCGAATACTTTGCGTAAATCAGCGACGCCCGACTGGATCGCCGAAAGCTGCTCAAAATGAAGATCGGTCACCTCGGCCAGAAGGCGGGCGACAGTGGTCTTGCCGGTCCCCGGCGGGCCCCAGAAGATCACTGAGGTGAGACGTCCTGCCTGCACCATGCGGCCCAGCAGTCCCTCGCCTAGAAGGTGATCCTGACCGATGACCTCTTGAAGTGTTTTCGGGCGCAAGCGATCGGCCAGCGGACGGGGCGCGTCATCGCCAAGCCCCGCGGCCTCGAACAGATTTGCCGCCCCTTTGACCATGGCTCAGCCCCGTACCGTCAAGTCGAAAACCTTGCCGCCGCGCTCAATGGCAAGACGCCAGCGGCCGACCGCCGCTTGGAGAAGCTCGCTCAAATGCTTCACGGACTGAATTTCCTCATCATTCACTCCGACGATGATGTCACCGGGACGCAAACCAAGCCGGGCCGCGGTGGAGCGTCGCTCGACCTTTGTCACGACGACGCCCGTCTCGCCGTCATCGTCCATGCCAATCTCGGCGCTCACCGCCGGGGAAAGGTTTGCGACGCGGCTGCCGGCAAACGGATTGGCGCCGGTCAGGTCCTGCTCATCGCGCGGCGGGTCCTCGATCGGAATCACGGTGGCAAAGGTTGTGCGGAACCGTTTGCCGTCGCGATACAATCCAAGCTCGACAGTGCTGCCGATGCCCTTCGTGACAAACCGGTACTCGAGCGCTTCCGGGTCCTGAATATCTTTGCCGTCGAAGCTGACAATGACGTCGCCCACCTCGAGCCCTGCGCCTTGCGCGGGCCCCTTCGGATGCACCCGCGTGACCATGGCGCCGGCGGGGCGATCCAGACCAAGCGACTCCGCAAGGTCGGAGGTGAGCGGCTGCAGCGAGGCGCCGAGCCAAGGGCGCTGAACCTTGGCGCCTGCGAGCGCCGATTGAACAACCACCCGCACCATATTGGAAGGAATCGCGAATCCAATGCCGTGCGATCCGCCGCTCTTCGAAAAGATCGCCGTGTTGATGCCGACCAGCTGCCCGTCCATATCGACCAGCGCGCCGCCCGAATTGCCCGGATTGATGGCCGCGTCGGTCTGAATGAAGAACTGATAGTCTGAGATGCCGACCTTGGTGCGCGCCAGCGCCGAGACGATGCCGCTCGTCACGGTCTGACCGACGCCGAACGGATCGCCGATCGCAAGCACCAGGTCGCCGACCTCAAGACCATCGGAATTAGCGAACTGGATGGCAGGGAAATTGGCACCGTTGCCGTCCAGGCGCAGAACCGCCAGATCCGTCTGTTCGTCCTTGAGGATCAGCGTGGCCGGAAACTCACGCCCGTCGTTCAGCGCGACCGTGATCTCCGATTCCCCGCCGCTACGGATCACGTGGTAATTCGTCACCACCACGCCCTTGGCGTCGACGAGGACGCCCGACCCGAGCGAGTTCTGGATGCGCTCCCGCGGCACGCCGAATTGGTGGCCGAAGAAGCGCCGGAAGAACGGATCGTTGAAAAGGGGTGAGACGGACTGCTTGACCTTATGACGGACATACACGTTCACGACGGTCGGCGCCGCCCGCTTCACCACCGGCGCGAAGGACTGCTTGATCGCGGCCGCGCTCTTAGGCACGACCTTGGTTACCACCTCGTCTTGCGCGGAAGCCGTGGCCAAACCCACCAGGCAAAACGCCAGTGCAACAAGGCTAAGATTGCCGCCTCTTCCCAGCAAGAGTTCCAAACGTGTCATCTATGGCTCTGTTAGTGATTCTGAAGAAGATGGAACGCGCACCTTGGAAAGTGCAAGACAGATCGGAGAGTGCAACACAGATCATCCGTCTTCCAAAGAAAACGGGCCTTCTTGCGGCGAAATGCGGCGCAAAGTAAACCCCTCGAAACCGAGGGAAAAAGGACATCCGCAACGGCACACGACCGTTGCCGCCGGACCCTTTTGAACTAAGATGTCGCGCCGGTGAAGACCTTCGCCGACTTTAGAATGACAAATGATTGGAGAGGAACGCATGCGTATTGTCAAAACAGGTTTCGCCGCTTTGGCGGCTACGGTAGCCCTCAGCGCCGCGGCGCACGCCGTAGAGGTCAAGAAGCGCGGCGAGGCGCCAGGCACCCCAGAAAGCGTTTGGGCAATTGTGGGCGACTTCTGCGCCATCAAGGACTGGCATCCGGCCGTCGCCGAATGTGAGCGATTCGAAGAAGGCGGCGACACCTACCGCACACTCACCTTGGGCGATGGCGGCAAGATCAAGGAGAAGCTGACCAAGACGGGCGACACTAGCTACAGCTACGAAATTATCGAGAGCCCGCTGCCTGTGAAGAACTACTCCGCGACGCTCGAAATCGATGAGGACGACGAAGAGAACGCCGTCGAGATCGAGTGGGAGGCCGAGTTCGATCCCGCCGATGGTGTCGAAGAGGCAAAGGCCGTCGAGGTCATCACCGGCATCTTCAAGGACGGCGTGACCGGTATCCGCAAGAAAGCCAAGGCCGCCGATGAGGCCCAATAGCCGCAAAGGATTCTCTTTCCCCGGCCACGTTCGCAGAATCCGTGCAAACTCGACGGAACAAGCCGACCGGAACAAGACATAAAGAAAAGGCGCATCGCCAAGCGGTGCGCCTTTTTCGTCTCCGGCCCGAGAGGGCTATCGTTAGAAGGGCTGCAGGGGCGTACTTACGCAGCCGCGACCTGCTCGCCGTCCTCGTCCTGGTCCACGGTCGGCCCGGAGTCCTGACCGCGCGCATCCTCGTCGCGATCCACCAGCTCTATCACGGCCATCGGCGCGGAATCGCCGAAGCGGTAGCCGGCCTTGAGCACGCGGGTATAGCCACCCGGACGCTCCGCATAGCGCGGGCCCAACGTCGCGAACAACTTCGCCACCATCTCCTCGTCGCGAACGCGCGCGAACGCCTGACGACGGGCATGAAGATCGCCTCTCTTGCCGAGTGTGATGAGCTGATCGACCACGCGCCGCAACTCCTTCGCCTTCGGCAAGGTTGTGACGATCTGCTCATGCTTGATGAGCGCGCTGGCCATGTTCGCAAACAACGCACTGCGATGTGTTGACGTCCGGTTCAGTTTCCGGCCTGCCTTGCGATGTCGCATTGACTTTTCCTCGTTCCAAACTCGTACGGCCGCTTCTGAACGCGGCCCGGCGACTAGTAGTGGTCTTCGAAGCGCTTCGCCAGCTCTTCGATGTTCTCCGGCGGCCAATCCGGCACGTCCATGCCGAGATGCAGGCCCATGGAGGCCAAGACCTCCTTGATCTCGTTCAGCGACTTGCGGCCGAAATTCGGGGTCCGCAACATCTCCGCTTCCGTCTTCTGGATCAGATCGCCAATATAAACGATGTTGTCGTTTTTCAGACAGTTTGCTGAGCGGACCGACAATTCCAGCTCGTCGACCTTCTTGAGGAGCGCGGCATTGAACACGAGCTCCGGCTGCTGCTGGAAGGTCTGCTCCTTCTTCGGCTCTTCGAAATTGACGAAGACCGAAAGCTGATCCTGGATGATACGGGCGGCAAGCGCGACCGTGTCATCGGGACGAACCGAGCCGTCCGTCTCGATATTCATGGTGAGCTTGTCGAAATCGAGGATTTGGCCCTCACGGGTGTTCTCGACGCGATAGGACACCTTGCGGACCGGGCTGAACAGCGAATCCACCGGAATAAAACCGATCGGCGCATCCTCGGGACGGTTACGCTCGGCCGGCACGTAGCCCTTGCCGGACGCAGTCGTGAATTCCATATGAATCGCGGCGCCCTCGTCGAGCGTGCAAATGACATGCTCCGGATTGAGGATCTCGACCTCGGAACCGCCCTGAATGTCCCCAGCCGTAGCAACGCCAGGTCCTTCCTTCTGAAGAACCATGCGCTTGACGCCTTCGGAATGCTGGTTGACGGCGATTTCCTTGATATTGAGGACGATGTTGGTCACATCCTCGCGCACGCCCGGAATCGACGAGAACTCGTGCAGCACACCGTCGATATGCACCGACGTGATGGCCGCACCCTGAAGCGAAGACAGCAGCACGCGGCGCAGGGCGTTGCCCAGCGTCAAGCCGAAACCACGCTCGAGTGGCTCCGCAACCACGGTCGCGTACCGCGCCGGATCGCGGCCGGGCGTGACATTGAGTTTGGTGGGCTTAATGAGATCTTGCCAGTTCTTTTGCAGCACCGGTGTCGCCCTTTCTTGATCGTTTTGTGGAGCCTGGGGCTCCGGAATACGAATGTCTTCGTCCAGCATCATGGGTCGGATTGCCTTCTGTCTTAGACGCGGCGGCGCTTGCGCGGCCGGCAGCCATTGTGCGGAATTGGCGTCACATCGCGGATGGAGATGATGTTGAAGCCCGCCGCCTGAAGGGCGCGCAAGGCGGACTCGCGGCCGGACCCGGGACCACGAACCTCGATCTCCAGGTTCTTCATGCCGTGCTCGGTCGCCTTCTTGCCGGCATCCTCGGCGGCCACCTGCGCCGCATAAGGAGTCGACTTCCGCGAACCCTTGAAACCCATGGTACCCGCCGAAGACCAGGAAATCGCGTTTCCTTGTGCATCGGTGATGGTGATCATGGTGTTATTGAAGCTTGCTTGCACATGGGCCACGCCGGACGTGATGTTCTTCCGTTCCCGGCGGCGGACCCGTGCTTTTTCCTTGACCATGCTTTATTCCCGCAAATTCCAATGAGCAGCGGCCAAAGCATCGAATAGAAGCCTGGCCGCGCGTACTTACGTCTCTACTTCTTCTTACCTGCGATCGGCTTAGCCGGACCCTTGCGTGTCCGCGCATTGGTATGTGTGCGCTGGCCGCGGACCGGCAGACCGCGGCGATGCCGCAGGCCGCGATAGCATCCTAAGTCCATGAGGCGCTTGATATTCATCGACACTTCGCGCCGAAGATCGCCCTCGACCACATAATCGCCGTCGATCGTCTCACGAATCTGGATCACTTCGGATTCGGTGAGCTCGTTCACCCTCCGTTCGGAAGGGATGGAAACCTTTCCACAGATTTCCTTGGCATAGGCATCGCCAATCCCATGGATATAAGTCAGCGCGATCTCAACCCGCTTGTGGGTCGGAATGTTCACGCCTGCAATTCGGGCCACGTCGTCGCCTCCTCATACAGCACGCGCCAACGTGCTGAAATTAAAAATTAAATTAGCCTATATGAAACACAACAAGACCGACCGCGGACAGGCAACGCCCCCGGGTCCGGTCAGTCCATCAAGCCATTGAACGCGTTTATGTAGCGATTCCGCTTGACAAGGTCAACTGGCCCGGAGCCCCGAAAAACTGTGTTTGAGCCTATTCGCCATCCAGCGCTTGATCTATCTCCTTCTGAACCGTCGAAATATCGGCCATACCATCGACGGTCCTGACCTTACCTTGTGTCGTGTAATAGCCGACCAGCGGCTCTGTTTGTGCGTGATATGCCTTGAGCCGCTCGCGAACGACTTCTTCGGTATCGTCCTTACGGCGCTTGAATTCTGTTCCACCACACCGATCGCAAACACCCTCGGCCTTCGGCTTCTTGAAGAGGGTGTGATACCCCTCACCGCAACTAGCGCAGGTATACCGGCCGGTAATGCGGCCAACGAGCGACTCGTCGTCCACATTGATCACCACGACCCGATCTACCCCATCCCCGCGGGACGTCAGAAGCTCGTCGAGGGCCTCGGCCTGGGCGATGGTTCTCGGAAAACCGTCGAGGATGAACCCCGCGCCGCCTTCCTCCTCGTCCATCCGCTCGGAGATTAAGCCAATGACGATCTCGTCGGGCACGAGTTCGCCGCGCTCCATGATTCTGCCGGCCTGCTGGCCAAGCTTGGTGCCCGCCGCGACCGCTGCCCGCAACATGTCGCCCGTCGACAGCTGTACCATGTCGCGGATGTCCTGCAACCGCTTGGCTTGTGTACCCTTCCCGGCGCCCGGGGCACCCAGCATCACCAAGTTCATCGCCGCCGACCCCTCAGCTTGGCCTTCTTGATCAGCCCCTCATACTGGTGAGCCAGAAGATGGCTCTGAATCTGAGCCACGGTATCCATGGTCACGCTCACGACGATAAGGAGCGAGGTGCCGCCGAAATAGAACGGGACGCCCCATTCGGCGATGAGAATCTCAGGCAGCACGCAGACTGCGGCCAGGTAGAGCGCACCGACCACGGTGATCCGCGTGAGCACATAGTCGATATATTCGGCCGTACGCTCGCCAGGCCGGATCCCGGGCAGGAAGCCGCCATATTTCTTCAGATTGTCGGCCGTCTCCTTGGGATTGAAGACGATGGCCGTATAGAAGAAGGCGAAGAAGATGATCAGCGAAACGTAGATCAGGATGTAGAGCGGTTGCCCGCGGCCCAGCATGGCCGTCACCGAGTTTAGCCACTCGGGCCCCTGACCGGCCGAGAAATTCGCGACCGTGATGGGCAGCAGCAGAAGTGACGAGGCGAAGATCGGCGGAATCACGCCGGCGGTGTTCAACTTGAGGGGCAGATGGGATGCATCGCCCTGGAACATCTTGTTGCCGACCTGGCGCTTTGGATATTGCACTAAGAGTCGTCGCTGCGCCCGCTCCATGAAGACGATGAAGCCGATAACGACTATCGCGAATATGAACAAGACGATGATCAGTCCTGCGGACAAGGCACCCTGGCGGCCAAGCTCCAGCGTTCCGATCAAGGCTGAGGGCAGCTCTGCCACAATGCCTGCATAGATGATCAGCGAAATGCCGTTACCGACGCCGCGCGCCGTAATCTGCTCGCCGAGCCACATCAGGAAGACCGTGCCGCCCACCAGCGTGATCACGGTCGTGATGCGGAAGAACCAGCCCGGATCGGTGACGATATTGCCAGCGCCCTCAAGGCCAACGGCAATGCCGTAACCCTGCAGCGCGGCAAGAAGCACCGTGCCGTAGCGCGTATACTGGTTGATCTGGCGCCGCCCCTGCTCGCCCTCTTTCTTGAGTTGCTCAAGAGTCGGCGAAACGGTCGTCAGAAGCTGAATGATGATCGATGCCGAGATGTACGGCATGATGTTGAGCGCGAAGATCGCCATACGGCCAACAGCGCCGCCGGAGAACATGTTGAACATGCCCAAAATGCCGGACTGCTGCTGCTTGAAAACGTCGGCGAGCGCCTGAGGGTTGATGCCGGGAATCGGAATGTAGGTTCCGAGCCGGTAGATCACGAGCGCGACCAGCGTGAACATGATGCGCTGCTTGAGTTCGTGGGCGTTCTTAAACGCCCCGAAATTCAAGTTCGACGCGAGCTGTTCTGCAGCGGATGCCATTGGCGCTCTTCCCTTCCCCAAGTCGATCCGACGGCCTTACAGCAAGGCCGCTGCGCATCGATTCGGACCAGTCCTACTCGGACGTGTTCTTCTTCGCTGCGGATTTCTTCGCCGCCGCCTTCTTGGGGGTGGACTTTTTCGCTGAAGGCGTCTTCGAGATCGACTTGGCGGTTACCTTGGCGGCCTTCTTGGGGGCGCCCTCACCTTCCGGCTTGGCCCTCCGCTGCGGCATCGAGGTCAAAGTCACCGTTCCACCGGCCGCCTCGACGATCTTGACGGCACCGCTGGATGCACCCGTCAGCTCGAAGGATACCTTGGCTTTCAACTCGCCCTTGCCAAGCAGGCGGACACCGTCGCGGGCGCGGCGAATAACGCCGGCTTCCACGAGCGCCTCGACCGTGACCGGCTTGGAGGCATCCAGCTTCTTGTCGTCGATGGCAGCCTGAATGCGGCCCACATTCACCTCGTTATAGTCCTTGGCGAAGATGTTGTTGAAGCCACGCTTCGGCAGGCGCCGGTGCAGCGGCATCTGACCGCCTTCGAAGCCCTTAATGGCAACGCCCGAACGCGATTTCTGACCCTTCTGTCCGTGACCAGAGGTCTTGCCCAGGCCGGAACCCAGACCGCGTCCAACACGCTTCTTCGAGGTTGTCGCGCCGGGAAGGTCGCGAAGATCGTTCAGTCGCATCATCTATATCCTTAGGCTCCGGCGTCGTCCTCGACGATCCGCACCAGATGGCTCACCTTGGCCACCATGCCGCGCACCTCGGGGCTGTCGACCAGCGTCCGCCGCTTATGCATCTTGTTCAGGCCGAGCCCGATAAGGGTCGCGCGCTGCTTGCCGGGTCGGCGGATCGGGCTTCCGATCTGCTCCACGACGATTGTTTTCTTAGTCTCGGCCATCTTACTTCAACCCTATCTCGAGGCTTTAGGCCTGCGCCTCGGCCCCGTCGCCCGCCTGATCGCGGCGGCGCGAAACGATTTCGCTGACCTTCTTCCCGCGCCGTGCGGCCACGCCACGGGGGCTATCCTCATGGCGCAGCGCATCGAACGTGGCACGCACCATGTTGTAAGGGTTCGAGCTTCCGAGCGACTTCGCAACCACATCCTGGATACCAAGCGTCTCGAACACCGCGCGCATCGGACCGCCCGCAATGATACCAGTGCCGGGAGGAGCCGCGCGCAAAATCACCTTGCCCGCTCCATGCTGTCCGCGCACGTCATGGTGCAGCGTCCGGCCCTCGCGCAGCGGCACCTTGAGCAGGTTGCGCTTCGCAGACTCGGTTGCCTTGCGGATCGCCTCGGGCACTTCGCGCGCCTTGCCGTGGCCGAAACCGACCCGGCCCTTCTGATCGCCAACAACGACCAGCGCGGCAAAGCCGAAACGACGTCCGCCCTTCACCACCTTCGCGACGCGATTGATGTGAACGAGCTTGTCGACGAATTCGCTGTCGCGATCGTCGCGATCTCTACCTTGATGGCCTCGTGCCACGGTCGATCCTTTCCGAATACCCTAAAAGTTTAGACCCGCCTCGCGGGCCGCTTCTGCGAGCGCCTTGATGCGCCCGTGATAAATGTAGGCGCCACGGTCAAAGATCACGTCCTTGACCCCGGCTTTCACGGCCCGTTCAGCTACGAGCTTGCCGACGGCCTCCGCCGCCGCTGTATCGCTTCCCTTAGGCAACGCGCCTTTGATGTCCTTGTCGAGGCTCGAGGCGAATGCGAGCGTCTTGCCCTCGCGGTCGTCGATCACCTGCGCATAGATATGCTTCGAGGAACGGAACACCGACAGACGCGCACGTCCGTTGGCCGCCCGCTTCAGCGAATGCCGTACTCGGCGCGCGCGACGCGCAAAGCTGTTGTTCAACGTACCCATCATCAATCCTGCTACTTCTTCTTGCCTTCCTTACGGAAAATGTACTCGCCGGCATATTTCACGCCCTTGCCCTTATAGGGCTCCGGCGGACGATGACGGCGGATCTCTGCCGCAACCTGGCCGACCTGTTGCTTGTCGATGCCACTAACCACGATCTCGGTCGGCTTCGGACACTTGACCTCGATCCCTTTTGGGATCGCGAAGTCAACGTCGTGACTGAAGCCGAGCTGCAGCTGAAGGGTCTGCCCCTTCATCGCCGCGCGGTAACCGACCCCGTTGATCTCGAGCGTCTTCGAAAAACCCTCAGTCACGCCGGTGACCAGGTTGGCAACGAGCGTGCGCGACATGCCCCACATCGCCCGGGAGTCCTTGGTGTCCTCGACCATGCCGATCTCGATGCCACCGTCGCCCATCTTGGCGATGACATGGTCGACCAGCACGTGGCTGAGCTCGCCCTTAGGTCCCTTGACCTTGACTTCCTGACCGTCCACCGAGGCTGTGACGCCGCCTGGTAGAGAGACTGGTTTCTTGCCGATGCGCGACATTGATAAAACCTTCGCTTCAAGTAGCTCCGCTAGAATACGCTGCAGAGAATCTCACCGCCGACATTCTCGTTACGCGCCTGCGAGTCCGACATGACACCCTTGGGCGTCGAAAGAATAGACACACCCAGACCGTTCGCCACGGTGGGCAGGTTCTTCACCGAGGAGTACACACGCCGCCCCGGTGTCGACACCCGCTTGATGTCCTTGATCACCGGCTCGCCGTCGAAGTACTTGAGCTCGATTTCAAACTCAGACTTGCCCCCGTCATAATCGACGCGTGCATAGCCACGGATATAACCCTCGTCAGCCAGCACATCGAGCACATGCTCCCGCAGCTTGGAGGTTGGCGTTGAGACGTTGGTCTTACGCCGCATCTGCGCATTGCGGATGCGGGTTAGCATATCGCCAAGAGGATCGTTAATGCTCATCGAAGTCCTTACCAGCTCGACTTAACCATGCCGGGGATCAGCCCGTTGCTTGCCAGATCGCGCAAAGCAATGCGTGACATGCGAAGTTTGCGATAGTAGCCGCGCGGTCGCCCAGTGAGATCGCAGCGGTTGTGAATACGTGTCGGCGAGGCATTGCGCGGAATCTCCGCCAGCTTTAGTCGCGCCGCGAAACGCTCCTCGGCCGGAATCGACTGGTCGGCGGCAAGCGTCTTCAGCCGCGCCCGACGCGCCTCGTATTTCTTAGCAAGGCGGCGGCGCTTCTTGTCCCGCTCGATCATGCTCGTCTTAGCCATTCAGTCCTCCTGTTACAGCCGGCCCATGCCTAGCTGCGGAACGGAAAGTTCAAACCCTTCAAAAGCGCGCGCGCCTCATCGTCGCTCTGCGCCGTCGTACACACGATGATGTCCATACCGAGCACGTCTTCCACCTTGTCGTAATCGATCTCGGGGAAAACGATGTGCTCCTTCAGACCCATCGAATAATTTCCACGCCCGTCGAAGCTCTTCGGATTGAGTCCACGGAAGTCGCGAACACGCGGAAGCGCGATGTTCACGAGCCGGTCGATAAACTCGTACATACGGCTCTTGCGCAGTGTGACCTTCACACCAACCGGCATCCCCTCACGGAGCTTAAAGGCGGCGATTGACTGCCTCGCCTTGGTGATCACGGGGCGCTGACCGGCGATAAGACCGAGATCATTGGCCGCTGCCTTGACCTTCTTGGAATCGTTCACGGCCTCGCCCACGCCGATGTTTAACACCACCTTCTCAAGGCGCGGAATCTGCATGACGTTCTTGTAAGCGAACTCCTTCTCGAGATCGCTCTTGATAACGTCGTGATACTGCTGCTTAAGCCGCGGTATATATGCCTGCTCAGCCATCGATGACCTCGCCGGAACGCCTGGCAAAACGCACCTTGCGTCCGTCCTTCAAAAATTTGTAGCCGACGCGCGTGGGTTCCCCGTCTTTGGGGTCCTCAAGAGCGAGATTAGAAATATGGATCGGGGCTTCCTTGGTAATGATGCCTCCCTCCTGCGACGCCGTCTGACGCTGGTGATGGCGCATCTGCGCCACACCCTGCACCACGGCACGGTTTTCGGTCGGCAGGACCTTCAGCACTTCGCCGCGTTTGCCTTTGTCCTTGCCCGTGAGCACCACAACGTGGTCGCCCTTCTTGATCTTCAAGCCCGCCATAATCAAAGCACCTCCGGGGCGAGCGAAACGATCTTCATGTGCTTCTTCGCCCGCAACTCGCGCGTTACGGGGCCGAAGATGCGCGTACCCACCGGCTCGCCCTGCGCATTGACCAAAACCGCCGCATTGCGATCAAACCGGATCAGTGAGCCGTCCTGACGTCGCACGCCCGTGGCGGTGCGCACGATCACGGCTTTCATGACCTGGCCCTTCTTCACCCGGCCGCGCGGAATTGCTTCCTTGACGCTGACCACAATAGTGTCCCCAATCGAGGCATATTTCCGCTTCGAGCCGCCCAGCACCTTGATGCATTGCACGCGCTTTGCACCGGAATTGTCGGCGACCTCGAGATTGGTCTGCATCTGAATCATGGCGTTCGCCCTTATTCAGGCCCTCAACGAGGCCCTTCTTTAGTCGCCTTAGCTGGCTGCCTGCTCACGCGGCAGAACCACCCAACATTTTTGCTTCGAGATCGGTCCGCACTCTTCGATCGATACCTTCTCGCCCACCTTGAACTCATTGTTCTCGTCGTGCGCGTGGTAATTCTTCGAGCGGCGAACCACCTTATGAAACAGAGGATGCGTGAAGCGACGCTCGACCTTGACCACAACGGTCTTGTCGTTCTTGTCGCTCACCACGATCCCATTCAATACGCGTTTCGGCATCGTTCTTACCTTTAAGCTTTCGCTGCGGCGCTCTTAACGCGCGCGATCGTTTTTACGCGCGCGATGTCGCGACGCACCTGCCGAACCCGCGCCGTATTCTCAAGCTGCCCGGAAGCGGCCTGGAAACGCAGGTTGAACTGCTCTTTCTTCAACTTGACCAACTCGTCATTGAGCTGATCGATCGTCATATCATTCACTTGGCTCGCTTTCATCGCCTAACCCTCGATGCGCGCCACAACGCGCGTCTTGATCGGCAACTTCGCCGCTGCGAGCCGCAGCGCTTCGCGAGCCACCGGCTCACCCACACCATCGATCTCGAACATGATGCGGCCCGGCTTGACCCTAGCCGCCCAAAACTCGGGCGTACCCTTGCCCTTACCCATACGGACTTCGGTCGGCTTCTTCGAAACCGGGACGTCCGGGAAGATGCGTATCCAAACACGGCCAGCACGCTTCATCTGACGCGTCATGGCACGACGCGCCGCTTCGATCTGTCTAGCAGTGACGCGCGCAGGCTCCTGCGCCTTCAGACCGAAGGTTCCGAAGTTCAGCGCAGATCCGCCCTTGGCCGCACCTTTGATGCGACCCTTGTGCATCTTGCGGTACTTTGTGCGTTTCGGTTGCAGCATAATTCTTAAGTCCTGCCCTTAGCCATGCGCCCGGGCAGAATCGCGCCGACCACCGGAACGTCCACCTTCTTGCGCCTCAAGGGCCTTAGTCTCCTGGGCCATGGGATCGTGCTCCATGATTTCGCCCTTAAAGATCCAAACCTTGATGCCGATAATTCCGTAAGCTGTACGTCCAAGCGCCGTGCCGTAGTCGATATTGGCGCGCAGCGTGTGCAGCGGCACACGGCCCTCGCGATACCATTCCATGCGCGCGATTTCCGCGCCGCCAAGCCGGCCCGAGCAATTGATACGGATCCCCAACGCTCCCATCCGGGTCGCAGACTGAACCGCCCGCTTCATGGCTCGGCGGAACGCCACACGGCGCTCGAGCTGCTGAGCAATACCCTCGGCCACCAGCGTCGCATCGATCTCGGGCTTGCGCACCTCGGCAATGTTCAGGTGAACGTCGGAGTCCGTCATCGTCGCAAGCTCCTTACGGAGCAACTCGATATCGGCGCCCTTCTTACCAATCAGAATGCCGGGACGTGCGGTGTAGACCGTGACGCGGCACTTCTTGTGCGGGCGCTCGACAACCACCTTGGAGATGCCGGCCTGCTTACGCGTCTTGAGGATGTGCTTACGCATCTTGAGGTCTTCGTGCAGCAGGTCTGCATACTCGCCACGCGAGGCAAACCAGCGCGAATCCCAAGTGCGGTTGACGCCGAGCCTAAGCCCGATCGGGTTGACTTTCTGTCCCATCAAGCGGGCTCCTCAACTTGACGCACGACGACGGTCATCTGCGAAAATGGCTTCAAGATCCGCGCAGCCCGACCGCGTGCCCGCGCCTGAATGCGCTTCATCACGATATTCTTGCCTACATAGGCTTCCGACACGACCAACGCGTCCACGTCGAGGTCGTGATTGTTCTCTGCATTCGCGATAGCCGACTCCAAGGTCTTCTTGACGTCCTTGGCGATGCGTTTGCGCGAGAAGGCGAGATCGGCCAATGCGCGATCGACCTTCTTCCCCCGAATGAGCTGAGCAACCAGGTTCAGCTTCTGCGGGCTGGTGCGAATAAGCCGGGTGACGGCTTTCGCTTCGTTGTCCTTGAGCGTGCGCTCTCTTTGCGGCTTGCCCATGACTAGCGGCCCCTCTTCACTTTACGGTCGGCGGCATGGCCGTGATAGGTCCGCGTCGGCGAGAACTCGCCGAACTTGTGACCCACCATGTCCTCGGTCACCAGCACCGGAACGTGCTTCTGCCCGTTGTGGACACCAAACGTCAGCCCCACGAATTGCGGGAGAATGGTCGAACGGCGCGACCACATCTTGATGATGGCGTTGGAACCGCTCTGACGCGCCTTCTCCGCCTTCTTCAAGAGAAAGCCGTCAACAAACGGGCCTTTCCAAATCGAACGTGCCACGTTTTATCCCTTCTTCTTCTTCAGATGGCGGCTGCGCAGAATGTATTTGTCGCTCGCCTTGTTGGTGCGCGTCCGCTTGCCCTTGGTGGATTTACCCCAAGGAGTGACCGGATGCCGGCCACCAGACGTCCGCCCTTCACCACCGCCATGCGGATGATCGATCGGGTTCATCGCCACACCGCGAACCACGGGCTTGCGCCCTTTCCAACGGGTGCGGCCGGCCTTGGACAACGACACATTGGAGTTGTCCGGGTTAGAGACAGCGCCCACCGTCGCCATGCAGGCAGACGGAACCATGCGCGTCTCGCCAGAGTTCAAACGCAGGATCGCATAACCGGAGTCGCGGCCCACGAGCTGAACATAGGCGCCCGCAGCGCGTGCCATCTGACCGCCCTTGCCCTGCTTCATCTCCACATTGTGGACGATGGTGCCGATGGGCATGTTGGCCAGCGGCATCGCGTTGCCCGGCTTCACGTCGACCTTGTCGTCGGCGATCACCTTGTCACCCGGCGCAAGACGCTGCGGCGCAAGGATGTAGGACAGCTCGCCGTCCTCATACTTGATCAGCGCGATAAAGGCCGTACGGTTCGGATCGTATTCCAGCCGCTCGACGGTCGCCGACACGCCACGCTTGGTCCGCTTGAAATCGACCAAACGATAGGTGCGCTTATGACCGCCGCCACGATGCCAGATCGAAACGCGTCCTGTGTTGTTGCGGCCACCGGATTTGTTCAAGCCTTCTGTCAACGGTTTGACGGGCTTGCCCTTCCACAGATGACTGCGGTCCACGAGCACCAGCTGACGCTGGCTCGCCGTGGTCGGTTTGAATGTTTTCAACGCCATAGCGCTAGATCCCTGTCGTCACGTCGATCTTGTCGCCTTCGGCGAGCTTGATGACGGCCTTCTTCGTATCCTTCTGGGTGCCCTTAATGCCCCGGAAAAACTTGGTCTTACCCTTACGGGTCAACGTATTCACGGCCAAGACCTTGACGCCGAACAGCTTCTCAACCGCGTCTTGGATCTGCGGCTTCGTCGCGTCGAGGCGAACCTTGAACACCACCTGATTAGACTCGGACGCCCCACTCGATTTCTCGGTGATGACCGGTGCCAAAATCACGTCATATGCAGCAAGCGCACTCATTTGAACCGAGCCTCCAGCGCCGCGAGCGCGGCCTTGGTCAGCACGAGCTTCTCGTGCCGCAAGATGTCGTAAACGTTGATGCCCTGAACCGGCAGAACATCCACATGCGGGATGTTGCGCACCGCGAGCGCAAAATTCGTCTGCACCTCGGTACCGTCAACGATCAGCACGGAATCGAATCCGAGCTTGTCGAACTGCGTCTTCAGCGCCTTCGTCTTGGCATCCTTCACATCGCAAGAGTCGATCACGATGAGTTCTTCGGCTTTGGCCTTAGACGACAACGCATGCCTCAGCGCCAGCGCACGAACCTTCTTCGGCAAATCGAAGGAAAAGCTGCGGGGCTTCGGACCAAAGGCCTTGCCGCCCCCACGAAATAGGCCAGGCTTGGCGCTGCCGTGACGGGCACGGCCGGTACCCTTCTGCCGGAACATTTTCGCGGTCGTCGCGGTGATCTCCGAACGATCCTTCGTCGCAACAGTGCCGGCGCGGCGCTTGGCCAGCTGGTAGCGGACCATGCGATGAAGCAAGTCGGCGCGCGGCTCCAATCCGAAAACATCATCAGACAGATCCACGGTTCCCGCCTTCTTGGCGTCGAGCGTTGTTACATCCGCTTTCATTACGCGTTCTCTCCACCCTGCGCCGACTGGCCCTGCTCGGCGTCGGTAGGTGCCTCAGCCGCGGCGCTCTTAGCCGGCGCTTGATCTTCGGCGCTCTTCCGGAATGCACCGGGAACCGGTGCACCGTCGGGCAGCGCCCGCTTAACCGAGTCGCGCAAGAGAACCCAACCACCCTTGGAGCCGGGAACGGCACCGCGGATCATGATCAGCCCACGATCGACATCCGTCTTCACAACACGCAGATTTTGCGTCGTGACGCTGACGTCGCCCATGTGGCCGGCCATCTTCTTGCCCTTGAACACCTTGCCAGGATCCTGGCACTGACCCGTGGAGCCTAGGCTTCTGTGGTTGATCGACACACCATGGCTGGCCCGAAGACCGCCAAATCCGTGCCGCTTCATGCCACCGGCAAAACCCTTACCGATCGACGTGCCCGAAGCATCGACGAACTGACCCTCAATGAAGTGATCGGCGGTGATCTCCGCACCCACATCGATCATGTTCTCGGGGCTCACACGGAACTCCGCAACCTTTCGCTTAGGCTCGACATTGGCCACGGCGAAGCTGCCGCGCTCTGCGCGCGTCAAACGCTTCACTTTCGCACGGCCGACGCCGAGCTGAACGGCCGTGTAGCCATTCTTCTCCGCGGTCCGCTGACCGACAACCTGGCAATTCTCCAGACGCAGCACCGTGACTGGGATGTGCTCCCCAGCATCAGTGAAGATTCTGGTCATGCCGACCTTTTGCGCGATAACACCTGATCGCATCTAACTAATTCCTTGCCTGGTCCAGCAGCCGGTTAAAGCTTAATCTCAACATCCACGCCGGCGGCGAGATCGAGTTTCATCAGAGCATCGACCGTCTGCGGCGTGGGATCGACAATATCGAGCAGCCGCTTATGCGTCCGCATCTCGAATTGCTCCCGGCTCTTCTTGTCGATATGCGGAGAGCGGTTCACGGTGAACTTCTCGATACGGGTCGGCAGCGGGATAGGCCCGCGGACGTCCGCACCGGTACGCTTCGCCGTGTTGACGATCTCCTTGGTCGACGCATCGAGAATGCGATGGTCGAAGGCTTTCAGCCTAATTCTTATGTTCTGGCTCTGCATCTCGACGGCCTTAGGTTAGAAAAAACGCGCCGCCCAAAACGGAGCGGCGCACTTCTCAATTATCTCTACTCAATGATCGACGACACCACGCCGGCGCCGACGGTGCGGCCACCCTCACGGATAGCGAAGCGGAGCTTCTCTTCCATCGCGATCGGCACGATCAGCTCAACGGTCATGGCGATATTATCGCCCGGCATCACCATCTCGGTGCCTTCCGGCAGCTCGCACACACCCGTCACGTCGGTCGTGCGGAAGTAGAACTGCGGACGGTAGTTGCCGAAGAACGGCGTGTGGCGACCACCCTCTTCCTTGGTGAGGATGTAAGCCTCGGCCTTGAACTTCGTGTGCGGCGTCACGGAACCGGGCTTGGCCAGAACCTGTCCACGCTCGACACCCTCACGATCGACACCACGGAGCAGGCAGCCAACGTTGTCGCCCGCCTGGCCCTGATCGAGTAGCTTGCGGAACATCTCGACGCCGGTAACGGTCGTCTTGCTCGTGGGCTTGATGCCGACGATCTCGACTTCCTCGCCAACCTTGACCACGCCGCGCTCGATACGTCCGGTGACCACGGTGCCACGGCCCGAGATCGAAAACACGTCCTCGATCGGCATCAGGAACGCCCCATCGATGGGACGATCAGGCTGCGGGATGTACTCGTCGACGGCCTTCATCAGCTCGAGAACGGCTTTCTGGCCGATCTCGGGATTGCTCTCCTCGATAGCGGCAAGAGCGGAGCCCTTGACGATCGGGATGTCGTCGCCCGGGAACTCATACTTGGACAGAAGCTCGCGAACTTCGAGCTCGACGAGATCCAGAAGCTCTTCGTCGTCGACCTGGTCGACCTTGTTCAGGAACACCACCAGAGCCGGCACACCGACCTGACGGGCGAGCAGGATGTGCTCGCGAGTCTGCGGCATGGGGCCATCGGCAGCGGACACCACCAGAATGGCGCCATCCATCTGCGCGGCGCCCGTGATCATGTTCTTCACATAGTCAGCGTGGCCCGGGCAGTCGACATGCGCGTAGTGACGGTTCTCGGTCTCATACTCGACGTGCGCCGTGGAGATCGTGATGCCGCGGGCCTTTTCTTCAGGCGCCTTATCGATCTCATCGTAAGCGGTGAACGTTGCGCCGCCGGTCTCAGCCAATGTCTTGGTGATAGCAGCGGTCAGTGTCGTTTTACCGTGATCGACGTGACCAATCGTTCCGATGTTGCAATGCGGCTTTGACCGGTCAAATTTCTCTTTAGCCATTTTGGCTCTCCATTCCTCTCACCAAAAGTGAAAAACTCAAACGCCCAATCGGTTAGGCGAATTTAGCTTGCACTTCTTCAGCCACCGCCTGCGGAACCTGCGAATAGCTGTCGAACTGCATCGTGAACTGCGCGCGCCCCTGGCTCATGGAGCGCAACGTGTTCACATAACCAAACATGTTGGCTAGCGGGACCATGGCATTGATTACCGTCGCGTTGCCACGGGCCTCTTGGCCCCGGACCTGACCACGGCGGCTGGTTAGATCGCCAATGATACCGCCCACATATTCTTCCGGCGTCACCACTTCAACCTTCATCATCGGCTCAAGCAGTTTCGGCGCGGCTTTTAGAGCCCCTTCACGGAAGGCCGCACGGGATGCTATCTCGAACGCCATCACAGACGAGTCAACGTCATGCGACGCGCCGTCAACCAGCGTGCACTTAACATCAAGGATCGGGAAGCCAGCGAGGATACCCGCATCGATGACGCTCTGAACGCCCTTCTCGACGCCCGGTATAAACTCCCTCGGCACGTTGCCACCGACAACCTTGTTCTCGAACATATAGCCCTCACCAGCCTCTCCCGGCTCGATGATCATCTTGACGCGGGCGAACTGGCCCGAGCCACCGGTCTGCTTCTTATGGGTGTAATCGACGTTGGACGTCTTCGTGAGCGTCTCGCGATACGCCACCTGGGGCGCACCCACATTGGCCTCGACCTTGAACTCTCGCTTCATGCGATCGACGATGATGTCAAGGTGAAGTTCGCCCATGCCCTTAATGATGGTCTGACCAGATTCGTGGTCCACCGACACGCGGAAGGACGGATCTTCCTGGGCCAGACGGTTAAGAGCAACACCCAGCTTTTCCTGGTCGCTCTTGGTCTTGGGCTCTACGGCGACCTCTATAACAGGATCGGGGAACTCCATACGCTCAAGGATCACCGCCTTGCTGGGATCGCTCAACGTGTCACCCGTTGTGACGTCCTTCAGCCCCGCAATGGCGACGATGTCGCCCGCATAGGCTTCCTTGATATCTTCACGGTGATTGGAGTGCATCAGCAGCATACGGCCAATGCGCTCTTTCTTGTCTTTCACGGTGTTGACCAGAGTCTGACCCGACTCGACCTTACCGGAATAGATACGGCAGAAGGTCAACGACCCCACAAACGGGTCGTTCATGATCTTAAAAGCCAGCATCGAGAGCGGCGCATCGTCCGACGCCGGACAGTCGACTTCCTCTTCCGTCTTCGCATCGATGGCCTTGATGGCCGGCACATCGAGCGGCGACGGCAGATAGTCGACCACAGCATCAAGAAGCGGCTGCACACCCTTGTTCTTAAACGCCGAGCCACACAGGATCGGCACGAAATCGAGGTTGCAGGTGCCCGTGCGGATCAGCTCTTTCAGCTTCTCCTGGGGAATTTCTTTGCCTTCGAGATAGGCCTCCATGGCCTCCTCGTCGACCTCGACCGCCTGCTCAACCAGCATGTCGCGGTACTCGACAGCTTTGTCCTGCAGGTCAGCCGGAATGTCCGCATCGTGGAACGAGGCGCCGAGCGACTCGTCGTCCCAAACAACCGCCTTCATGCGAACGAGGTCGACAATGCCCGCAAAGTCGGACTCAGCACCAATCGGCAGCTGAAGCACGATCGGGTTTGCGCCGAGGCGCTTCTTGATCATGTCGACCGACATGAAGAAGTCGGCACCGATCTTGTCCATCTTGTTCACGAAGATCATGCGCGGCACGGCGTATTTGTCGGCCTGACGCCAGACCGTCTCGGTCTGCGGCTCCACGCCCTGGTTTGCATCGAGCAACGCGACGGCGCCGTCGAGCACACGCAAGGACCGCTCGACCTCGATCGTGAAGTCCACGTGACCGGGCGTGTCGATAATGTTGATACGCTTGTCGTTCCAGAACGCGGTCGTTGCAGCCGACGTAATGGTGATACCGCGCTCCTGCTCCTGCTCCATCCAGTCCATGGTGGCCGCGCCATCATGAACTTCGCCGATCTTGTGACTCTTACCAGTGTAGTAGAGCACGCGCTCGGTCGTGGTGGTCTTGCCGGCATCGATATGCGCCATGATACCGATGTTGCGGTAGTCCTTAAGGGGCGTCTTGCGGGGCATCGTTCGAGTTCCTTGAACCGGTTACCAGCGATAGTGCGAGAAGGCACGATTGGCTTCCGCCATCCGGTGGGTGTCCTCGCGCTTCTTCACGGCCGAACCGCGATTGTTGACGGCATCCAGAAGTTCACCCGACAGCCGCTCCACCATCGTGTTCTCGTTGCGTCCGCGCGCCGCAGAGATAATCCAACGAATGGCCAGCGCCTGGCGCCGATCGATACGGACCTCGACAGGCACCTGATAGGTTGCACCGCCGACGCGGCGGGAACGCACCTCAATCGCAGGCATGACGTTCTGCAGCGCCTGATGGAACATTTCGATCGGGTTCTGCTTGACCTTCTCTTCCATCTGGTCGAGCGCGCCATAAACGATCCGCTCTGCAGCCGACTTCTTGCCGTCCAGCATGATCGAGTTCATGAACTTGGTGAGCACCAGATCCCCAAACTTGGGATCGGGAATGATCTCCCGCTTATCAGCTTTGTGCCGCCTGGACATATCGCTTCAATCCGTTCCTTAAAAACCAAAAAAGCGCCCCACTACTTGGGCCGCTTGGCTCCGTATTTCGAGCGCCGCTGACGGCGGGCGCTGACGCCTTGCGTGTCGAGCACGCCGCGAATGATGTGGTAGCGCACGCCGGGAAGATCCTTCACACGGCCGCCACGGATCATCACCACCGAATGCTCCTGAAGATTGTGCCCCTCACCAGGAATGTAGCTTGTCACTTCCTGCTGGTTGGTCAGACGCACGCGCGCGACCTTCCGGAGCGCCGAGTTCGGCTTCTTCGGCGTCGTGGTGTACACGCGGGTGCAAACCCCCCGCTTCTGCGGGCAGGCCTGCATGGCCGGCACTTTGTTGCGCTTCACCGGAGCCTTGCGCGGCTTCCGGATCAATTGCTGAATCGTTGGCATGGCGGCCTTAGCGTCCAATCATTCTGAAGGCGAAATCGCCTCGTTCAACCACGGGCGAGATCGCCCAAAACACAAGAGCTGAAGCTGCGAGTCGTCCCTCGCGTCCTTCAGCGCCAAAAACAGAGGATCTTGAGGGATACCCCTCAAGATCATGACCCCGATCTGATCCCGGTTAGTCCGGCAGCGTCTAACCCGCGCCCAAAAAGGGCGACATTTCGGTGGGCTACCGCCTGCCGTTGAGTGGCCGCGTTGTATCAGGCCATTTCTTGCAACGTCAAGGGCTCAAGTGCCCGAATTCAGGGGCCAAGCACCGTTTTTCGACGGATTTGCCGCTTGGCCCCCAATATCTCCTCATACAGCTACGCAGAAGCGCCGTCAGTAGTGTCTTCCGGCACTGCTTCGCCGCTGGCCGCTTCTTCGGGTACGGCCTCTCCAGCCGGCTCAATCGCCTCCTGGGCCGAGCGCTGACGCTCTTCCACAATCAGCTCATCGCGATGGGTGGCGATTCGGTTGAGCCGCGAGAGCATGCCGCCCGTACCGGCCGGGATAAGTCGGCCGACGATGACATTCTCCTTGAGCCCTTCGAGCGCATCCTTCTTTCCGTTGACCGCGGCGTCGGTGAGGACACGCGTGGTCTCCTGGAACGAGGCCGCCGAAATGAACGACCGGGTCTGAAGGCTCGCCTTGGTGATACCGAGCAGGACGTGCTGGCCCTCGGCCTTCTTGCCGCCCGCATCTTCTGCCACCGTATTGGCGTCTTCGAAGTCGATGCGATCCACTTGCTCGCCCTTGAGGAACTCGGTGTCACCCGGATCGTCGATCTCGATCTTCTTGAGCATCTGGCTGACGATCACCTCGATATGCTTGTCGTTGATCGTCACGCCCTGGAGCCGGTAGACCTCCTGAATCTCGTTGACGAGATAGTTGGCAAGTTCCTCGACGCCCTTAATAGCCAGGATATCGTGCGGCGCGGGGTGGCCGTCGAGAAGGTACTCGCCTTTCTCAATGCGGTCACCCTCCTGGACCGTCAGATGCCGGCCTTTCGGAATCAGGAACTCAACTGCCTCTGCGCCGTCCTCGTCCGGAACAATGCTGATCCGCCGCTTGTTCTTATAGTCGCGGCCGAGCTGCACAATGCCCGAGATCTCAGCGATAATGGCGTGATCCTTGGGACGCCGCGCCTCAAACAGCTCGGCAACGCGCGGCAGACCACCCGTGATATCGCGGGTCTTGGCGCTCTCCATCGGGATACGCGCCAGCACGTCACCAGCCTTCACGTCGCTGCCTGACTCCACCGACAAGACCGCGTCGACCGGAAGCAGGTAACGGGCGTCGCCGCCACGTGACAGCTTTCCGATCTCGCCCTTCTTGTCCTTGATTGCCATGGCCGGACGTAGATCGGCGCCGCGCGGTGAGGCACGCCAGTCGATGATCACGCTATTGGTGATACCCGTCGATTCGTCGCGCTGCTCCGAAACGGAGACACCTTCGACGAGATCCTCGAATTCGACCTTACCTTCGATTTCGGTAAGCACCGGCCGCGTATAAGGATCCCACTCGGCGAGACGATCCCCGCGCTTGACCTTATCGCCATCGTCCACCCGCAGATGCGTACCGTAAGGCAGGCGGTGGGTGGCCAGCTCAGCCCCATCGTCGTCCAGGATCACAATGGCCATGTTCCTGGTCATGACCATGTGCCGGCCTTGCGAGTCCTCAACGACGTTGCGCTGCTTGATCTTAACAGTGCCCTCGAAAGCGGACTCCAGCGATGACTGATCCGCAACCTTGGAACTCGCCACGCCACCCAGATGGAAGGTCCGCATGGTGAGCTGAGTACCCGGCTCACCGATCGACTGCGCCGCGATAACACCCACGGCCTCGCCCATATTGACGGGCGTACCCCGGGCCAAGTCGCGCCCGTAGCACTTGCCGCAAATGCCGTTACGGGTTTCGCAGGTCAGCGCCGAGCGCACACGGATCTCTTGGACCCGCGCGTTCTCGATAGCTTCAACATGCTCTTCCTCAATCAGCTCGCCCTGCGCGACGATGACATCGCCGGTCGCCGGGTTCTTGACGGGATCGGCCGTCGTGCGACCCAGCACGCGCTGGCCAAGCGACACAGTCACTTCACCCGCATCAAGAACGGCGCGAACGGTAATGCCGCCCTCGGTTCCGCAATCCTCTTCGGTGACGATGCTGTCCTGCGCGACGTCAACAAGACGACGCGTCAGATATCCTGAGTTCGCCGTCTTCAAGGCGGTATCGGCCAGACCCTTCCGGGCGCCGTGGGTGGAGTTGAAGTACTCCATCACCGACAGACCTTCCTTGAAATTCGAGATGATCGGCGTCTCAATGATCTCACCCGACGGCTTGGTCATCAGACCGCGCATACCGGCAAGCTGCTTCATCTGCGCGGGAGAACCACGCGCACCAGAATGGGACATCATATAGATTGAGTTGATCGGCTTCTCGCGGCCGGTCTCCTGGTCCACCTGCACAGAGGAAATGCGCTTCATCATTTCCTTTGCGACGAGCTCGGTGCACTCGGTCCAGGTGTCGACCACCTTGTTGTATTTCTCACCACGCGTGATTAGACCGTCATTGTACTGCTGCTCGTATTCGCGCACGAGCTCGGTCGTCTTGTGGATGATATCGTCCTTGGTCTCCGGGATCACCATGTCGTCCTTGCCGAACGAGATGCCGGCCCGGCAGGCGTAGCGAAAACCAAGTCCCATGATCTTGTCGCAGAAGATGACCGTCTCCTTCTGACCGCAATGGCGGTAGACCACATCGATCATCTTGGAGATTGCCTTCTTCGTCAGAAGCTGGTTGACCTGGTCGAAGCTGACC
>NZ_JBAWCQ010000113.1:0-2919 GCF_049590335.1 Methyloceanibacter sp.
GAATATGATGATCTCGGTCAATCAGACGATCGAGAAGTCATCATCCTCAAGAGCGCCAATGATAAAAGCTACCTTGAGTACGACGATGATGAAATCACGAACCGCTACCGTCAGGAACTCCGCGAGATCAACCAGTGTGTCAATTTCAGAGAGAATGTAGGCCAGTGTTCCGGAGTAAGAGTAGGCCACTGGTGGTGCCGGTGTTCCAAGCCAGAAGGCCCCGCGCGCGGGGCCTTCTGGCTTTCACGCGTCGTGCATGAGGCTATGCGGAGCGGCGCGCCTTTGACTGTTTGAGGCGGTAGCTGTCGCCGTTCATCTCCAGGATGTGGACGTGGTGGGTCAGGCGATCGAGGAGCGCGCCCGTCAAGCGCTCCGAGCCGAACACCGATGTCCAGTCCTCGAACGGCAGGTTCGAGGTCACGAGCGTCGAGCCACGCTCGTAACGCTGTGAGAAGACCTCAAAGAGCAACTCAGCACCGGTCTGGGAGAGCGGCACGTAGCCCAGTTCGTCGATAATCAGGAGTTGGAACTTGGCGAGTGCCGATTGCAGGCGGAGCAGTCGTTTCTCATCGCGCGCCTCGGTCAGCTGGTTGACGAGGCTGGCTGCTGTGACGAAGCCGACGGTCATGCCGCGCTGGCACGCCGCCAGCCCAAGCCCGATGGCCAGATGCGTCTTGCCCGTGCCCGATGGCCCAAGGGCAATGATGTTCTCGCGCCGGGTGATGAACTCACCACGCGCGAGTTCTGTGACGAGAACCTTGTTGAGGGAGGGCAGTGCCTTGAAGTCGAATGACGCAAGCTCTTTCGTTGCCGGGAACTTCGCCGCCCGCACGCGACGCTCGACCATTTTGCGTTGGCGCTCGATGAGTTCCAACTCAACGAGCCGCAACAGGTAGCGCGGATGATCGACGCCGGCCTCGGCGCACTGGCGGGCCTGCTTCTCGTATTCGGCCAGAACCGTTGGCAGCTTGAGCTTCTTCAGGTGGTGCGACAGCAGCACCTTCGGATCGGCAGGTTCGGCTGTCGGTTCAGTTTTGGTCATCGCGTGCCTGCTGGCATCAGGGCGGCGTAATCCGCAGCTCGTGTCACTGCGACATTGGCCTTGGGCAGATGTGGATAGCGCTCAAGATCGAGCTGTGGCGGTCGACGCTCGAGCCGGGCCACCGCAATTTGTTTCACGGCATCGAAGCTCAAGGCCCCCAGCTTGATCGCTCGGGCGACGGCCAAGGCAACCAGGTTCTGATCGAGCACCTCCATCAGGCGCAGCACCTGGATGAACTCTCGCTTGCCCTTGTTGCCGAGGCGAGCCTCCAGCAATCGGCGCAGATGACCGAACTCATCGGGCAGCTCCCATCCCTGCAACGGCGCGGCCTGATCTAAGGCTCCCGGCTTTTGTTCGATCAGCGCGAGGTAGTGCAGCGGATCGAACACGAAGGCACCGCGCTCGTAGCTCCTCGGGTGGCGAGCGATTTCTTCTGATCCGGCCAGGATCACAACCTCATCGACGTAGCCTTTGACCGTGACCGAGCGGTGTCCATGCGTGGTCGGCACCGAGTAATCGTTGCTGCGATAGCGCACCAGTGATGTCGAGCTGACCTGTGCGGCGCGCACCTCGCAGGGCTCGAACGGTGCCGTTGGCAACGGCCGGAACGCCGACAGATCGCTCAGAAGCCGCTCGCCGATTGTCTCCATGTGTCGACCGGCCTTGCGATCTTGGTCGGCAAGGCATGCCGCTTCCAGGCGTGCATTCAGTTCTTCGAAGCTCGCCGCCACCGGAACAGGCGTTAGGAACCGCCGCCTGCCGTTCTTCACGAGCCCTTCAACTTTGCCCTTGTCGTTACCCTTGCCGGGACGCCCAAAGCGATCGCGGAAAAGGTAATGGCTGATCAGGCCGGTGAACGCACGCGTACGCTCCCGAGTCCCATCGCCGCAGATCCTCGCAACGGCCAGCTTGGTATTGTCGTAGAGGATAGATTGCGGAACACCACCAAAGAACGCCAACGCCGAGACGTGCCCGTCGAGAAAAGCTTCCGTCGTCTCAGCCGGATACGCCTTCATGAAGGCCGCATCCGAGTACGGCAAGTCCATGAAGAAGACGTGGAGCTTACGGCGCTCGCCCCCAATGATGCCGATCGCTTCGCCGAAGTCCACCTGGGCGTGGCCTGGTGGATGGTGGAGCGGTACGAACTTCTCTGACCTGCGCTGACGTGTTTCGCGGACATAGTCGGCGACGATCGTGTAGCCGCCATCGTAGCCGTGCTCATCCCGGAGCCGCTCGAAGATCCGCTTGGCCGTGTGACGCTGCTTCTTCGGCGCCTCAGCATCCGCCTTCAGGATTGCATCGATAATCGGAATAAAGGGATCGAGCTTCGGCTTGGCCGGCGGCTTCGTGCGTTGATACCCCGGCGGCGCCGAGTAGGTGCACATCTTGTCAACCGTCGTCCGGCTGATCCCGAAAACCCTGGCAGCTGCGCGCTGACTGTTACCCTCGACTATTACAAACCGCCGAACTGCCGCGTATTTCTCCACGGCATACATCCTCTGGCCCTCGCTCTCCCGACTCGGAAAAGCTCAGCCTAACCAGTGGCCGGATTTTAATCCGGCGCAGCCGGCACCGCGCCGCCGCTCCACTGGTCCACTATTGCTCCGGAATTCACATTCAGATGGACGAGTCGGCTCAGATCATGCGGGTTAAGTTTATGAGCAAGCCAGGGCAACAGTGGGTTATCCGCCGAAAGGTGCTAAACGGCATTCGGGATTTGTTCGAGCGCGAGGGGATTCAATTTGCGCACCACGAAGTAACCGTCAGACTGGCACATGAGGGGAAGCCACAGAAACTTACCGAAGAGCAAACGCATCAGGCGGTCGGCGCGGCCGCGCAACGCGGTGCAGCACTCCGACAAATTAATTCTGAGAAAT
>NZ_JBAWCQ010000114.1:0-37822 GCF_049590335.1 Methyloceanibacter sp.
GTCCTACCCGTCCAACTTATCATTCGTGTGCGCCACGAGCGCTTCCAAAACCCCGAAGGCCCGTCCACTGTCGATCGCATCCGCCGCCAGCGCGACCCCCTCACGCAGGGTCTTGGCCTTACCGGCGACAAGCAGCGCGGCCGAGGCGTTGAATATAACGATATCGCGCAGCGGCCCTCGGTTTCCTTGCAGCACCGCCCGGATATGCGCTGCGTTCTCTGCCGCGTCCCCGCCAATCAGGTCGTCGGGCTTTGCTTCCGGCAGGCCGGCATTGCGCGGCGAGATGCGGAACCTGGACACACGGCCCGAATCGAGTGCGGCGACTTCGCTGACCGTCGTTGTGGTCAACTCGTCGAGACCGTCGCACCCATGCACCACCCAGGCCCGCTCGACACCGAGCAGACCAAGCACGTTGGCGATCGGCTCCACCCATTTGGCATGGAACACGCCGACAACCTGGTACTTCGTCGCCGCCGGATTGGCCAAGGGACCGAGCAGGTTGAAGATCGTCCGCACACCGAGTTCGCCACGGACCTTGGCCACGTGGCGCATGGCGGCGTGATGGGTGGGTGCGTACATGAACCCCAGCCCACATTCGGCAATGCTTCGTTCGATGGTCTCGGGCGGGCAGTCGAGATTGACCCCAAGCGCTGCAAGCACGTCCGCCGAACCCGAGCGCGATGAGATCGACTTGTTGCCATGCTTGGCCACGGGCACACCCGCACCGGCAACGACAAAGGCACAGCAGGTGGAGATATTGTGCGTGCCCTTGGCATCGCCGCCCGTGCCGCAGGTATCGATCGCACCAACGGGCGCCTTGACCGACAAGGCCTTCGCACGGATTACGCGGGCCGCGCCGGCGATCTCGTCCGCGGTCTCGCCGCGCGCATGCAGCCCCATCAACAGGGCGCCGATCTGAGCCTCGCTCGCCTCGCCCGACATCACGGCCTCGAAGGCGGCCGCGGCCTGGAGCTGGTTCAGGGTCTTGCCTGTCGCAATCGCTTTGAGGGCTTCCCGCAAATCGTTCGAATCCGCTTGCGGAACAGGCGAGGGGCTAGATGGCACCGGCCGTATCTCTTTCCGGAGTGCCGCGGCTGCGCCGTTCAACACGGGCATGATCCAAGAAATTAGCGAGCAATTGATGTCCGTATTCGGACGCAATGCTCTCGGGATGGAACTGAACGCCATGGACGGGATAGCAGGTGTGCTGCATACCCATGATGATGCCGTCCGGCGTCTCGGCGGTCACTTCGAGCTCGGCGGGCAGCGTGTCGCGATCCACGACAAGCGAGTGGTAGCGGGTGGCGGAGAAATCCTGCGGCAGGCCGGCAAAGATTCCCTTGCCCGTGTGGTGCACCTTCGAAAGCTTGCCGTGCATCAAATAGGGCGCGCGGACGACCCTACCGCCATAGACTTGGCCGATAGTCTGATGGCCGAGGCAAACGCCCAGGATCGGCACTACGGGCGCCGCACGGCGAACCAACTCCAGGCAGATCCCCGCGCGGTCCGGATCGCACGGCCCGGGAGACAACACGATGGCTTCTGGCGCCTCGGACAGGACCTCGTCCACGGTCACTTTGTCATTCCGGTAGACCTGCGTTTCCGCGCCCAGTTCGCCAAGGAAATGCACGAGGTTGTAAGTGAAGCTGTCGTAGTTATCGATCAGTGTCAGCATGGTTCCAATTAGGCCTTGCGCCAAGGCGCCGTCAAGGTCGGCAAGATGCCGTCAGGACGCAGCATCGCCCCGCACATCCCTGGGCGCAAGAAACTGCGTGAGGCTGCCGCTGCCCACATCGACACTCGACCAAAGACCCGCGGTGAAGGTGATCACCACCAGCCCTCCGGTGGGATACTTCTCGCTCAAGCGGTCGCGCGGCCCCTTCGGCCCCGCGCCAATGAGTTCGAGCGCCAGCTCTTGAATTTCCGGGTTGTGACCGATCAGCAGGACACTGCGCGCGCCCGGCTGAAGCCTCCGCAACAGGTCCAGCATGTCTTCCGGACTCGCGCGATAAAGCGAGTCCTGGTAGACGACCGTGGGTTCGATCTTCAACTCCGGCAGGACGAGCGCGAGCGTGTCGACCGTGCGCTGTGCGGACGAGCACAAGACCAGCTCCGGGTCGATCCCGCGCTCGGACATTGCCCGGCCCATGGCGGGCGCATCGGCTATGCCCCGCGAATTCAGCGGACGCTCCCTATCGGGTAACGCAGGATTCTTCCAACTCGATTTGGCGTGGCGCAGGAGGCTAAGGGTGAGCATGGTCGAAACCTCGTGAACTCCCTACTGGCCGCGCTTGGCCCGTGCCGCAAATCGTACGGCCTCGTCTGCCGCCTTGAACAGGGCACCCGCCTTGTTCATGCATTCGATCTGCTCGTTTTCCGGTATCGAGTCCGCGACGATTCCCGCGCCGGCCTGAACGTACATAATTCCGTCTTTCACGACGGATGTCCGCAAAACGATACAGCTGTCCATTTCGCCGTCGGCGGAGAAATATCCGACGCAGCCGGCATAAATGCCGCGCGCGGACTCCTCCAACTCGTCGATAATTTCCATCGCGCGGACCTTCGGTGCGCCCGACACGGTCCCGGCCGGAAAGCCCGCCATGAGGGCATCCACCGCGTCGTGTTTTGGCGACAGCGTTCCGGCGACATTCGAAACGATATGCATAACCTGGCTGTAGTACTCCAGGAAGAAGCTGTCGGTGACGCGAACGCTCCCCACCTCGGCGACGCGGCCCACATCGTTGCGCCCGAGATCGAGCAGCATCAGATGTTCCGCGCACTCCTTGGCGTCCGCGAGCAGCTCCCTCGCGAGCGTCTGATCCTCGTCGGGCGTGCTGCCGCGCGGGCGCGTTCCCGCAATGGGGCGAATCGTAACCTCGCCTTTCCGTACACGCACCAAAATCTCCGGGCTCGATCCGACCACCGCGAAGTCACCGAAATTGAGGTAGTAGAGAAACGGCGAAGGATTGACTCGCCGGAGCGCGCGGTAAAGCGAGAACGACGGCAACTCAAACGGCGCCTCGAAACGCTGGCTGAGGACGACCTGAAAAATATCGCCGGCGGAAATATACTCCTTCGCGCGTGCGACCTTCGCCATATAGGCGTTCGGTGCCGTCACGGCGCGCGGCGCGGGATGCGGCATGTCTTCGATCGGCTCGGGCTTATGGGGCAAGGGCTCATCGAGCCGGTCCAGAATGACGTTCAGCCGCTCTCCGGCGCGCGCGTAGGCAGCCTTTGCGCTGACGCCGGGGGTCGGCCGCACCGGCGTCACAACACAGAGCTCGTCCTTCACGCTGTCGAAAATCACGATCAGCGTGGGACGCACGAGAATGCTATCGGGCAGGCCGAGATTGTCGGGCTTGCCGTCGGGAAGGCTCTCGGTCAGCCGTACCGTGTTGTAGCCCATATAGCCAAAAATGCCGGCTGCCATTGGCGGCAGCGCATCGGGCAGAACGATCTTGGACTCGGCCAACAGGGCGCGAATGCTCTGAAGCGCCGGTTGCGGGGCCGGCGCGAACGCGTCCGGATCGGATTGCGGACTGCGATTGAGCTCGGCCTTGTCGCCTTCAGCCCGCCAAATCAAATCCGGTTCGCAGCCAATGATCGAGTAGCGGCCGCGATTGGCGCCGCCTTCGACGGACTCCAACAGAAAGCTATTCGGCCGCTCGTTCGCGATCTTCAGCATGGCGGAGACAGGCGTTTCCAGGTCGGCAACAAGACGCGTCCAGACGACCTGCGGTACACCCTCTTCGTAGAGGCTCGCGAAAGCCGTGAAGTCCGGCTCCATCAAAGCCGAACCGAGATCGGGCAGGGGCGGACTCACCGGAGCTGGCGCCGAACTCATGGCTCCTCGCCGCTGCCCGTGATTCTTGCGAGCGCCTGGGTGTTGAGCTTCACGCCATAGGTCTGCTCAAGCTCGCTGAAATACGCCGCAATGATGTCCTCGCTGTAGAGCAACCCAATCTGTGCCCGCAACTGCTTCAAGGCGCGCGGATCGACCTCTGGCGGCTCGACGATATCATCGACCTGGAACACGATCCGGCCTTCGTCGACACCGGACGCGGACGATCCGAACCCGCCCTTGGGAAGCGTGAACGCCTGCTGCACCGCCGCCGGAAGCACGTTGACGGTAATGTCGTCGCGCTTCAGCGCCGAAGTCGGCAGTACGTCAGTGCCAAGCTCCTTGGCTACGTCTTCAAGAGACTTGGACCCGCTATTCAGCTCGCTGATCAGCTTCTGCGTGAAATCCTTGACCTGATTGCGGGTAACTTCCCCGCGCCAGCCTTTTTCCACGTCGGCCCGGACCTGATCGAAGGGCATGAGCGTTTCGGGTGTGATGCCCAAGACCTCATACCACACCACGCCTTCGTCACGGGCATCGACAGGATCGTTTTCGATTCCCGCATCCGTCGCAAAGATACCGTTCAAAAGTTCTTTCTGGGCGGGGGCTTCGATCGTCGATCCGTCGGGCTTGCGGCCCGCGCGATCGACCTGATCGATGACCGTGTAGTCAAGCTTGAGCTTGCCCGCGGTTTCTTCAAGCGTCGAGCCCGAGGCGAGTTCGTCCTCGACCTTGTCGTGCATGTCGAAGATCGCGCCGGAGGCCCGTTCCTTGGCCATCTCTTTTTCGATGCCGTCCTTGGCTTCTTCGAAGCTGGGAACCTTGCCGGGGGTGATTTCCGTCACCCGGATCAGCACCACACTTCCGAGCTTGCCGGTAATGGGCTTGCTGACTTCATCCTTTTCGAGCTTGAAGGCTTGCTCGGCCACGATCGCGTCGGCGAGGTCCTTCATCGAAACCGTCCCGAGATCGAGATCGGATTCGCTCAAGCCGAGCTCCTTGGCCGCCTCGACGAAATCAGTGCCGGACGCGATCTTCGCGGAAATCCTTTCGGCTTCCTCGGCATTCGGGAGCGCGATTTGCTCGATGCGGCGCTTCTCGGCCTGTCCAAGCGTGTCCTTATTGGCTTCGTACGTCGCCTTTAGATCGGCCTCGGTGATGTTGAGCTCGTCCTTAACCGTCTCCGGCGTGACGGCGATCATGGCGACCTTCCGGTATTCCGGCTGCGTGAAGGTCTGCTTATGATTGTCGTAATAGGACTTCAGATCCTGCTCCGTGGGATCACCCACGGCATCGGCAGCCGATTTCGGAACCAGCACATAATTCAGAACGCGCCGTTCCTCGTTGAACTTGTTCAGTGCATCGATGATTGCCTGGGGACTGCTTGCAACTTCGCCGACCGTGAGCAGCAATTGCCGTCTCAGAGTCTGCTCGCGCAGAGTCTGCAGGTAGGTGGCTTCGCTCATGCCGATATTGCGCAAGGCCGACTGAAAGGCGAGGGGGCTGAAATTGCCCGCGCCATCCTGGAAGGACGGGTCCTTCGTGATCTGATCCAGGAGCGCCTCGTCACTGATGCTGAGGCCGAGATGACTCGCATGGGTGTCGACCGCAGCGCCTCCCACAAGCCGTTCAAGCACGCGCTGATCGAGCCCGGCGCCGCGCGCCTCTTGAAGACTGAGGCTACGGCCCGCGTCTTGGCTCATGGCGCGCAGGACGTCCTGCTGTACGCGTTGATAATTCTGCGGAGTGATTTCCGTATCGCCGACCTCGATGAGAGTCTGCCGGCCGTAACCGGTAAAGATGTCGGCGATACCCCAGACGGCGAAGCTCACCACCAGCAGGGCTACGAGAATCAGACCTAGTGTTCGTGCTGCGCCTTTGCGCAATGAGTCGAGTGCCACGCCTCGAAGACCTTCTCAATCATGAATTGCCAAAACTGCATCAGCGTCCGATGTTATGGCCGCCTTGTGCGGCGCGCATCATAGGTAGACAGCGCGAGTGCGGCAACACGAACAAACAAAGGAAAATTGCGCTATTTAGATGGGGTAAAGGCGCGAGTTTGGGGGAAAGGTGACTGGGATCAGGCCGCTTGTTGCGGGAAATTGGAAGATGAACGGGCTCGGCAGCTCCCTTTCGGAGCTTGAATCGCTCCGGGCGCGCCTTGAAACAGCACCCGTTCCAGAGACGAATATCATGGTGTGTCCGCCCGCAACACTACTGTCCCGCGCCCGTGAGGCAATTAAAGACTCGACGATCATGCTCGGGGCGCAGGACTGCAATCCGCTCGCCTCCGGCGCCCATACTGGCGACATTTCCGCCGAAATGCTTGCCGACGCCGGCGCCACCTCGGTCATTGTCGGTCACTCTGAACGGCGCCACGATCACCACGAATCGGACGCGCTCGTTCACGCCAAGGCGCTTGCCGCCTACCGGGCCGGAATGATGGCCATCATTTGTATCGGCGAGACCGAGGCCCAGTATAGGGAGGGCAAGACACTTGATGTCCTTAGAGGCCAGCTCGAAGGCTCCGTGCCGGAAGGCGCTCGCGCAGCGAATACGGTCGTTGCCTATGAGCCCGTATGGGCAATTGGTACGGGGCTCACGCCGACGCCGCCGGAAGTTGCCCAGGTCCATGGCCTCATTCGCTCCGTCCTGGGGCAAATGCTGGGAGATTCGGAAGCGGGGGCCATGCGGCTCCTCTATGGCGGCTCGGTAAAGCCCTCCAATGCAGCCAACCTTCTCTTTGTCCCCGACGTGAACGGAGCATTGGTCGGTGGCGCGAGCCTAAAGGCCGAGGATTTCTACGAAATTCTGTCCGTTTACGCCGGAACCCAGAGCTGACAGGGGCCACCAAAAGCCTGGGTCAACGCTTGCAAATCGGGTATGCTTCTGCATTCTGCCGGAATGACGATGGTAGGGGGGCACGACATTCTTGGGAACCGGATGACGAAGCTGCGTCCAATCGCTGCAATGCTAGTCGCTATGGGATTTGCTCTGTCGTTTGGCTCGGCGCGGGCGGAGCCCCTGGAAGCCGATACATGCAATGCGCTCAAATCCGAGAAAAAGGCCCTGCTGACGGCAACCGTCCAAGCCGCCCTCAGGCGCGGGCCCGACTGGGTCAAGGACAATCTGCACGAACACGATAAGATCGAGCAGGTCCGCCAATATTTGCAGGTTGAAGAGAAAGTTGCCTTCCGCTGCCGCACCAACGGCGTCCGGATACCCAAACCACAGCCGCCGTCGTTGCCCGACCGCAAACCGAAGGTCCCAACCTTTGTTCTCGCGGGCGTAGACGCCACCTCGCTCATCCCCTTGCGCAATCCCTCACGAGAGGCGCGCGAGGAGGTCACGGCGGCCATCACCGCGAGCGAAGGCGAGGGCGAAGGGGACATTAACGACGAAGCCGATCTTGCTTCCGACACCACTGCTGAAGTCGCCTCCGGAGCCCCCGCCAGCCTCTCTAGCACCGAAGCCGGTGTCAGCGCCGCCAGCGAGGCGATCGCCAAAGAAGAGGCGACAATCCGGCAGGGGCTAGCCAAGCCCTAGCGGATTCGGATAAGACAGCGCCTTCCGATAAGCAAGGCGACACAATGAGCACCGTAATTCTTCTCATCCACGTGATGATCGCGATTTCCCTCGTGGGCGTCATCCTGCTGCAGCGCTCCGAAGGCGGTGCGCTAGGTATTGGCGGCGGTGGCGGCGGTGCAGGTGGCGGCGGCGGTTTCATGACTGGCCGCGGCGCCAGCAATGCGCTCACGCGCACCACGGCCATTTTGGCGGCTTGCTTCTTCCTCACCAGCCTGACCCTGTCGATCCTGGCAAGCCACAACAATGCTTCAGCACCATCGATCGTGCCGACCAGCGGTGGCGAGGGCGGGCTGACGCCGCTTGCAATTCCGGGCCAGACCGAACCGGCCGCACCAGCAGCACCCGCGGCACCTTCCGGGCCGCAAGTTCCCCAATCGAACTGATTTGGCATCAAGTTTCGCACAGGAAATTCTGCGCCAAACCATCTCGCAGGCCACGTTTAGGCTGCGCATAAGCCCAGACTCGGTATAGGGTCGAGGCCCATGGCGCGGTACGTCTTCATTACCGGCGGCGTGGTTTCCTCACTCGGCAAGGGACTCGCTTCGGCAGCACTTGGAGCGCTTTTACAGGCGCGCGGATTTCGCGTGCGCCTGTGTAAGCTCGACCCCTATCTCAATGTCGATCCAGGGACCATGAGCCCCTATCAGCACGGCGAAGTCTTCGTCACAGATGACGGTGCGGAGACGGACCTGGATCTGGGCCATTACGAGCGCTTCACCGGGCGGCCCGCGCGACAGGCCGACAACGTCACCACCGGCCGGATCTATCAGGAGATCATCACCAAGGAGCGCCGGGGGGACTATCTCGGCGCCACCGTTCAGGTCATTCCCCACGTGACCGACGCCATCAAGAATTTCATCGTTACAGGCAACGAGGATATGGACTTCGTGCTCTGCGAGATCGGCGGCACGGTCGGCGATATCGAAGCTCTGCCCTTCTTCGAAGCCATTCGCCAGCTTGGCAACGAGTTGCCACGGGGGATGAGTGCATTCGTCCATCTCACGCTATTACCTTATATTCCGAGCGCGGGTGAACTGAAGACCAAGCCCACCCAACACTCGGTCAAGGAGCTGCGGTCGATCGGCATCCAGCCGGACGTCTTACTCTGCCGCGCGGACCGTCCCTTGCCGCCCGACGAGCGGCGCAAGATCGCACTGTTCTGCAACGTCCGCCCTGAAGCTGTGATTCAGGCCCTCGATGTCGTCAGCATCTACGACGTGCCGTTGGCCTACCATTACGAAGGGCTGGACAACGAGCTCCTGGCTGCCTTCGGCATTAAGGATGCCCAGGCGCCGGACCTGTCCCTGTGGACCGATATCGCGGCCACCATTGCCGAACCCGACGGTGAGGTGACTATCGCGATCGTCGGCAAATATACGGGCCTCAAGGATGCCTATAAGTCGCTTAGCGAGGCGCTGACCCATGGCGGGATCGCCAACAAGGTCAAAGTCAATCTCGAATGGATAGAGTCGGAAGTTTTCGAGAGCGAGGACGCCGCAGCCTATCTGGAAAACGTGAACGGCATCCTCGTGCCCGGCGGATTTGGCGAACGCGGCGCCGAAGGCAAGATTTTGGCGGCGCGCTATGCTCGTGAGCGAAATTTCCCGTATTTCGGAATCTGTTTCGGGATGCAAATGGCCGTGCTCGAGGTCGCGCGCCATATGGCAGGGCTTGAGAGCGCAAGCTCCACCGAGTTCGGCCCGACGGACGAGCCGCTGATCGGCCTCATGACCGAGTGGATGAAGGGCGATGAACTGGAGCGCCGCGAACACAATGGCAATCTTGGCGGAACGATGCGCCTTGGCGCCTATGATGCCACGCTCGTACCCGGCAGTAAGATCGCCGATATCTATGGTGCGACGGAGATTTCCGAACGCCACCGGCACCGCTACGAAGTGAACATGCGCTACCGCGACCGCCTAGAGAATGCAGGCCTGTGCTTTTCAGGCTTATCGCCAGATGGGCTCCTGCCGGAGATAGTGGAAATCCCCAATCACCCATGGTTCATCGGCGTTCAGTTCCACCCCGAATTAAAGTCGCGGCCGTTCGACCCGCACCCGCTGTTCAAATCCTTCATCGCCGCCGCGGTCGAGCAAAGCCGGCTCGTCTAACGAGTGGGTAGCGGGTATGCCGGAACCGGTACACAAAGGCTCCTGTGCCTGCGGCCAGGTTCAGGTTGAGACACGCAGCCTGCCCTATCGCGTCGGCGTCTGCCATTGCATCACCTGCCGGAAGGCCCAAGGCGCACCGTTCAATTTCTATGCGGTTTTCCGGCCAGAGGCCGTCACGTTGTCGGGCGATGTCAGTGCGTTTGCCAGCACGGACAAGGTCCGGCGCTATTCCTGCCGCAAGTGCGGATCGCCGATCTACTCAACCTATCTCCGCGAGGATGAGTTCTACGTTCAATATGGTTCGTTCGAGGACGTCGGCACTTTTCACGCCAACCTACGAATTCTGGATGAAGCGCTAGGAGCCATGGCTCCTAGCCTTCCCGACCTGTGTCAGCCACTTCGCTGAGAGCCGGCAGAAGTGGACGCGGCACGAGCCGGAGTAGAGCGGCAGCGATCGGCGCGGCTGCGCACGGTTGACGCCTGGCCGCCGCAAGCCCCATGAAGGACGCCATGAACGAAGCAATGACGCCTGCACATGCATCTTCGGTCACCGTCGGCAAGGTGACATTCGGGAACGCGCTCCCGCTCGCGCTGATGGCGGGCCCGTGCGTCCTGGAGAGCCGAGCGCACGCGCTCGAGACGGCCGCGGCGCTGAAAGAGATCGCTGAACGGCTCGGCATCGGGCTCGTCTACAAATCCTCGTTCGACAAGGCGAACCGGACGAGCCTGTCGAGCGCGCGGGGCCTTGGCTTGAACGAGGCGCTGCCCATCTTTGCGGAGATCCGCGAGGCCACCGGGCTTCCGGTGGTAACGGACGTTCACGAGCCGGACCAGTGCGCAGCCGCGGCCGAGGCGGTGGATGTGCTTCAGATCCCCGCTTTTCTCTGCCGTCAGACGGACCTTCTGGTCGCTGCCGCCAAGAGCGGCAAGGCGGTCAATATTAAAAAAGGGCAGTTCCTGGCCCCCTGGGACATGCGCCATGTGGTTGCCAAGGTGGTCGCCGCGGGGAATCCCAACGTCCTCGTGACCGAGCGCGGTGTTTCGTTCGGCTACAACACGCTCGTTTCGGACATGCGCTCCTTGCCGATCCTTGCGGAGACGGGCGCTCCGGTTATTTTCGATGCGACCCATTCGGTACAGCAGCCCGGCGGACAGGGCGGCACCAGCGGCGGGGAGCGCCGTTTCGTGCCGGTACTTGCCCGCGCAGCCGTGGCCGTCGGCGTGGCTGGCGTGTTCATCGAGACCCATCAAGATCCCGACGCTGCACCGTCGGACGGCCCCAATATGGTGCCGCTTCGAGAGCTTGTGGAATTGCTTGCGGAGATCATGGCCTTCGATCGCTTGGCGAAGGCCCGCGACGAAAGCTAAAGCCAGCCTAAACGGGCGCGATCAAATGCTCAGTTTCCGAATCCCAGCGCCAGAGTATCGCGTTCGTGAGGTGCGTGCCGCCCCACCAGCGGTCGATCGAATGATGCAAGGCCCAGTCGACCTGCCCCTCGAGCACCTCTTTGCCCAAAGTCGTGAGCGCCGGCTGGCTCTTCACATAGGCTTCCATACGCGCATTGTCCTCGACTTGAAACGGCGCGCCGTCGAGCCCGGCGATGAGCGGCGCGGGGCTTAACGCAAGCCCATCGAGAAGCCGCCAAAAGCTCCAGTCGCCCATGAATTCGGCGTCCTCCATCTTCTGGGTAGCCCCGAAAAGCGCGACCGACGTGAGGTCGGACCCGGTGGCGAGGCAGGCCAGAACCTGCCGTTCTGCGCGCGTAAGTCCGTCGGAGCCGGGAAGCTCCTCCAACATCCGGATCACAGCGCCACGCAGGAAAGGCAGAGCCGAAAGGTCCTCTCTCAGAAGGTTGGCCCACGCTTCCGGTGTGGGCTGGCGGAACGCCGACCAGGCCCTGACCGCAACATCGAGCTGCGTTTGGGTGACGGCCCGCGCCAGCGCAGCCTGTTCGGAGATCGTTTCCGGCTTTTGGCGCCCGATATAGTCGTCCGTCTGGACCAGCAGAAGCGTTTCGGGCTCGCGCGGGTGGTCGGCAAACCAGTCTAGCACCTGCAAAAGTTGAAGTTGATCGTAAAGATCATGCTCAAACCACAAGATAACACTAGTGAAATTATCGCTGATGCTGAGGCCCCGATAGCGGGCTGCGAAATCGAATTCGAGGGCGCTCACATCGCCCGCGCCTGCCTCTGCGAGATAGGAAACCCTCACCTCGGTCAGTTCTTCGGGGCTGTCGGTGAGCGGGACGGGGCCTTCATGCAGCACATCCCGCCAGGGCAGAACTTCGGCGCCAGCCAAGGTCCGGCGCAAGAGCTCGCCCGCGGCATCGCCATTGGTAATGACGAGATCGGTCATCGGTTTGGGGCCTCCATCACGATCAACCGCGGCCGCGATAGGGCGCCTCGCCCTGGTCGGGGATCCAAATACCGTCCGGCGGGGTGCCGTGCTGCCAGAACACATCGATGGGGATACCGCCGCGCGGGAACCAATAGCCGCCGATCCGCAGCCATGCTGGCTCGATCAGCTGGGCGATGGTCTTGCCGATCCTCAGCGTGGTGTCTTCGTGAAAGGACGCCGTATTCCGGAAGCTACCCAGAAACAGCTTGAAGGACTTGGATTCGAGCAGCCACTTGTCAGGTGCATAGTCCATGACGAAATGGGCGAAGTCTGGCTGTCCGGTGACGGGGCACAGGCAGGTGAACTCGGGCGCCGTGAAGCGCGTAACATAGGCGGTGTCGGGATGGGCGTTCGGAACCCGTTCGAGAACCGCGTCGTCCGGCGAGGCGGGCAGGGGCACGGCCTTGCCAAGCTGCTTCAAGCCTGCAGGCTTTTGGGCCTTAACCTTCTTGGTCTCGGGCGTTTTGGCCGCATTTTTCCTGGCCATGCCTTACTCCGCGGCGAGCCGCATGAGCGGGCCACGATAGACGCAGCCCTCATGGCAAGAGTCCCGCGCCACCACGATCTCCACCAGGCCCGGCAAGCGATTGTGGAGCCGGTCCCACAGCCACATAGCGATCCGCTCCAAGGTCGGCGCGGACAAGCCCTCGATCTCATTCAGCATGCGGTGATCGAGCGCGTCCCGGGCATCCGAAACGGCCGCTTCCAGCTCGTCAAAGTGAACAACAATACCTGTGTCCTCGTCCGGCTGCCCATCAACGCTGATGCGCGCACGGAAGGAATGCCCATGCACCCGGGCATTGGGATGGCCGGGTGGGGCCGACGGCAGGAAGTGTGCCGCCTCGAAGAAGAATTCCTTGTAAATTCGCATTTGCGCTGTTTAGGGGATTTTCGCGTTGGCGACCAGGGGCTGTACGCCACAGTTTCAACGCGCCGGTTACCCTCAGGGCAGTCCGAGGATTTTATGAGTTTGGAGGCTCAGCCGCCACCTTGGGTGCCGCAAGCAATAGTCCAAGGCCGATTGCAGATTTGACGTACCGCCCACCCTATCGTCCATTGGCTGCAGCAGGAAATGCGTGAAGGCCAGGCCGAGCACGTCATCCGGCGCGATTTCCGCTTGCGGGTAGATGAGCTTCAATTCGTCGCCGGACTGCTGGCGGAGCGGAATGCCCGGTTTTGGACTGACGCAGATCCAATCGATCTCGTCCGAGACGGGAAGGCTGCCATTAGTCTCAATCGCGATCTCGAACCCATACCCATGGAAAGTCTGGATCAAAACCTCGTCGACCTGGAGCATTGGCTCTCCGCCAGTCAGGACCACAAATGGGGCCGCGCCGGAATTGCCCCGCCAAGCCGTGTGGCAAGCACCCACCAGATCTTCCGCCGTTTCGAACCGGCCACCGCCAGTCCCATCGGTCCCGATGAAGTCCGTATCGCAAAAGCGACAGATCGCATCGGCGCGGTCAGCCTCACGCCCAGACCACAGGTTGCAGCCAGTAAACCGGCAGAGAACGGCCGGGCGCCCCGACTGAGCTCCTTCGCCTTGGAGCGTGTAGAAGATTTCCTTGACTGCATACATGAGCGGGAAGGTGGTCTCTCACCCCGTCCGAAGCAAGGGGCGCAAGCACACGTGTTTCGACGAATGTCGCCCGGACATCCCAGAGAGCTTTGCCAGACATTGGCCGCCCGATCCGAACGTCCGGGCGATCAATAGTATCGAATACAGCTAAGTTTTACTCCGCCTGCCGCTCTTCAACCGGTGGCGTGTACTTGCCCGGAATAACCTTCTCGGGCGGATTGGTGCCGGGAGGGTTGATCGACCGAATGAAGGAGATAATCTTCCAGAGGTGGTCGGACGTCTTAATGACCTGTCCCATTTCTGGCATCGGCGCTTTAACCGTCCCATACTGATAGCGTGCCCATCCCTGCTTTTCCAACTCCGCAGAACCCAGCGCGATGAGGCGAAACAACACGTCATCCGTGTTACCCCAGAACCAGACACCTTGGCTAAGGGCAGGGCAGAAGCCGCCGCCGCCGTCGCCGCCGTGGCACTCGTTACAGCCGGGAAGCTGGTACTGCTTTACGAGGTAGTCAGGGTCGTCCTTGTTCTCCTCCGCCAATTCCTTCCAGTCATATGGATTGTTGAGCTCGCCGGGAGGCGTGTTCGCAATCAGTTCAAACGGGGGGGTCTTGTCGTCCTTTTTGCAGCACTTCTCCTCTTCTTCCTTGGTAGCAAGTAGCTCTTCCGCTGCTTGCTGAACCTCTGCTTCCTTTTCAGCTACGGGATCTGTTTCTGGTTGTTCGGGCGGTTCCGATGCGGCTTCGCCGGCGGACTCGCCGGTCTCGGCCTGCGTGACGACAAAGGAACGATCGGTCGGAACTGTACTCTGTTCGATGTTGGCCGCGCCCGAAGGCAGGTCATTCCTGACGCGCTCAGTCGGCGGCTGGACCTCAACCCGCTCGACCACTGCCGCGAATGCCGCGCTGTCCTTGAGGGACTCGCTTGTTACGAGCACGGGGCCGACAAAGAAAGCGCCTGCAAAGAAAACGCCGAGCTTGACCACGCGTTTAGGACGTTTGTGCCGGTTCATAGTTTTCCTCTGATCTACGAAATGTCTGAGGCGCCAACCTATAGGAGCTATACCACTCGATCGTCTTCTAAGTGGCTTACCCGGCGCAGTCCATGATCCGCCCGACCCGCAACAGAGCCATGACGATAGCCGTACCGCCTCAGAATCGCAGTAAGACAAGCGATCAAGCACCATGTGTTAGCTTGGCTTTGCTGCTGCGCCACGCCAGTCCTCGTACCCTTTGGCGCGCAGTTCGCAGGCCGGGCAGGCGCCACACCCATAGCCCCAATCGTGCTTCGTCTCATGATCGCCTACGTAACAGGTGTGGGTCTCCTCGCGGATAAGGTCGATGAAGGCGGACCCGCCGAGGCCCTCGGCAAGCCCCCAACTCTGCGCCTTCGAAAGCCACATGAGCGGCGTCTCGATGGAGAAGGGGGTTTCCGTCGCCAGACGAAGGGCCTCCTGCAGCGTCCGCAGCGTTTCGTCCCGGCAGTCGGGATAGCCCGAGTAATCAGTCTCGCACATACCGCCCACAAGCACGGTTAGGCCACGGCGATGACCGAGCGCGGCCGCATGAACGAAGAACGCCAGATTGCGCCCGGGAACGAATGTGGAAGGCAGCCCAGACTCCGTCATGACGATTTCAGCCTCGGACGTCAGCGCCGTCTCGCCGATCGCGCCGAAGCTGGATAGATCGATCATATGGTCGGCGCCGAGACGGGCGCCCCAGGTTGGAAAGCGCTCGCGAAGTGCCGCCAAAACCCGCGTCCGGCACTCAAGCTCCACAAGATGGCGCTGCCCGTAATTGAAGCCGACTGTCTCTGTTCGAGCGTAGCGTTCCAGGGCATGACCAAGGCAGATCGTGGAGTCCTGTCCGCCTGAAAACAGGACCAAGGCACCAGCCGGTTCGCTCGATGAAGATGCTGTCATGGAAGGCCTCCGGTTTGGCGCTCGAAAGCGAGCGCGCGACGTGGACAATACGCCTTCACGTTCTCGTCCGCCTAGGTTATGACGGCCTCAAAACGTCACAGAAATTCTTTGGGGAGGCACCCACATGGCAGCGATTGCCACCATAGTCGGCAGAGAAATCCTGGACAGCCGCGGCAACCCGACGGTCGAAGCCGATGTTGTTCTCGAGAACGGCCACCATGGCCGCGCCGCCGTGCCCTCAGGTGCATCCACCGGCGCCCACGAAGCCCATGAGCTGCGAGACGGGGGCCCCCGCTATAGCGGCAAGGGCGTGAAAAAGGCCGTCGAGGCGGTCAACGGCGAAATTCGCAAAGCCCTGGATGGCTTCGACGCAGACGATCAGCGCGGTCTCGACCAGCTCCTGCGCGATCTCGACGGCACGGAGAACAAAAAGCGGCTGGGCGCAAACGCTATTCTCGGTGTGTCTCTGGCAGCGGCGAAAGCGGCGGCTTTATCCCACAAGAAGCCCCTGTACAGCTTTCTGGGCGGTGAGGACGCTACCCTGTTACCGGTGCCGATGATGAACATCGTCAATGGTGGAGCCCACGCGAACAACCCCATAGATTTCCAGGAATTTATGGTCATGCCCGTCGGCGTGAGCAGCCTTGCCGAGGCAGTGCGGACCGGTGCGGAGATCTTCCACGCCCTGGCTGCCGCGCTCAAGGCCGCTGGCCATAGCACGGCGGTAGGCGATGAGGGCGGGTTCGCGCCCAATCTGGAATCGACGCGGGCGGCGCTCGATTTCGTCATGGGCGCCATCGAGACCGCAGGCTTCACACCGGGCAAGGATGTTTATCTGGCGCTCGACGTGGCCGCGACCGAGTTCTTCAAGGAGGGGCGCTACGAACTCGAAGGCGAGGGGCGTAGCCTGACTGCCGACGAGATGGCCACCTATTACACGGAACTCGTGGACGCCTACCCGATCTTCTCCATTGAAGACGGCATGTCCGAGGACGACTGGGATGGCTGGCGCTCGCTCACCGATGCCATTGGCGATCGCGTGCAGCTCGTGGGCGACGACCTCTTCGTCACAAATGTGGCCCGCCTGAAAGAGGGCATCGACAACAGCATCGCCAACGCCATCCTGGTGAAAGTCAACCAGATCGGCACGCTCACGGAGACCTTGGACGCCGTCAATATGGCGATGGAAGCCGGCTACGCGGCCGTCATGTCTCACCGCTCCGGCGAGACCGAGGACGCCACGATCGCCGATTTGGCCGTCGCCACCAATTGCGGACAGATCAAGACCGGGTCGCTGGCGCGCTCCGACCGGGTCGCCAAGTACAACCAGCTAATCCGTATCGAGGAAGAGTTGGGCCCAAGGGCCCGCTACGCCGGAACCGCGATCCTGAAAGCGTAAAATCCGCCCGCTGGTAACTGCGTCTTAACGCCCACGCAACGATCTTTGTGATTCGCTGCGTGGGGAGAAAATATGCGGTTCCGGGCGTTTGTTTTGCCGCTTCTGGCTTTGGGCGCCGGCGGCTATTTCGGCTACCATCTGCAAAGTGGCGACCATGGGCTGACGGCGAGGACCGATCTCCAGCGCCGCGCGGCTGTGCTTGAAGGCGAACTCGAAGGCCTACGCGAGGTTCGGCAGCGGATCGAGCGCGACGTGGCGCTCCTGGAGCCCGACAGCCTCGATCCCGACATGCTGGACGAGCGGGCGCGGGCCATCTTGAACCTGGCTCACCCCGGTGATCTCATCATGATGAACCGGCGGCCACCAGACCCGACCGGACCGCTCGTCAAACGCTGATATCCGCCCCGGCACCCGCCCTTAGAGGCGCGTCCTTGTCTTTTGGCTGACTTTGGACTCGTGCTAGCTTCGCTAGCGTCAAAAGGTGTGAGTCGCAAGGAGGCCCGGATTGACCAGCCCAAGCCTAACGCCTGCAGCGGCCAATTTCTGGATGGACCAGAAGCCCTCCGAGCCGCGTGAGGAGCCGGCGCTTCCCCCACACGCTGCCCTGACCCCCGAAGATTATCTTGCGGCCTACCGCAAAATGCTCCTTATCCGCCGCTTCGAGGAAAAGGCTGGTCAGCTTTACGGCATGGGTTTTATCGGCGGCTTCTGCCATCTCTATATCGGCCAGGAGGCTGTCGTCACCGGGATGATGATGGCCAAGCGCGACGGCGATCAGGTGGCAACCTCCTATCGCGACCACGGCCAAATGCTCGTCCTCGGCATGGACCCCAAGGGGGTGATGGCGGAACTCACCGGCAGACGGAGCGGTTACTCCAAAGGCAAGGGCGGATCGATGCACATGTTCTCTGTCGAGAAAGGCTTCTTTGGCGGGCACGGCATTGTCGGCACGCCAGCTCCGCTGGGCTCAGGGCTCGCCTTCGCCAACAAGTATCGGGGCAACGACAATGTGTGCCTGACCTTCTTCGGCGAGGGCGCCGCCAATCAGGGCCAGGTCTATGAGAGCTTCAACATGGCCTCGCTGTGGAAGCTCCCGGTCCTCTACATCATCGAGAACAACCACTACGCCATGGGTACCGCGGTCGAGCGCGCCTCGGCCCAAGCCGAGGAGCTGCATCATCGCGGGCTCGCCTTCGGCATTCCGGGACGCGAGGTCGACGGCATGGATGTCGCCGCGGTAAAGGCTGCGGGCGAGGAGGCGCTTGCGCATATCCGCAGCGGCAAGGGCCCGATGATACTGGAAATGCTGACCTATCGCTATCGCGGCCACTCCATGTCCGATCCCGCGAAGTACCGCACCCGGGAAGAGGTGCAGGACATGCGCCAGCATCACGATCCGATCGAACTCGTGCACAAACGCCTCTCGGAACTCGGCCGCGGCGAAGACGAGCTGAAGGCTGTCGATAAGGAGATCCGGGCGGTCGTCAACGAGGCCGCCCAGTTCGCGCAGGACGAGCCGGAACCGGACCCGGGCGAGCTGTGGACCGACGTGGTGGCGGAGAAAGGCTAAGGCGATGCCCACCGATATTCTCATGCCGGCGCTGTCTCCCACAATGGAGGAGGGCACTCTCGCCAAATGGCATGTGTGCGAAGGGGAGACCGTCCAGACCGGCGATGTCATCGCCGAGATCGAAACCGACAAAGCCACGATGGAAGTGGAAGCCATCGAGGACGGAGTCATTCAGTCGATCCTGGTGCCCGAAGGCACCGAGCACGTGCCCGTCAATCAGCCCATCGCCATCCTGCAATTGGAGGACGACGAAGCCCCCGCCGAAGGCGGTCCGGCCATTGCCATGCCCGAACCGGTGCACGCCCCGTCGCAAGCACCGGTCGCACAAGAACCGGCGCCGGTGATACCCAAATCCGATTTGGGCGAAACAGAGTCCGCGGCCGAGACCGCGCCCGCGGGCCCGCAAGCAGCCCCCTCCGAGCTAATCCCGGAGCCCGAAGTACCGGCCGGCACGGAGATGGTGGACATGACGGTGCGAGAGGCCTTGCGCGACGCCATGGCCGAAGAGATGCGCCGCGACGGCGATGTCTTCGTCATGGGCGAGGAGGTGGCCGAGTATCAGGGCGCCTACAAGGTTACCCAGGGACTGTTGGACGAGTTCGGCGCCCGCCGCGTGATCGATACGCCGATCACCGAATATGGCTTTGCCGGCATCGGTGTGGGCGCGGCCTTCGCAGGCCTCCGGCCTATCGTCGAGTTCATGACCTGGAACTTCGCCCTGCAGGCCATCGATCACATCATCAACTCCGCGGCCAAGACGCTCTATATGTCCGGCGGGCAGATGCACTGCCCCATCGTCTTCCGCGGACCGAACGGCGCGGCGGCACGTGTCGCCGCCCAGCACAGCCAGGACTTTTCATCTGTATACGCTCAAGTTCCCGGACTGAAAGTCATCGCGCCTTACAGCGCCGCCGACGCAAAAGGGCTCTTGAAAGCAGCGATCCGCGCCGAAAGCCCGGTGGTCTTTTTGGAAAATGAAATTCTCTACGGCCAAAACTTTTCCGTGCCGAAGCTCGACGACTTCGTTCTGCCAATCGGGAAGGCTCGTATCGCGCGGGAAGGGCGAGACGTGACGCTCGTCTCTTACTCGCGGGGCCTCGCCTACACGATCGATGCGGCCGAACGATTGGCGGAGGTGGAGATTGAAGCGGAGGTCATCGACCTTCGCACCTTGCGCCCGCTCGACATGAAGACGGTGCTGGCCTCTGTACGCAAGACCAATCGCATCGTCACGATCGAAGAGGGCTGGCCCGTCTGTTCCATCGGCACCGAAATCTGCGCCGCCGTGACGACGCACGCCTTCGACTATCTCGATGCGCCCCCGCTCATGATCACGGGCGCAGACGTGCCCATGCCGTATGCCGCCAATCTTGAAAAGCTCGCTCTGCCCACGGCCGACCTTGTCGTGAGTGCAGCCAAATCTGTTTGCTATCGGAATGAAGCGGCATGACAGATTTCTGGCTCACGGATGAAGAGATGGACAAGGAAATCGAAGCCAATCGGCTGGCCTGCCAGCGCTTCGACAATTTCGATCCCGACGAGGACGGCTGGAGCGAAATCTGGGAAGGGGTCTTCGCGATCCTTACCGAACACATGGAGGAAGTCCGGGAAGTATTCGAACTGGACCCGCGGAAGTCTGCCCTGTTCTCCGACTATCCGGATCTGTTATGGGCGGCCTGCGATCCGCAACAGCCGATAATTTACTCGCCCGTGTTCCGCGAGTTCGGAATGCCCGTGTTCGATGGCGGACCGGCGATGACCACGCTGCGCTTCGATCCGTGGACGGGGAAACCGCTACCGCGCTCGGTGCGCGACGCTTTTTTCGAAGAAGCAGAAAAGATTTTGGGGCGCGATGTCGGCGTTCTCGACGAAGAGCTTGACACGCTGCCACCGGTCTACCAGAGCGAAGCGTGGTGGATCGAGAAGGGACTTTAATCATGATTGTCCCGATGGGTCACAATGGCCCACACGAAGGATCTGCAGAGCATGTGATGGACCGTATCGCGGAGCAGATCCTGGCAGGTACGCAGGACGGGACAGCCGACGCGGCGCGTATGTTCGCTTCGCCCCTCGCACGGCGCATTGCGCATGAACGCGGCATCGACCTTTCCACCCTGAAGGGCTCCGGCCCGCATGGCCGCATCGTCGTTGCCGACGTGGAACAGGCTTTGAGTCAGCCGCAAGCGACAGCGCCTGACGCGAGCGCGCCTCCGGCCGAGGCGCCCGCCGCCCAGGCCGAAGCGCCGGTCATGGGCGAGCTGATGCAGGCGCCGTCGTCCACACCGGCGCCTGACGTCGCTGGAGGCTTAGCTCCTGGCATGCCGGACAAGCAGATCCTCGCGCTCTACGAGCCCGGCCGCTACGAGGTCGTGCCGCACAATACGATGCGCCGCTTCATTGCCGAGCGGCTCACCCTCGCCAAGCAGACCATCCCGCATTTCTATCTCAACATCGAATGTGAGCTCGACGCGCTCCTGGCGGCACGCGAACGCCTGAACGGCATGGCGCCACAGGACGGTCCACGTGCCTTCAAACTCTCGGTGAACGACTTCATCATCAAAGCCATGGCCATGGCGCTGCAGACCGTGCCGGCGGCCAACGCTACCTGGACGGAAGAGGGCATTCTGCGCCATCGCCCCTCTGATATTGCCGTGGCGGTCGCGCTTGAGGGCGGCGGCCTCTACACGCCGGTGATCCGCGATGCGGAGGTCAAGAGCCTGTCGGAGATCTCCAACGAGATGCGTGACCTTGCCGCGCGGGCCCGCTCCAAGCGCCTCTCCCCCCACGAATTTCAGGGCGGGGCGACCTCGATCTCCAATCTCGGCATGTTCGGCATCGACAGCTTCGATGCGGTGATCAACCCGCCGCATAGTTCGATCCTCGCCGTGGGGCGCGCGGAAAAGAAGCCCATCGTCAAGGACGACGCCATCAAGATCGCAACTATGATGGGCGCAACGCTATCCTGCGATCACCGCGTCATCGACGGCGCGCTGGGCGCGGAATTGCTCGCCGCCTTCAAGGCTTATCTCGAAGACCCCGTGACCATGCTGGTCTAGCCGCGGATCCACCTGGCACAACCATGGCGCTCAAACCCAAATTCCGCCCGGCGACACTTTCGGACGCCAGTTCTTTCGCTGTCCTAATCGACATCGCCGGCAACGGCTTGCCGAACAAAACTTGGTTCGATCACGTGGACCCCCGACATTCGGCACTCGAAGAGGGGCGCCAAGTCGTGCGACGGAACGAGGGCGAGGACTACTATCGCAACACCACGGTCGCGCTGATAGGCACGGAGATCGCCGCGTGCCTAATCGGCGGATTACCTGAGAACCTGTACGACCTGTCCCGAATTGACAAGAAGCCCGCACTGTTTCGGCCGGTTGCACGTCTCGCCGCACAAGCAGTCGGCACTTGGTATGTCGATGTGATGGCAAGTTTTTCAGAATTCCTGGGGCAGGGGCTCGGCACGAAACTCCTCGAGCTTGCGGCCTCCAAGGCAGAAGAGATCGGCGCGCCCGCGACCAGCATCGTAGTCGGCAGTTGGAACGATGGCGCCGCGCGGCTCTATGGCCGGTCCGGCTATAGGCCCGCAGGACGGGCGAGAGCAAGTCTTCCCACCGGTTTTCCCCAAGCGGGAGATTGGGTATTGATGACGAGGCCGCTCACGTGAGTTTTCACACCGAATTTGACGTGCCCTTGCTTGGCGGCAAACCCGCGCAGCGTTGTACAGCGGGCTCCAGGCCTGTCTCGAAGAACCTGCAACGATGCTGCGCTCACGGCCAATTCTGTTGGGCAACCGAATGACACATCAGCCCACATTCCGCCCAGCGACCCTCGCGGATGCCGCCACGCTCTCAGTGCTGATGGATATTGCCGGGGAAGGCGCACCCAACTGGCTGTGGCTCAAGATGGCGGGCCCAGGCCATTCGGCGCTGGAAGTTGGGCGCGAACGGGCGCGCCGGGAGGAGGGCGGGTTCTCTTATCGCCACACCACGGTCGCCCAGATCGGCGATGAGATTGCGGCCTGCCTTGTCGGCTATCCGCTGGACGATCCGTACGACCTCTCTGGCCTAGGCGATATGCCCGAGCCGTTCCGGCCGCTGGTGCGTCTCGAGGCCCAAGCACCGGGCACGTGGTACGTCAATGTGATTGCGGCCTTTGCCGAATTCCGCGGGCAGGGCATCGGCGCGAGGCTTCTCAACATCGCGGAGACGCGCGCCGTCGAACTGGGTACTCCGGCGACCAGCATCATAGTCGGCAGCTGGAACACCGGCGCCGAACGGCTTTATGCGCGCTGCGGCTATCAGGCAGTGGCGCGAGAGCCCGCCATCCTGCCACCGGCGTTTTCACAATCGGGAGACTGGATCTTGATGGTGAGGCCGCTCAGATGACCGCCGGCACGGAATTCGATCTTGTCGTCATCGGCGGCGGTCCCGGCGGCTACGTGGCGGCAATCCGCGCCGCGCAACTCGGCTTGCGAACGGCCGTGGTCGAAAAGGAGCATCTCGGTGGCGTCTGTTTAAACTGGGGCTGTATCCCCACCAAGGCCTTGCTTCACACCTCCGAGCTTTACCGGCAGATCAAGGAAGCTGAGGCGTTTGGCCTGCGCGTCGAGGGGGTCGGGTTCGACTTTGAACGGATTGTTCAGCGCAGCCGCAACGTCGCGGGCAAACTCGCCCGCGGCGTGGCCTTTTTGATGAAGAAGAACAAGATTGCCGTGTTCGACGCGACGGGCCGGATCGAGGACACAGGGCGCGTCGCCCTCACGTCCAAGGACAGCACGATCCTGCCGTCGATCACGGCCAAACACATCATTGTCGCGACTGGGGCGCGGGCCCGCAGCCTTCCCGAACTTGAACCCGATGGCGCGCGCATCTGGACCTACAAGGAGGCGATGGTGCCCGACAGCCTCCCAAAGTCCCTGCTGGTGATCGGCTCGGGCGCGATTGGCATTGAGTTCGCAAGTTTCTATTCCGCTCTCGGCGTGGACGTCACGGTCGTCGAGGTCCAGAACCGCATCTTGCCGGTGGAAGACGAAGAGATCTCAAAGCTCGCGCATGTGGCGTTCGTGAAACAAGGCCTCACCATCCATACGGGCGCGACGGTCGAACAGCTCCGCAACACCGCGCATGGCGTCTCGGCGCGGCTGCGGACCGCCAACGGCATTGCCACCGAGATCGCCGTGGAGCGAGTCATCATGGCCGTCGGGATCACCGGCAATGTGGAGGGCCTCGGCCTCGAAGAGCAGGGCGTCCGAATCGACCGGGGCCATATCGTCGTCGACGAGTGGTGCCGTGCGGGCGCGCCCGGACTCTACGCCATCGGCGATGTGGTGGGCCCGCCCTGGCTCGCCCATAAGGCCATGCGCGAGGGCGTGCTGTGCGTTGAGAAGATCACCGGTGTCGAGGGCGTCCGCCCGCTGAATCCGGCCAACGTGCCGGGCTGCACCTATTGCACACCTCAGATCGCCAGCCTCGGACTCACCGAGCGGGCAGCGCGGGAATCGGCCCATGAGCTCCGAATAGGCCGCTATCCTTACGCCGCCAATGGCAAGGCGATTGCGCTGGGCGAGACGGAGGGTCTCGTCAAAACCATCTTCGATGCCAAGACGGGCGCGTTGCTCGGCGCCCATATGATCGGGGCGGAGGTGACGGAACTTATTCAAGGATTTGCTATCGGAAAGACGCTCGAAACCACCGAGGCGGAATTGATGGCCACGATCTTTCCTCATCCGACACTATCGGAGATGATGCATGAGTCAGTGCTGGATGCGTTTGGACGTGCGTTGCATGTTTGAGCACGCCGAGAAAACGCGCCGAGGCGCGGGACGGTTAGACGCCAAACCCACTTTTGCCAGAACAACGGTAGGAGACCTGATATGTCGCTGCTTATGTTCCTCGTGGTCGGCCTGATCGCCGGCTTTCTTGCCTCGTACCTGATGGGGCGCAAAAACGACCTTCTCACCAACCTGCTTATCGGCGTGGTCGGCGCGGTTGTCGGCGGCCTGCTTGGCGGCTTCATCGGGATCACCGCATCGAACATCGTCGGCCAAATCATCATCGCCACCGCCGGCGCGGCGCTGTGTCTTTGGCTTTGGCAGCGAATGCGCTAGGGTCGGCGCGGCCTGACAGCAAAAGGGAGGCAAAGATGGAAGCTCACGGGTTGTTATCAATGCCGGGCGTCGGTTTCATCGGCATGGTCATTATCGGCGTTCTGGCCGGCTACATTGCCGAAAAGATCACGGCCAGCGACCATGGCCTCCTGACCAACTTTCTTGTCGGTATCGCCGGCTCCTTTCTCGGCGGCACACTAGCGGGAGTCGTGGGCGTCGAGTATTACGGATGGCTGGGCAATTTGATGGTTGCCTCTGTCGGCGCCGTGATCGTCATTTGGCTTTGGCGGAAGCTGAGCAACTAAGCGGCCGCTGTACGAATCCCTATGGTCACACTGCTAGACGCTGTTAGAGGCGCGGACAAACGTCCGCGCCACCCTGAGAAAGCTCGGTTGCCCGATACGCCCTTGGTGCGCAAACCCGCTTGGATTCGCGTCAAGGCATCGGGAACCCCAAGCTTCGAGGGAACGCGGGAAACGCTGCGCCGCAATGGGCTCCACACCGTCTGTGAGGAGGCAGCCTGTCCGAATATCGGGGAATGCTGGTCGAAGCGGCACGCGACCGTGATGATCATGGGCGATGTGTGCACGCGCGCTTGCGCCTTCTGCAATGTCGCCACCGGAAAGCCGTCCCATCTCGACCCGGACGAACCGGCGCGCACGGCCGATGCTATCGCCGACCTCGACTTGAAACATGTGGTTGTCACCTCCGTCGACCGGGACGACCTCGCCGACGGCGGGGCCACGCATTTCGCGCAGACCATCACGGCCATCCGGCAGGCTGCGCCCAAGACCACTATCGAAGTTCTGACGCCAGACTTCATGCGCAAAGACGGCGCACTCGAGATCGTGCTGGAAGCGAGGCCGGACGTCTTCAACCACAATGTGGAGACAGTGCCGTCGCTTTATCGGCGCATTCGGCCGGGCGCGAACTTTGCGCACTCCGTGTCATTGCTTGAGGACGCCAAGCGTCTCGACCCGGCTGTCTTCACTAAGTCGGGGATCATGGTCGGCCTCGGTGAAACGGACCAGGAGGTCGAGACCCTTATGGAAGATCTGCGCGCGGCCGATGTCGACTTCCTCACCATCGGTCAATATCTGCAGCCAACCCGCAAACACGCCGCCATCGACCGCTTCGTCACACCGGAGCGCTTCGCGGACTACAAACGCATCGGCGAAGCGAAAGGCTTTCTGCTCGTCGCCGCCACGCCGCTAACCCGCTCGTCCTATCATGCGGGAGAAGACTTCGAACGCCTGAAAACGGCGCGGCTCGCTGGCCTCCGCGCGTAGGTTCCACGCTCCAAGATGCAGACATTCGAAACCCGACATCCTGTCGCCCATGGGGCCGATGACATGTATGCGCTCGTCGCCAACGTGGAGGACTATCCGGAGTTCTTGCCACTCTGCGAAGCGCTTTCGATCGTTCGCCGCGAGACCGTCGAGGGCAAAGAGGTTCTGACTGCCAAGATGGAGGTCGGGTACAAGCTGATCCGTGAGAGATTCACCAGCCGGGTGACGCTCGATCCGGCCACACGCTCGATCCTGGTCGTGTATGTCGACGGACCGTTCCAACACCTGGAAAATCGCTGGTGCTTCGAACCGCGCAGTACCGGCGGTTCGGAGATCGATTTCTATATTGCCTACAAGTTCCGCTCGCGCATGTTCGAGCACTTGGTCGGCAGTCTGTTTGACAAGGCCGTTCGGAAGTACACTTACGCATTCGAGGCGCGCGCCGATCAGATCTATGGGGTGAAGGGCGCGGGCCTCACGAGCTAGCCATACCGAGCAGACATCGGGACAAGCAGGCCTCAGGCGAGGGCGCGCAACATAAGAAGCGCGCACTCCACGCTCCGTCGCCGCACCTCCTCACGACCGAGATCGCCGAATTCGACGCGTTGACGCTGCATCGGCAGGTCGCGGCGGCCGGCCGCGAAGTAAACGAGACCGACGGGCTTGTCCGAACTGCCGCCGCCAGGCCCGGCGACGCCGGTGACAGCGACGGACAGGGTGGCGTTGCTGTGGGTCAGCGCACCGCCCGCCATGGAGAGGACGACCTCCTCGCTCACCGCACCATGTTTCTCGATCATCCAGAAGGGAACGCCGAGCATTTCGGACTTTGCCGTGTTGGTGTAGGTGACGAAGCCGCGATCGAACACGTCCGACGAACCCGGAACCGATGTCAGCGCGGCGGATACGAGCCCGCCGGTGCAGGATTCTGCGGTGGTGATCAGGTCGCAATGCGCCCGCGCGGCGGCGAGCACCTCGGCTGCCAAGGCCGAGACTGCGTCGGAGTTTTGGATGCCGCTCATGGCAGCCTGACCGTCGCCGTGGCCATGGCCGCTATGCCCTCTTCGCGACCCACAAACCCGAGCCGCTCGTTCGTGGTGGCCTTCACGCTGACTTGCGACAGCGCCAATCCCAGAATGTCCGCTATCGAACCACGCATCGCATTTCTGTGGGGACCGATCTTCGGAGTTTCGCAGATCAGCGTCACATCCGTGTGCACGATCGTGCCGCCCTGCGCCGTGATCCGCTCGCCCGCGTCCTTCAAAAACTTATCGGAACTTGCGCCCCGCCAACGGGCATCGGACGGCGGGAAATGCGCCCCGATATCTCCGTCGGCGATCGTGCCGAGAAGAGCGTCTGTCAGCGCGTGCAAACCCACATCCGCATCGCTGTGTCCAAGCAGCGTTCGTGTATGGGGAATGCGCACGCCGCAGAGCATGACCGCATCGCCCGGCCCGAGACGGTGCACGTCATAGCCCGAGCCCACGCGCACCGTTCCCGCAAGCGCACCACCTTGCAGCATAAGTCGACCGGCGATCATCAAGTCCTCCGCCGTAGTCAGCTTGCGATTGTCTTCAGAACCTTCGACGATCGCCACATTGAGCCCAAACCACTCGGCCACCGACGTATCGTCCGTGAAGTCGAGTGTCGAATCCCGCGCCGCAGCGCGATGCGCAGTTAGGATCGACTGGAAGTCGAAACCTTGCGGTGTCTGGGCCCGGAACAGACCCGCGCGCGAGACCGTTCCCGCCACGCGGCCGTCCGCTTCGCGCTTCAGCGTGTCGGTCACCGGCAGACAGGGCAGGGCGCCGGGGCTCGTTGCAAGGGCATCGATCACTCGGGTTATCAGCCGCGCATCGGCAAAGGGACGCGCCGCGTCGTGGATCAGAACCCGGTCTGGGGGCTCGCCGGCAAGTGCCTCCAGCCCCAAGCGAACGCTGTCCTGACGCCGGGCACCGCCCATTACCGCTGGCAATAATATGTCGGACGTAAAAGCCGTGCTTGCCGCGCCGTAGAGCGCCACATCGTCGGGATGAATCACGACCAGAATGTCGTCGACGCCGGGGTGGGCCGCAAAGGCCGAAAGCGTGCGAGTCAACATCGGCGCCCCGCCGATTTCGCAGTACTGTTTCGGTCGTGTTGCATCAGTGGCGGCCCGGGCACCCCGCCCGGCGGCCACGATCAGCGCTGCAACACTCACAGAAAACACCTCCGCACGCTGCAACAAGTTTGCCGATTCTCAGGCCTAAGTCCCTGATTCCTATACTTGTTGCACTGCAGCATCTTGAAGATTGCCCCCAACTCAAAACGCACGTATATTGCCCAATAATAGTTCATGAATCATCAGTGCATATATTTTATGCACGTATCGTTTCGCCACCAGAATTTGGCCGCGAGGATATAGGCATTGGCGCTGTCGACCAAAACACCAGAGGCGAGGCTAGGGGCAAAAGGTATTCCTTGCGACGCGCTCGTCGACGCCCTCCCGCATCCGCTGCTGGTGATCGGCGAGGGTCTCACAATCAAGTACGTAAACACCGCCACTGAAGACTTGTTCCAGATGAGCGCCAGCGTTCTGTGCCGGCAGAGCCTCCCGGACGTCGTCGCCTTCGGGTGCCCGCTCATAGCGCTCGTCGAGCAGGTCGAGCGCAATGGCACCACCGTCAACGAATACGGTGTGGAGCTGAGTTCGTTCCGCTTCGAGTCGCCAAAGCTGGTGGACCTTTACGGCGGGCAGGTCCCGGTCCCGAACGGAGGGGTAATGGTCATGATCCAACAGCGCAGCATGGCGCAAATGATCGAGCGCCAACTTACCCATCGCGGCGCCGCGCGGTCCGTCTCCGGCCTAGCCGCGGTTCTGGCGCATGAGATCAAGAACCCGCTCTCCGGCATACGAGGTGCGGCGCAGCTTCTGGAGAGTGGTTGCAACGAGTCCGACCGTACGCTCACACGACTGATCTGCTCGGAGTCGGACCGTATCTGCAAGCTCGTCGACCGCATGGAGATCTTCGGGGACGAGCGGCCGCTGCGGAGTGAGCCGGTGAACATTCACGACGTCCTCGATCATGTAAAGCAGGTCGCGTCAACAGGCTTCGCCAGCAACATCAGGTTTGTCGAGAGCTACGATCCCTCGCTCCCGCCGGTCTCCGGGAGCCGCGACAAGCTCGTCCAAGTGTTTTTGAACCTCGTCAAGAACGCGGCGGAGGCGATAGGAGATTCGCGGAACGATGGCCAGATCACCCTGTCGACCGCATTCCGGCCGGGCGTCAGACTTTCGGTTCCAGGTAGCCAGGCCCGTGTGAGCCTGCCTCTCGAAATCGCCGTCGAGGACAACGGCACCGGCGTGCCGGCCGAGCTTATACAGCACCTGTTCGATCCGTTTGTGTCCACGAAACTGTCTGGAACGGGCCTGGGCCTTGCTTTGGTCGCCAAGATCATCGGGGACCATGGTGGCATCATCGAATGCGACTCCCGGCCGCGCTACACGGTATTCCGCGCACTGATGCCGATGGCCGGCCGTGACGGCACGACCGAGACGGCCAATACAACAAGAAGCAACGAAGCAGAGACGTAAGAGACGGACCGAAGAATGGGAAAAGGCAATATCTTGATCGCCGACGACGACGCGGCAATCCGAACGGTCCTGAACCAAGCCCTTGCCCGCGCGGGGTACGCACCCCGCGCCACAGGCAACGCCGCGACGCTCTGGCGCTGGGTTAGCCAAGGAGACGGCGATCTCATCATCACCGATGTCGTGATGCCAGACGAGAGTGCGTTCGACTTAATCCCGCGCATCAAGAAGCTCAGGCCCGACCTGCCAATCGTCGTGATGAGTGCGCAAAACACGTTCATGACGGCCGTAACCGCAGCCGAGCGCGGCGCCTACGAGTATCTGCCTAAACCGTTCGATCTGAACGAGCTCATTTCGGTCGTTAGCCGCGCGCTCGCCGAACCGCGCAAAAAGGTGCAGCCGATCTCGACCGAATCCAGCGACGGTATGCCTCTGATTGGGCGCTGCCCGGCGATGCAGGACATCTACCGTATCCTCGCACGGCTGACGCAGACCGACCTCACCGTCATGATCACCGGCGAGTCCGGCACGGGCAAAGAGCTCGTCGCCCGCGCGCTGCACGAATACGGCAAGCGCAGGAACGGTCCGTTCGTGGCGATCAACATGGCGGCCATTCCGCGAGAACTCATCGAGTCCGAATTGTTTGGCCACGAAAAGGGCGCCTTCACCGGTGCACAGACCCGCCATTTGGGCCGCTTCGAGCAGGCTGAAGGCGGCACGCTCTTTCTCGACGAGATCGGCGATATGCCGATGGAAGCGCAGACACGGCTGCTGCGCGTGCTGCAGGAAGGCGAATATACGACCGTGGGCGGACGGACGCCGATACGCACCAATGTGCGGATCATCGCCGCCACAAATCGCAACTTGCAGCAGCAGATCGATCAAGGTCTCTTCCGCGAGGACTTGTATTACCGGCTCAATGTCGTGCCGTTGCGCCTGCCGCCATTGCGCGAACGTCTCGAGGATATTCCTGAATTGGTGCGCCACTTCCTAGCCATCGCCGAGAAAGAGGGGCTGCCGTCCAAAAGCTTCGAGACCGGCGCGATCGAACGTCTCAAGCGCCACAACTGGCCCGGCAATGTGCGTGAGCTGGAAAACTTGGTGCGGCGCCTGTCGGCGATCTACACCCAGGACATCGTAAGCGTCGATATGGTGGAAAGCGAATTCGCGCCCACCACGCGTCCGACGCCATTTAGCGATACGCCCGAGGCCACGGCCGACCTCTCCGAAGCAGTGGAACGCTATCTCGGCGACTACTTCAAGAGCTTTGGACAGGAGCTTCCCCCGGCGGGTCTCTACACGAGAATCTTACGCAAAGTAGAATCTCCGCTCATCATGGCCGCCTTGGCCGCGACCCGAGGCAACCAGATTCGCGCCGCCGACCTCCTCGGGGTGAACCGCAATACGCTGCGCAAGAAGATCCGTGATCTGGGCATCAAGGTCATCCGCAAACCCGTCGTCTGAACCCTGGTCAGAGCCCCGCACGCCTCCCATATTGGCCCCTTGCACGCATGTTCCACGTTGGGGCGGTACGCACCGTAGCGGCCACGGCGCCTGTCGCCAAAGCGCCACAATGTGATCTTATTGCATCATATCTGTGGTCAATATGCCGCATCGATGAGAGCCGGCTCAAACCGGCCCCCCGACTTGGGAGGGAGAGCAGCACGCTTTGCGCGCCCCCGGGCCAGATAAGACAATCGCTAAGGCAGGTAGCGACTTAACCCCACCGCCGAAAGTGACGCTTGAGCGTGAACCGAACGGTCAGACCACCGTACGGGCGAAACGCAGGCGCCTGCAGTTTACGCTCGGGCTCATCATCATGGTGCTGTCCCTGTGCGCGGGACTGGCCACCTATCTCGTTCTGACAGGCCTGACACCGATCGTACCCACCCAACAGGTGGTGGTGACAACCTTACTCATCAACGCGGTGCTCGTGGCTGCCATGATCGGGCTGATCGCTTGGCAGGTGACGGGCTTAGGGCTCGCCAGACGGCGCCACGAAGCGGGCGCGCAACTGCATGTACGTATCGTGAGCCTGTTCAGCGTCATCGCTGTCGTGCCGGCAATCGCGCTTGCGATCTTCGCGAGCATTTCGCTCGACCGCGGTCTCGATCATTGGTTCTCCAGCCGCACGAAATCGATCATCCAAAACTCGATCAACGTGGCCACGGCCTATCTCCAGGAGCATGGCCAGGTCATCCGCTCGGACACGGTCGGCATGGCCAAGGACATCGATGAGGCGGTCGAACTGGTTCGGGCGCGCCCACAAGGGTTCGGGAATTTCTTGAACGCCCAAGCCGCGATCCGCGCCATCCCGGGCGCCTACCTGATCGATGACAAGGGAAAGGTGCTCGCGACGGCGGCCTCCATGGCGGAGTTGCCGTATCGTGCGCCGCCCAAGGAGGCGATGGACCTTGCCAAGAAAGGCCAGGTCATCGTCATCGCGCCGGGCAAGACCAGCATAGTCGGAGCCATCAAGAGCCTCGATAATTTCGACGATACCTTCCTCTACGTGATCCGCCCGGTGAACGCACGGGTCCTCCAGCAGTTGCGGGCGACGCGCGCGAACGTCGCCGAGTATCAGTTGCTCGAGCAACGGCGCGCCGGCGTCCAGGTCGCGTTCGGCCTCATGTATGTGGCGATCGCGCTGACGCTGCTGTTGTCGGCGATCTGGATCGGCATGTGGTTTGCGAACCGCCTGGTCGCTCCTATCGGGCAGTTGATGGGCGCCGCCGAGGAAATTAGCCACGGCAATCTTGGCGTGAAGGTCGCCGTCAATCCCGCAGACGGCGATCTCGCGGTGCTTGGCTCGACATTCAACACCATGACCTCCGAGCTCAAGACCCAGCGCGACGAACTCGTCGGCGCCAACGCAACCCTCGACGAACACAACCGCTTCATGTCGGCCGTGCTCTCTGGCGTGACCGCAGGCGTTGTCGGCGTGGACGCGAGCGGGACGGTCAATCTGGTCAACCGCTCTGCGGAAGAGCTTCTCGGCCTCAAAGGGGCAGACCTTGTCGGATCGAAGCTCGCGGACGAGGTGCCCGAGTTCGGGCCCCATCTAAAACGCGCCCGCAAGCAGGGCAGGCCGCCCGCGACCGATCAGGTCTCGCTGCGGCGGAGCGGCTCGGAGCGCAATTTCGCGGTCCGCGTGACGAGCGAAGGGGACGGGCAGGGCTACGTGGTCACCTTCGACGACATTACCGAGCTGGTTGTTGCACAGCGCTCCACCGCCTGGGCCGATGTCGCCCGCCGCATCGCGCACGAGATCAAGAACCCACTCACACCGATCCAGCTGTCAGCGGAACGCATCCGCCGCAAATACGGCAAAGTCATCACCGAAGATCGCGAGATCTTCGAACAGTGCACCGACACGATCATCCGGCAGGTCTCCGACATCGGCCGCATGGTGGACGAATTCTCCGCGTTCGCGCGCATGCCCAAGCCCGTCATGGAAATGCATGACGTGCGCGAGATCGTGCGTGAGGCCGTTTTTTTGTTTCAGGTCAGCCGCCCGGATATCGACTTCACACTCGATCTGCCGGACAAGCCGGTCACGACCATGTCGGACCAACGCTTGCTCACTCAGGCCGTCACCAATCTGGTCAAGAACGCCAGCGAGGGGATCGACACGGCCGTGGAGAACAATCCCGATCGCGCTGGAACCGGTCAGGTCACGGCGAAGGTCACGACCAAGGGCGACCGAGTCTATGTCACAATCATCGACAATGGCTGCGGCTTGCCGAAGGAAGACCGCGATCGCCTGATCGAGCCCTATATGACAACCCGGATCAAAGGTACGGGACTTGGGCTAGCCATCGTGCAGCGCATCACCGAGCAGCACGGCGGCAAGTTGCGTCTGGCCGATGCACCAAAACGCGACGGAAAAGTGGAGGGGGCGTCTGTGCGGATCGATCTGCCGATCGTAATGCGCGAGGAGCCGGACATGAACATTGCCGCCGAGTCCGAATCCGAGCCCGAAACGAGTGAAACGTCTGCCGTAGAAGAGGAAGTAACCCATGGCGTCTGACATCCTGGTCGTCGACGACGAGGCTGATATCAGGGAGCTCATTGCCGGCATCCTGGAGGACGAAGGGCATGGCACCCGGCTCGCCAAGGACAGCGACGAAACGCTGAAAGCCGTTGAGGAACGCCGCCCCTCGATGGTCATTCTCGATATCTGGCTCCAAGGCTCGCGGCTCGACGGCCTCGACTTGTTGGAGGAGATCAAGAAGGCCCATCCGGACCTGCCCGTGATCATCATCAGCGGCCACGGCAATATCGAAACCGCCGTGTCGGCCATTCAGCGGGGCGCCTACGATTACATCGAGAAGCCCTTTAAGGCTGACCGGCTTGTGCTCATCACCGCGCGCGCGCTCGAAGCGTCAAAGCTCAAGCGCGAGAACCGGGAGCTGCGCGAACGCAGCACCTATTCCTTCGAAATGGTCGGCAAATCGGCCGCGATCAACCAACTGCACCAAGCCATCGAGAAGGTCGCCCCCACGAATAGCCGCGTCCTGATCTGCGGGCCCTCCGGGTGTGGCAAGGAACTGGCCGCACGGGTGATGCACGCGAAGTCCCAGCGCGAAGACGGCCCGTTTGTCGTTCTCAACGCGGCGTCGATGGTGCCGGACCGCATGGAGCTCGAACTCTTCGGAACGGAGGAGGGGACCGGCGCCGGGCCCCGCAAGGTCGGTGCCTTGGAAGAGGCCCATGGCGGAACCCTCTATATCGACGAAGTCGCCGACATGCCGCTGGAAACCCAGGCGAAAATCCTGCGCGTGCTGGTGGAACAGCGCTTTCAGCGCCTCGGCGGCGGACCGAAGGTGCATGTGGATGTCCGGGTGGTCTCCTCGACCAGCCACGACCTCCAGAAGGAAATTGCTGCCGGGCGCCTGCGCGAAGACCTCTATCATCGACTGAACGTGGTGCCGATCCGCATTCCGGGCCTCGCCGAGCGGCGCGAAGACATCCCCGACCTGGTGCGCTATTTCGTGCAGACCATTTCCGTAGCCTCGGGTCTGCCGCCGCGCCGGATTGGCGAAGACGCGATGGCCGTGCTGCAATCTCACGAATGGCCGGGCAATGTCCGCCAGCTGCGCAACAATGTGGAGCGGCTGATGATCCTTGTCAGCGGCGATGCGGATACAATTGTCACGGCCGACATGCTCGCCGACGAGATCGTCTCGCCGGTGCCGCTGACGCCGAACGGGGCGGGCGGCGAGCATCTCATGTCCTTGCCACTGCGAGACGCCCGCGAGATTTTCGAGCGCGAGTATCTGCTTGCCCAGGTAAACCGCTTCGGCGGCAACATCTCCCGCACGGCCGAGTTTATCGGCATGGAGCGCTCGGCGCTCCATCGGAAACTTCGTGCTCTAGGTGTCAATTCGAATGAAAGAAATGCCGCAATGCGTTAGCATAACTCAGGGACTCGCTTTTAGGGGGAGGCACGCACGCTGAATTCATCCTAAGTCGAATACCTTACAGACGCACATTCTGGTTGCGTATCAATACTGTTCAGTGCCGGTTCGTCTCAATCCGGAATCATATTTTGAGACCAAGCGTGAACCAAATGGACAAACAAGCCCATGCCAACAGAGCGCACGCAAAGTTTGCAAGACACTTTTCTCAATCATGTTCGCAAGAGTAAGATCCCACTCACGATCTTCCTGGTAAACGGCGTTAAGCTACAGGGCTTCGTGACTTGGTTCGATAATTTCTGCGTCCTGCTGCGCCGCGATGGCCATTCGCAGCTCGTCTACAAACACGCTATCTCGACCATCATGCCTGGCCAGCCGATACAGCTTGCAGACATCACCGATACGGAAGGCACCGCAGAGTAATTGCGTCCGACCGACCCGAAACAGCTCGCAAGTAAAAAGGGACGAGAAGAACGCGACGAGGAACATGCGGAGCGCCGCGTGCGCGCCGTTGTCTTCGCGCCGATCCTCGGTGTGAGGCCCGGCCGGGGCCCGCGAGAGGGTGCGCGTAGACAAACCGCGGTCATTCCCGATCGAACGCCTCAGGCGAGACTTGAAGAAGCGGTCGGTCTTGCGGCGGCCATCAATCTCGACATTCGCGCAAGCGGTGTGGTTCCGATCCCGCAGCCCAAGCCCGCGACACTGTTCGGCTTGGGCAAGGTGGAAGAGCTGGCAGGCGTGGTCCGCATGGAAGAGGCGGAGATCGTCATCGTCGATCATCCGCTCACGCCGGTTCAGCAGCGCAATCTCGAGACCGCCTGGCAGGCAAAGGTGCTCGACCGGACGGGGCTAATCTTAGAGATCTTCGGCGAACGCGCCCGCACGCGGGAAGGGCGCCTGCAGGTCGAACTGGCGCACCTCGTCTATCAGAAGAGCCGGCTCGTTCGCTCCTGGACCCACTTGGAACGCCAACGCGGCGGATTCGGCTTCCTCGGCGGCCCTGGCGAGACGCAGATTGAGACCGACCGCCGTCTCCTGTCCGAGCGCATCACCAAGATCCAAAAAGAGCTCGAACACGTCCGCCAAACGCGCGCGCTTCAACGAAAATCGCGCCAACGGGTTCCGTTTCCGGCCGTCGCCCTGGTCGGGTACACCAACGCCGGAAAGTCTACGCTTTTCAACACGCTGACAGGCGCCGAGGTCCCGGCGCAAGACATTCTCTTCGCCACGCTCGACCCGACCATCCGTGCGCTTGCGCTGCCCAATGGATCGAAGTCGGTACTGTCCGATACGGTGGGCTTCATCTCGGACCTACCGACCACGCTCGTGGCCGCGTTCCGGGCGACTCTCGAAGAAGTTCAGGAAGCCGATCTCGTTCTCCACGTCCGTGACATTTCCAATGGCGCGACGGCCAGCCAAAGGGCCGACGTGAACGCCGTTCTCGCCGATCTCGGGATCCAAGCGGACGAGGAGCCTGAAAGGGTGCTCGAAGTCTGGAACAAGGCCGACCTTCTCGACCCAGCCGAATTGGAGCACGCGAAGAACGAGGCCGCGCGCCACGGCGCCATACTCGTGTCCGCCGTCAGCAAATTAGGGCTGGATGACCTCCTCGCCGAAATTGAAATCCGGCTCAACAAGCGCCGGCAGACACTCGACATCGTGGTACAGCCCCAAGAGGGCGCGCTTTCAAACTGGATCTATGAGAATTGCGAGGTGATCACCCGTGCCCATCTTGGTGACGGCGTCACGTCTTTGCGGATTCGCGTGGCGCCCGAAAAGCGCGACAAGCTTGCGCGCGTTGCCGGTGCATCGCGGCTGCAGACCGCGACCGAGTAGGGGACGCCCTACTCGTTTTTGCCGCTCGAGCCATCCTGATTGGTGGACTTCTCCTCAAGCTTCGCGGCATTCCAAAGCTTGTCCATTTCATCGAGGTCGGCATCCTGCGGACCGCGACCCTGGGCCGCCAGAGCCGCTTCGATACTCCCAAACCGGCGTATGAACTTGGCATTGGTGCCGCGCAGCGCAGCCTCGGGATCGATCCCGAGATGCCGGGCCACGTTCGCCAAGACGAACGCCACATCGCCGAACTCATCGGCAATCCGCTCATGGGGCTGGGACTCCGCGATCGCCGCCTTCAACTCGGCGATCTCTTCTTCGACTTTTCCGATTATTAGACCGACCTCAGACCAATCAAACCCGACATCTGCGGCCCGCTTCTGAAGTTTGGCGGCGCGAGTCAGCCCCGGCATGCCGACCGGCACATCGTTTAGAATGCCGGTCGGGTAGGTGCCTTCGCCCCCCTCAGCCTTTTCCTTGGCCTTGATCTGTTCCCAAAGGCCAGACCCGAGAAAAGCATCGCGCCGGGTAGGGCCCTCGAACACGTGCGGATGGCGCCGGATCATCTTGCGGGTGATGACATCGGCCACGTCGTCGAACGAAAACGATCCCATCTCCGCGGCGAGCTGTGCGTGGTAGACGACCTGTAAGAGCAGGTCCCCAAGCTCTTCTTTCAGCGCGTCCATGTTGCCGCGCTGGATGGCATCGGCCACTTCGTAGGCTTCCTCGATCGTGTAGGGCGCGATGGTCTCGAAGCTCTGCTTCACGTCCCACGGACACCCGGTCTCGGGGTCCCGCAGCCGCGCCATAACGGCCAGCAGATCGGACAACGTATAGGCCTTATCACTATCACCGCCAGGCGTGCGCTTGTCTGTCATGGAATCCATCCGTAGAGCGGCCCCACAAAATCAGAAAATCAGCGTATTATCAATGTATTACAGGACTATACTAAGCCCTATCAAGCCCATAACCGAAATTCGCATAAGGTATATTATGGAAAATTCAGGATATGGAGATAGAGGGGCCGGCAGCGGCATTACGATGCCGCTGCCCTCAGCCCCGAACGCCTAGCGGCGCTCGTAATTGTCCTGGATAAACCGATCGAGCAGCCGCACGCCGAAGCCCGATCCCCAGCTCCGATTGATGTCGCTGCTTTCCGCGGCCATCGCGGTGCCGGCGATGTCCAGATG
>NZ_JBAWCQ010000115.1:0-1609 GCF_049590335.1 Methyloceanibacter sp.
ATCGAGACTAACCATGCAACGACACTGAGCGCCATAAGGGATCACCAGGGGACCTATTCGCCTTCGCCGGCCTTGGGCTTGGACAGCAAGGATACGCGCGAATATCCGCTCTTGCCGACGCGACCGAGTATCTCCATTACCTCACCGTAAGGGCGGTTCTTGTCGCCGCGCACATACACCACCGTATCGCCTTCGGCCTGTCGAAGAGCCTCAAGCCGAGGAACAAGCGACTCGACTGTCACTTGGTCTTCGCGAATGTAGATGCCGCCATCCGGGCCCAAAGAGACGATCATGGGTTTTTTCGGTTGGCTAACCTTCGCAGCGGATGTGCTCGGAAGCTCAACAGGTACGCCGGCCACCAGCAGCGGGGCCGTGATCATGAAAATGATCAGGAGCACCAGCATCACGTCCACCATGGGCGTGATGTTAATCTCGGAGATAGGGCGGTATCCAGATTCCTCGCCGCTACCGTTATTTCCGACGGACATGCCCATTAGGACGGCTTCCCTGCGCGAAGCGGTTCTACATTGTCGCCACGCAAGCGTGTCGTCTGTGACAGGCCTTTAGCGTCATCGCTTGAGATGTCACGGGCGATCTCGATGATCGCGTCATTGCCGCGCGCATAGGCGCGTCCGAGCGCGACAGAGATTTGGTTGTAGGCGACCACCGCGGGAATGGCCGCAGCAAGACCGATCGCCGTGACAATCAGGGCTTCGGCGATGCCGGGGGCCACGACCGCAAGACTCGTGTCTTTTTGCTGCGCAATGGCGGTAAAGCTATTGACGATACCCCAAACTGTTCCGAACAATCCGATGAACGGCGCGGCGGAACCAGTTGTCGCCAAAAAGGGCAGGCCGCCTTCCACATTCTGAATTTGCGATTTGAACTCGTGCCTCATGGCATTCTCCACGCGAAAGCGGCGCTCAGTCGACGAGTCGTCTAGGTCAGCCGCGAGCTCGGCCTCGCCGGCGGCAAGCACTGCGCCGGAAAGCCCGCGACGGCCGCTGCTCGATCGGGCCTTGGCCAGGCGGCGTACGCCGCTCTTCAGCCAAGAGATCCGCACGATCTTCTCGAACGTGATTGCCCAGCAAGCCACGGAAGCGATGACGAGAAGCACGATGACCCCCTTGACCACCGGGTCGGCCTGCATCAGTAGGCCCCAGACGCTGTAGTCGTGTCCCGTCGCGGCGGTGATGGCGATTTCCTCTGCTACTTCCACAGCTCAGATCCTTACTTGCTCAGTTCGTTAACAGTCCGGCTCGAGACGGACAGACCCTTCAGGCAGTCGGAAACATCCTCCGTCCCGGCCTTACACTCCATCGCATCGTTGATCAAAAAACTTCCAACATCGTCGCACGATGTATTCGACACATCGAAAAGTTTCACGGTCCTCTTGTTCGCTTTCAACGGCGCCAGCTGGACGGCGAAACGCTGGTCGATGATGCCGTCCGGCCGGAAAAGAATGAAGTCGAGCTTCAGGGTGTCGTAGGCCCGGTCGCTCTTGTTATTTATGACGAAATAGGCTCTGCAATCGGAGCCTTTGGGCTCGAGCTTATTGAGCTCGATGGCAACATCCCCTTCCTCAGCCGCCACCAACGATGGCCCGACC
>NZ_JBAWCQ010000116.1:0-15760 GCF_049590335.1 Methyloceanibacter sp.
GGACGGGGCTACGGACCAGCTGGACGAGGACGCGGACTCGGCGGACCTGCCGCGCCTCTCCGATCCCTGGCGTCCCAACTTCTCCGTTCTCGATGACCCGTCGGCCTTCGGCTACAAGATTTTCACCGAACAATTCGACGAGATCGTCACGGCGGAAGACCTTTGCGACCCCGAGGAGCTCGATCGGCTCCGGTCGTTCCTGGACAAGCAACTCGTCTCGCTCCAGGGCGCGATCGCGCGGCTGGCCAACCGACTGCAACGCCGGCTGCTAGCCCAGCAGGATCGTGGCTGGGACTTCGATCTCGAAGAAGGCACGCTCGATGCGGGCCGCCTGACGCGAATCATCGTTGACCCCATGCATCCGCTGACCTTCAAGCAGGAACGCGACACGGAGTTTCGCGACACGGTCGTCAGCCTGGTGCTCGACAATTCCGGTTCCATGCGCGGACGGCCCATCATGGTCGCCGCCTGTTGCGCCGACATCCTGGCACGCACGTTGGAGCGTTGCGGCGTGAAGGTGGAGATTCTGGGTTTCACCACGCGGGCCTGGAAGGGCGGACACTCGCGCGAGGCCTGGCTCAACGCCATGAAGCCCCCCTTCCCTGGCCGGCTCAACGATCTGCGCCACATCGTCTACAAGGCGGCGGACATGCCCTGGCGGCGGTCTCGCCGCAATCTCGGCCTGATGATGCGCGAGGGCCTGTTGAAGGAGAACATCGACGGCGAGGCGCTGGCCTGGGCCCATAAGCGCTTGTTGGGGCGGCCCGAGCAACGGCGCATCCTGATGATGATCTCCGACGGCGCGCCGGTCGACGATTCGACTCTGTCGGTCAACTCTGGGGCCTATTTGGAGAATCACCTGCGTCAGGTGATACACGAAATCGAGACGCGCTCGCCGGTCGAATTGCTGGCGATCGGCATCGGTCACGACGTGACCCGCTACTATCGCCGCGCCGTCACGATCACCGACGCGGAGGAGCTTGCCGGTGCGATGACCGACAAGCTCGCCGAACTGTTCGACGAGGACGCGGCCGCGCGTGCCAAACGTAAGGTGTTGCACTAGGTGCGTCTGGGATCACGAAAGGGCATCTCGTCACGAAATTTCTTGGCGGCGCTCACGCTGGTATTGGCCGGCGGCGGCCTTCTGTATCTGAGCGCCACGTCGCTGGTCGCCAAGCCGGTGACGCCCTTGCCGGGGCCCGTGACCACACGCGTCTCCGTCATCCCGATCACGTTCGACCCCTATAACCCCAAGAAGACAAAATTCGGCAAGCTGACCTTTCGCGGCGGGCTCAACATGTTCGCGCGCTCCGCGCATTTCGGCGGCTATTCGGCCATTGCCCTGGATCAGTCCGGCACCACGCTGCTCGCCGTTTCAGACGGCGGCTCCTGGATGCGGGCAAGGCTCGATCATGACGGACGCCGTCTAAATGGGCTCTCGGATGTGACGCTCGGCCCCATTCTCGACCGGGACGGCAAACCCGTGCGGTCCGTGGCCCGCCAGGACGCCGAAGGTCTCGCGCTGATCGCAGGCGAAACGCGCAACGGCACCGCCCTCGTCTCCTTCGAGCGGGATCACCGGATCATGCGCTACCCCTTCACGCCGGAGCGTTTCGGCCCCTCGAACGGCGAGGTACCCCTGCCGAAAGCCGCACGCAGCATGGGCGACAATCTAGGGCTGGAGGCAATCGCCACAATCCGGGTGGGGCGGATGAAGGGAACGGTCGTTGCGTTTTCGGAGCGGCTCAAGGACCGAAACGGCAATCTGATCGGCTGGCTGATAGGTGGCCGGGCGCCGGGAACGATTGTGGTGCGGCGGCTCGGCGGGTTCGATATCACGGGCGCGGCCGGGTTGCCCGATGGCGGGCTCCTGCTCTTGGAGCGCCGCTTCCGCTACAGCGAAGGCGTCAAGATGCGCATCCGCCGGATCAAGGCTGCCGACTTACGGCGAGGCAACCTGATCACCGGTGAAGTCCTGCTCGAGGCCTCCGACATTTTGAATATAGACAATATGGAGGGGATCGCGGTTCACCGTGCGCGCGATGGAGAAACCGTCATGACGCTCATGTCGGACGACAACTTCAGCGCCTTTCAGCGCTCGCTGATAATGCAGTTCACGCTGCCCTGAGGGGCGCGGCCGGTAGCCTTTAGGACGCGGCCCGCGCTTCGGCGGCCTTGGCGATCTCCCGCTTCAAGCGGCGTGCTTTCAAGGAGAGTTCGTCATTACCTGCCTTGAGCAGATAGGCGTCCAGGCCGCCACGGTGCTCGACCGAGCGCAGAGCGCTCGCGGACACGGTGAGGCGGACAGCCTTCTTCAGAACATCGCTCTGAAGCGTGACGTTACTCAGATTGGGCAGGAAACGGCGCCGCGTACGGCGCTTTGCGTGGCTCACATTGTTGCCGGTGAGCACGGCTTTGCCGGACAGCTCGCAACGACGGGCCATGGTCCATATCCTTCTAACGAAAATCTTGTGAGTACCTGCCGCAGCTCGTGACGGTTCACAAGCGCGAGGCTCAAGGCCGGGACATATACGGGGATGACCCAATTCGGTCAAGATACGACGGAAAATTCCGCCTATGTTGGCCGAGTTGACGAATCCGACTAATCCTGCTCAGTGGCCAAGCAAGATAAAAACTGTGGGGGAAACCGGGAGGGGCTGCGATAGATGCGGGTCGCACGAAATCTCTTGAGCATTGCGGCCATGGCCGCAGAGGCGCTGGGCATCATGGCCTTCGTATTGATTTCGCTCGACTTTTCTGCCACCGGCGACGCCGGCCATGCCCGCGCAGAGAGCCGGCCCGACGTGATGGCGCCAGCTAGCGATGCCGGACTGGGCACGCGCGGCCCGATCTTGGACGATCAGCGGCCCTTCCCGATCGAAGGCCTTTACGGCGGCGACGACGCGGACGCTGCTGACGAGGCGTCACCCGTGGCCCCTCCCAAAGTGCCACCGGCGGCCACGCCGGTCGACACCTCGGCCCGGTTCGTCGCGGTCTACGACGTCAGTCTCGGCCGCTTCAATCTGGGCAATTTCAGCATTTCCGGCACGGTGCAGAACGGCCAGTACAACCTGCGCGGCAATGGTAGCTTCTCCGTACTCAAGGGCTGGGTCTTCAATTGGAAGGGGTCGATGGACGGCTCGGGGCTGGCGACCACGGACGGCCCGAACCCGAACTCCTATTCTTTCAGCCAATCGGACGGCAAATACAACGAGCGCCTGCGCATCTTCTTCGGAGACGGCTTCGTCAAGTCGGTCAAGATTTGGCCGAAGCCCCGCCCCTACCCGGGCGAGATTCCCGTGCGCAAAGAGCAGGTCCAGCATGTGGTAGACCCTTTGAGCGGCGCCTTTCTCATGGCCCGCTCCGACAACCCCCACGGCGATCTCAGCGTCTGCAACCAGTTGATCCCGGTCTTCGACGGGCGGTCGCGGTTCGATCTCGTCTTGAAGCCGAAAAAGCGCGTGCGGGTGCAGAACCGGGGGGGCGACAACTATTCTGGCCCGGCTGCGGTCTGCAAGGTGAAGTTCGTCCCCATCTCGGGCTATCCGCGTGGCGATCCGGGCATTGAGCAGTTGCGCCAAGCCAACGACATCGAAGCCTGGATGGTGCCCCTGCGCGGCACGAACATGTATGTGCCCTACCGCATCGTGATGCCGACCTCGGTGGGCTACGGCACCGCCGTGGTCACCTCCTTGCGCGTGGGGCGCCCGGGTCGCGCCAAGGCTCATTGAACCAAAATGCGTCTAGCCACACCGCGGCGCCTTTCAGGGCGTTGCGGCCGATCTGTTAATAACCCCCACCCCAAACCACAACATGTCGTAGGGAACAGGCGGCGAAGATTTACGAACCCCTGATTCGACCCCGCTCTGTTCCCCTTGCGATCGCGCGCGCAGCACCGGGAATGCAAAAAAGCTAGATTTAGCGTGGCCGTTCGCGGCTCAGCGTTGACCGTTTAGGCGCATCGGCAAACGGCGCTCGGCACCCCAACAACCCAGGTGTTAACGCGCCACCCCGAAACCACAAGATGTCGTAGGGAACAGGCGACGAAGATTTACGAACCCCTGATTCGACCCCGCTCTGTTCCCCTTGCGATCCCGCGCAAGGGAAGCCCGTGTAAGAATAAAATGCTAGATGTAGCGCGCGCGCCCAAAGCCGCTTACATGTCTGTGGCGCAGGCGGCACCTGCGTCCTTGTTCTAGTTTGGAACAGAACATAACTGGAATACGCTGGAGTCAGCGATTCGGACGGGATTCGTTCTCCCCCCGTTCGCACCTGAGCCCGGATCGCGTTAAGAATTTCCCTGCATGCCCAAAGCTTTATCCACGCAATCCACAGGCCCCCGGACAATTGGCGCGCATGGTCCGCCCAATCGCGGGCGCGGTGTGACCGCCGTCCTGGGCCCCACCAACACGGGCAAGACGCATCTTGCCATCGAGCGCATGCTCACCCACGAGGTCGGGATCATCGGCCTGCCGTTGCGGCTGCTCGCGCGCGAGGTCTACGAGAAAGTCCTCGCCAAGGCGGCCCCCGGCGAGGTCGCCCTAATAACCGGCGAGGAGAAGATCAAGCCACCACACGCCCGCTTCTATGTGTGCACGGTGGAGGCCATGCCGCAGGAGCTGGAGGCCGATTTCGTCGCTATCGACGAGATCCAACTCGCCGCCGATGGCGAGCGCGGGCATTTATTCACTAACCGCCTGTTTCATGCGCGCGGCACGAGCGAGACGTTGCTGCTGGGCGCAGCGACCATGCGCGATGCGATCCGCGAGCTTCTGCCGGGCGCCAATCTCGTCTCCCGGCCGCGCATGTCGAGCCTGTCTTACGCGGGCGAGAAGAAGATCACGCGCCTGCCCCGGCGCTCCGCCATCGTCGCCTTCTCCGCGAACGACGTCTACGCGATCGCCGAACTCGTCCGCCGTCAGCGCGGCGGGGCGGCCGTGGTGCTGGGGGCGCTGTCCCCGCGCACCCGTAACGCCCAAGTCGCGCTCTATCAGAATGGCGACGTTGACTTTTTGGTAGCGACGGACGCCATCGGCATGGGTCTCAATCTCGATCTTGACCATGTCGCCTTCGCCGGCGTTAGGAAATTCGACGGCCATACGCACCGCAACCTGACCCCGTCCGAAATCGGGCAGATCGCCGGCCGCGCCGGACGGCATATGAACGACGGCACGTTCGGTGTGACCGGCCAGGCAGGGCCATTCGACGCCGACCAGATCGAGCGGCTCGAGACCCATTCCTTCGATCAGGTCGGCGTCCTCCAATGGCGCAGCCGCATGCTAGACATTTCCTCGATCAAGGCCCTAAAAGAAAGCTTGCGGGAAATGCCGGTCCATCCCCGGCTCACCCGCTCCCGCATGGTCGACGATGTCATTGCACTGGAAAACGTGACGAGCGACGAGGCCATCTGCGACATGGCCAGGTCGCCCGCGGCGGTGGGCCTGCTCTGGGACATGTGCCAGATCCCAGACTACCAGCGCGTCTCGCCCGCCGATCACGCGGACCTGGTCGGGGCGCTGTACGGCTATGTCATGAGCGATGAGGGAAAGATCCCCGAGGATTGGTTCGCCCGTCAGGTGGCACAGGCCGACCGCACCGAAGGCGACCTCGATACACTTTCCAATCGCCTTGCCCAAATTCGTACCTGGACATTTGTATCCCACCGCGCTCAATGGCTGCACGATCCGGAGCACTGGCAGGATCGCACCAGATCGATTGAGGACAAACTGTCCGACGCGCTTCACGAACGCCTGACACAACGCTTTGTCGACCGACGGACAAGCGTGCTGATGCGGCGATTGCGCGACAAGGAGGAAATGATGGCCGAGATCGCCGACGACGGACAGATCCTGGTCGAAAACCATTTTGTGGGCAGGCTCGACGGGTTCCGCTTCACGCCGGATTCGACGGGCGACGGTATTCACGGCAAGGCAGCACGCAACGCGGCGACGCAGGTTCTGGCGCGCGAGCTGGCCTCGCGCACCGATGCGCTCGCCGCCGCTAACGACGAGGCGATTACGCTTTCGAGCAATGGCCGCATCCTGTGGCAGGGCTGCGAGATCGGCCGGCTGGTTCGGGGCGAGACGACGCTGAAGCCCCGTATCGAGGTGTTCGCCGACGAAAACCTGAGCGGGCCCGACCGGGAACGTGTCACCGCCCGCCTCGATGCGTGGCTCGCCGCCTATCTCGACGCGAAGCTGAAACCGCTCATGGCCCTCAGCGATGCCGATGACCTGACGGGGCTCGCCCGCGGGCTCGCATTCCGCCTGACGGAAAATCTCGGCGTCCTCCGGCGCGAAGGGGCCGCGGAGGACATCAAGGCGCTGGACCAGTCCGACCGCGGGCAGCTGCGCAAATACGGGGTCCGATTTGGTGCGTTCAATCTCTATTTCCCTGCTCTCCTGAAACCCGCCGCGGCCGAACTGCTACTGCAGCTATGGGCACTGCATGGGGGCCAGGGGTTCGGCATCGATATCGACGCCGTGCCGGAGCGGCCCCAACAAGGCCTGACCTCCGTGCCGGCAGATGAGGCTCTGCCCGAGGCCTATTGGCGCGCGGCGGGCTTTCACGTGGCGGGCAATCGCGCGGTGCGCATCGACATGCTGGAGCGGCTGTCGGACCTGATCCGCGCTCGCGTCACCTGGCGCCCGGGAAAAGCGGCCCAGACGCAGGCCACTGAGGCAGCGCCGGCCGAAACACCGGCAGCAATAGAGACGCCAGCCTTGGAGACGGCAACGGCGCCTGCCGACACGCCTCAGGCACAAACCCCCGAGACGGCCGAGGCCTCGACGGAGGCACCCGCAGCGGAAGGCCCCGTTCCAGAGGCCGCCAAGACGTCTCCAGAATCCAAGCCGTCAACGCGATCCAAGTCATCGCGGACACCCGATGCGCCCAAGCCGCCCTCGGGCGCCACAGGCGATGGCGGCTTCCGCGTCGTGCCGGAGCTCATGTCCATGGTCGGGTGCTCGGGCGAGGAGTTCGCCTCGATCCTGCGCGGGCTCGGCTTCCGCCTGGAACGGCGGAAGATCGAAGGCGCGGTTGAGTCGCAAGACTCGGCACAGCCAGAAGATTCGGCACAGCCAAAAGATTCGGCCGCACGGCCCGAAGAGACACCCGTTGCCACAGAGAAAGATCCGACGACCGGCGAGGCGCCCGCGCCAGACCCTGAGGGCGATGGCGCCGAGGTACAGACAGAGCCCACGGCGGTCTTCGACGAGATCTGGCGACCGGCCAAGCGGCGTCCGGCTCGGAAGCAGCAGCGCGGCCGGAGCAGCAGCGCAGGCCGGGCCAATGGCAAACAGGCAGGCAGCGATGCCGGGCAACCGCGGCGGCAAGACGAGCAGCACGCGAAGCGGCACAAAAAGGGCCATCCGCAAGGAAAGCCGCCTCGTAAAGCGGGCAAGGGCGACCGCTACGGCGGCAAGGGCAAGGATCGCAATGCCGACGGCAATCGCGCGCCAAAGCGGGAGCGGCCGATCCCCGAGAACTCGCCCTTCGCGGCCCTGAAGGACTTGCGCGACAGTCTGGCGGCGCGCGACCGCTCCGGGCGGAGCTAGGGCCGCACGCGTGACGGGCCAGCGCCTCGATAGATGGCTCTGGTGTGCCCGCCTGGCAAAGACTCGCTCGGCCGCCACACGTCTGATCGCGGACGGCAAGGTGCGGGTCAACGGCAAACGGGTGCTCAAACCCAGCCGGCTCGTGCAGCACGGCGACGTCATCACCGCAACGCCACCGGAAAGATTCGTGGTCTGGCGTGTCCTCGACGCCGTCGAGCGGCGGGGGCCCGCGCCCCTGGCCCGAACCCTCTATGAGGATCTGACGCCGCCGCTCGAGGAAACGCAAAGCGATGGTTCAGGGGAGACGCGCGTGGGCAGACGGCCCACGAAGCGCAATCGGCGGCGCATCGACAGTTTTCGGGCCCTTTGGAGCTAGATAAGGCAGCAGGCCCTGCGCGAGCCCGCGCAGCGGAAATTCCGCCTCGCATTGCGGCGCAACACCGCAAAACCATCCTAAAAATCGGGGTTTACCGGGAGGGGACACGCCTTGTGCTGCCGACACTATTGTTATAGGCAGGGCTCCTTCTCCCCGGGCTTAGCTCAGAGCCCGTACAGGGCTTTGGCAACCGGGCTGGGACAGCCCCCTATCACGTGGAATCGATGACATACGTCGTCACTGAAGTATGCATTAAGTGCAAGTACACCGACTGTGTCGAGGTGTGCCCCGTGGACTGTTTCTACGAGGGCGAAAACATGCTCGTCATTCATCCGGATGAGTGCATCGACTGCGGCGTCTGCGAGCCGGAATGCCCGGTGGACGCGATCAAACCCGACACCGAGCCGGAACTCGATAAATGGCTCGACGTGAACCGGGACTACTCGGAAGTGTGGCCGAACATCACCACCAAAAAGCCCGCACCGGACGACGCCGACAGTTTTCAGGCCGAGCCCGACAAGTTCAAAAAGTACTTCTCGACGGAGCCCGGAGAGGGCGACTAGGGCCGGAAATTAGCGCTAAAACCACCCAAAACGGCCCCTCGCGGTAACCTTCCAGGCAAAATCCCACAGGTGCTGCCTCACTATCGGCCATGCCGTCCGGGTGGGCGGCTTCCGAATTTGTGATTTTTGTGATACAGTGATTTCGAAATAGCGCAGACTGTCGGCGCATGAGGCACCATAGAGAGGCGAGCCTGTTGGGCGCGCTTTTTTTCTGAGCTTCGAAGGAGTGTTGGCGATCAGGCCCCCTGATCGAGCACTTCTTTTTTGTCCGTGAGAGCCGCCCCACCGGGCGGCGCCAGCGATCTCTTCGCTGGCCGACTTTGACGCGGATGAGCTCGATCGCCTTTTGGTCCCGACGCGCCCCACGATTTTCAACAGCGAGGCGAGCATATGGCCGAAAAGAAGAGACCCCAGCAGCGAAACGGTTTTCGGACGAACGAGTACATCGTGTACCCCGCGCACGGCGTGGGCCGCATCGTGTCCATCGAAGAGCAAGAGATCGCCGGTGCGAAACTCGAGCTGTTCGTGATCAGTTTCGACAAGGACAAGATGACCCTTCGGGTGCCAACCACGAAGCTCGAAAGCGTCGGCATGCGCAAGCTGTCCGAAGATAAGATCGTGAAAAAGGCCCTGACTACGCTCAAGGGCAAGGCCCGCGTGAAGCGCACCATGTGGTCGCGCCGCGCTCAGGAATATGAAGCCAAGATCAACTCCGGCGACTTGATTTCCATCGCCGAGGTGGTCCGCGACCTGTACCGGTCCGAGGCGCAGCCCGAGCAGTCTTATTCGGAGCGCCAGCTCTACGAAGCCGCCCTGGACCGCATGGCGCGTGAGCTTGCATCCGTTGAGAAGCTGGACGATGAAAGCGCGGTCGCCAAGATCGACGACATCCTTGCCAAGTCGGCGCGCAACACCAAGGCTGCAGCCGAGGCCGCCGCCGCGGAGGCAGCCGAAAAAGCCGCAGCGGCCTAGGGTCGTTTTAACGGCATTCCCTTATGAAGGCCGGGCCTCGCGCCCGGCCTTCTCGTTTGAAGCACCGCTTCCGCGCGCGTCACTGAGCCCGTGATCAGCCCGAGTCAGGCAGCGCGCCGCTAGGTGTATCCGGCGCTGCATCAAAAACTCCATCTCTTGCGGATGTGAAATATCGATCATCGTGCCGTTCCACCATTCGACCCAGCCGCGCACGCGAATGCGCGCCCGGCAGAATCTCAAGATCCAGCCCCGCCGCCTCCAAGACAGGCAGACGTTTGCGCATGATCGTCACCGTGAAGCCGTGGTGCCAATCTTCCGCGAAGTTGATGTAGACGAGCTTCCGCCCCTCACCGATGCCATGGACCTGGCCATCGACGAGCTAGTAGGTGTGGCGCAGATAGCCGAACCTCTTCGGTCCTGGGCATCGCGCACCTGATAGGTCAGCGAGCGCCAAAGTCCGCGCCCGGCCTCACTCGCGCGCGACTCGACCGCCAGCAGAGGACCAAAACACGCGCCAAGGTCCGGCGGCGGCGCGGGGGCCTTGATCCCGAGCAACCACACCTCCCGTCCGTCTTGAAGTGCCGGTGTTTTGCCGTCGATGACCGAGGACACGCCCGCCATCTCCCCCGGCGGTAGGTCGCAAGCCTGGGCGAAGGCGACATTCGGAGCGCCGCCAAGAGCGACGCCAACGCCGATTCTGAGTGCCCAGATCCGCATCCCGCCAATTTAGGAACGCCGTCCCTACCGAAACAAGGTGCGCGTGAGCGACACGCCCGCAAGACGGAGCAACGCCTGCAAAAGAATGCGTCGGCGCGGTGTCATCGGACGGTTGTCTTGCCCAGGTTTCTGTTCTGGGAAAGTGTCGCGACGGACACAAACCTCTTATTGTCCCTGGCGAAACTCGCCGCTGATTTGGCACCGATCCGGTCGCCTTGCGCCGACGCCTGTGTGCCGACGACGAAAAATGAGAGATTTCCGATGACCGACGACACCAATGAGACTGGCAAAAAGAACATTAAGGCCTGGCTGGAAGCCGAGCTCGAAGAAACTCTCGATGAGACGCTCGAGGCCGAACTTTCCGAGCCCATGCTTAGCGAGGAGCTGCGCCAGATCTACAAAGAGGCGCATCCAGACTCGCTCGATCGGCGCGTTTATCTCACGAACCTGCTACATCTTCAGGCCGAACTCATCAAGATGCAAAGCTGGGTCGAGGCGACCGGTGCGAAGCTCCTAATCATCTTCGAGGGTCGTGACTCCGCCGGCAAGGGCGGCGTGATCAAGCGCATCACACAGCGGCTCAATCCGCGCACGGCTCGGGTCGTCGCCTTGCAGAAGCCATCCGAGCGCGAGCAGACCCAGTGGTACTTCCAGCGCTATGTCCCCCACCTGCCCTCTGGCGGCGAAATCGTGATGTTCGACAGGTCCTGGTACAACCGCGCCGGCGTCGAGCGTGTGATGGGATTTGCAGACGACGGCCAGGTGGAGCGGTTTTTTCAGGACGTCCCAGAATTCGAGCGCATGCTCGTCCGGAACGGCATCATTGTCTTAAAGTACTGGCTCTCGATCACCGACGAGGAACAGCAGCTCCGGTTTATGATTCGCATCCATGATCCGATGAAACAGTGGAAGCTCTCGCCGATGGATCTGCAGTCGCGCGTTCGCTGGGAGCACTACACGAAGGCCAAGGAGGACATGTTCACGCGTACAAGCATCCCCGAAGCGCCTTGGTACATCGTCGAAGGGAACGACAAGAAGCGCGAACGGCTCAACTGTATCGAGCACATTCTGTCGAAGATTCCCTATCAGGAAGAGCCCTACGAAAAGATCGAGCTTCCGGACCGCGTCTTCAATCCTGACTACGACCGCAAGACGCTGCCGGCCAATTTGTACGTGCCGAAGATCTACTGAGCCGAGGCGCATTCGGGCGGGGCGGACCGGTGACTTTTCATCGGCCTACGGCCTAACGCCCGCCCGGTTCCAGGTCCAGCGACAAACGCGAAGCGACGCCCGACAGCGATTGCAATGCCGCTTCGAAGTCGAACTGCGAGACGTGGTCTGATAGCGCATTGACTTCGGCCGGTGTCAGGACCGCCGAGAGCTGCGGCGTGACGTCGATAATGAAGTCCGCCGCCTCACCGTCGTCGTTCTCCAAGAGATGCTTGAGCCGCGCCAGCGGCTCAGCCACGTCGCGCGGATTTCTCGCCGGCGCCGCGGCCTCGTGGCCCTCCTGGACAAAGGCGCACTGGATAGCCTTCACCACCGGGTCCAGCATCATCGAAAGTCTGCCGAGCGCCTCCTCAGTGTCGTCACCCGTCTTGATCGCCTTCTCGGCGACGGAGGCTACATCGGCAAGCGCGGTTATTCCGAGCGTGGCGGCGGCCCCTTTCAACGAGTGCGCCTCGCGCTCCGCAGTGTCCGAATCGCCGTCGGAGAGCGCGAGGCGGATGGTCTCGACCGCCCCGCCTTGGCGCGCGACGAATTTGTCGAGGAGAGCCAGATAGCGCGCGGGGCTGCTGCCCGTCAGCCGTAACCCTTTATCCAAATCGATGCCCTTGATGTCTATACCGGCGAGCCCGCCGCCGTTCTCCACCCCCGCGACCGCCGGAAGTTCCGTGGAAGGCGCGGGCTTGACCCATTGCAGGAGCGCGCTAAACAGCGCATCCGGATTGATCGGCTTGGTCACATGATCGTTCATCCCGGCCTCAAGACAGGCCTCGCGGTCCGACGCCAAGGCATTGGCCGTCATGGCGATGACCGGCAGATCGCGATAACGCGAATCCTTGCGAAGTGTGCGTGTGGCCGTCACCCCGTCCATGACCGGCATCTGCATATCCATCAGTACGGCGTCGTAGTCGTTGCGCACGATGAGCCGCAACGCCTCCTCGCCATTGTCGGCGATGTCGACAAGAATGTCGGCAAGCTCGAGCTGGCCCGCGGCAACTTCCTGGTTGATTTCATTGTCTTCGACCAGAAGCACGCGAATTCCACGCAAACGGTCAAGATCGGGCGCATCAGCTTGCGACGGGAACGGGGCGGCCACCCGCTCGCCCCCAAGCACCCCGACGGCAGCATCGAACAGATTGGACGAGGTGACCGGCTTCATGAGCACATCGGCGAAGCCCGTCTCCTCGGCCTTGCCCACGACCTCTTCACGGCCATAGGCAGTGATCATCACGAGATGAGGGGCCGGTTCTCCTTCGGCCTCGGCCCGGATACGCCGACCCGTCTCGATCCCGTCGAGCCCCGGCATGCGCCAATCGATGAAGGCGAGATCGTATCCTTCGCCACTCGCTCGTGCCTCGCGTACCATACCCACGGCCGCCTCGCCTGAAGACGCCTCGTCCGCGCGAAAGGCCATATTGGTCAACATACTGCTGATAACGTCGCGTGCGCTGTCGTTGTCGTCCACGACCAGCACGCGGCGCCCCAGCAAGTCCGACTGCAGCACGCGGGGCCGCGCGCCGGCAGTTCCCTTAGCCATCGGGACAGTGAAGTGGAACGCACTGCCGTGGCCGAGCTCGCTCTCAACGGAGACCGCCCCGCCCATGAGTTCGGCGATCTGCTTGGCAATGGCGAGTCCGAGCCCTGTGCCGCCATGGCGGCGGGTCGAAGAGCAGTCAGCCTGTTCGAAGGCCTCGAACAGGCGCTGGACCTCCTCGTGTGTCATCCCAATACCGGTATCAGTGACGGAGAAGGCAAGCATCTGCCGGTCGGCGCTTTCGTCCTCAACGCGCACCTTGACCAAGATCTCGCCCTTGTCGGTGAACTTTACTGCGTTCGAAACGAAGTTGATCAGGACCTGTCCGAGCCGCAGCGGATCACCCTTCAGATCGTCGCAAACCTCGGGCGCCACGTCAAAGATGAGTTCGAGCCCTTTGGCCCACGCCTTCTCTGACATCAGGTTCCCGACATTCCCCAGGACGCTGTCGAGTTGGAAGTCAACGAATTCCAGGGACAGCTTGCCCGCTTCGATCTTCGAAAAATCAAGAATATCGTTAATGATGCCGAGCAGGTGCTGCGCGGAGCTTTTGATCTTTTGCATGTAATCGCGCTGGCGCGGCGCCAGATCGGTGTTCAGCGCCAAGTGCGACAACCCGATCACCGCGTTCATCGGCGTTCTGATTTCGTGGCTCATGTTGGCGAGAAAAGCGCTCTTGGCCTCGTTGGCGGCCATTGCCGCGCCGCTGGCCTTTTCCAGTTCGATCTCCGCGAGCTTGCGCTTGGTGATGTCGGTCCACGAGCCGACGACCTCGACGGGCGTGCCTCGCTCGTCGCGGATCACGTGCTGGCGGTCGCACAGCCAGATATGGGTGCCGTCGCCCCGATCGACGCGATACTCGATGGCGCTCTCGTCGCTCTCATGCGCTCGGCTGACCCAGGCCGCGATGCGCTCAATGTCGTCGGGAGCAACCCGCTTTTGCCAAAAGAAGGGATCGGCGAGATATTCGCGCGGCGTACAGCCAAACATCTTGGTGACGCCGTCGCTGACGAATGTCGGCGCAAGATCGCCGCTGGCCGGCCTGCTATAGAGTACGGTCGGCGAGGCATTGAGCAGGGCGGTCAGATGCGCGTTGGCCGAGGCCTGGACCTCGGCAATCCGCTTGAAACTGCGCTTTTCCTGTTCGCGGGCGGCGGTGTCAAAGGCTTGCGCAATCAGCTGCGTCAGGGCCTCGCGGTCCGGCTCGTTGAGATCGGACCGTAGCAACGGGGCAATCTTGGCGGAAAGTTTCTCCGCCTCCTTCCGCGACCCCGACATACCGAAACGCTCCTCCGAGAGACGACCCGCCAAGCGACCTTAGCCAGCCTGTCATTGGCGAATAACGTAGTCCTTTCCGGCTGTTCTTCAACCGGTCCACGTCCCATGCAGACGGGGCTACCTCAGATCACACGGATGAACCCCGCGAGCCGCGTTTTCTGGTGTTCGACCACATGACAATGAAGGGCCCAATCTCCCGGGTTGTCGGCGACGAGACCGATATTGATAGTCTCTCGCCGGTTCAGAACGATCGTGTCTGTCCAGTTGGAGGGCAGCTTTAGCTTGTTGCCTCTGAGCGGACGGAACACCTGCCCGTGCAGATGGATCGGATGGGAGTTCGGACTCTCGTTGCGGAGGCGAAGCACGTATGGGCGCCCCAGCTTGAGCTCTGCGACCGGCGCGATGCTCTTGGCTGCGTCTCCTTGCCAAGGCTGCCGGGGGCTTCAGAGACAGGGTTGCGGCTTGGCTGCTCGGCAGACTGGAGCGTGAGGGCTTTGAGGGCCTGACCGGTCGCCAACTCGTCTTCTTGAGCGCGCTCAATTGTGGTCCGAACCATGCGTCGAACTTTGGCACGTGGTTTGAGAATCTCGCGGCAAGCCGTGCACAAGGTCGTCCGCGAACTCGAGCGGGCCGGCTGGTTGACCACCAAAACGGATACGCAGCTTGGGAACCAGCGTGTCATCAGATTCACGGTCGAGGGCGAACGTATGATGGCTCTGGCAAGACAGAACCTGTCCGAGCTGGACAACGTGCTGCTGAGCAAGTTCGGAGATGACGGTCTTGAAACAGTGAGCCGGTTTCTAGACTTCGATCCATCCGCGCCTTCGGACGAAACGTGATTGACGGCTGGCACAGAGCCATCTCGCTGGGGTCGGGCCGCCAGAGTCACACGCGGCGGCGCCAACGAGCTGGCGAAAAACAAGGTTCCGGTGTAGCAAGTTAAAACCAATGGCCCCGTAGCTCAGTTGGATAGAGCATCAGATTCCTAATCTGAGGGTCGCAGGTTCGAATCCTGCCGGGGTCACCAAATTAATCAATGTCTTAGGCTCCAACAGGGCGATAACGGTCAGCCAGCCGCGTACTGCTTCCCAAAACCTTAGACTACCGCTGGCCTCCCTTTCCGCGGCGATTGATTTCGATAGGGCTGCGATAGCATCCGCGACAATCTTCCCATTGTTTCGGTAGGGGGCTGCGTTTGGATTATGGGTATGCGCGCGCACTGGCCGACGGGATAGGGACTTCTTCGGTTTCATGCCGTCTGATCCTGCTTGCGACACAAATACCAATCGTGGCCAAATAGGTTAACGGGATCAACGCTTTTTGTCAGTCTACTGACCGCGAAAAACTTTGAGACGAGCTGACAGACCTACGCGAAGGGAAAGCCTGATGTCGAAAAAAGACCACGTGGCGACGCTGAAAATACTGATCGAAATGTATGAGCGTGACCTTGATATCCTGAAGAATGAGCTTCGACTGAGGGAAGAAGGAACAACAGCCAGCAAAACAGCCGGTGTTGAACGCGTGCTGCGCGACATAG
>NZ_JBAWCQ010000117.1:0-21879 GCF_049590335.1 Methyloceanibacter sp.
GGACGCTATTACTACATCCACGCAGTGGACTATGACCGTGGCGGTGAATGGGCCGGCGGGCTCTATATGTGCACGGACGATAAGTCCTTCACCATCCGCAACACCGCGGAATGCGAGAAGCGCGGCCATCGGCGCACGGGCTTCTTCGAGGTCGACACCGGCGAAGAGAGGGATTGGACCGTGCGTCTGACGGACCCAGAAGGCGAAGCGAAGCCCCAATGAGGCGGAACCGACGGGTCAAGATCGTGGCAACGCTCGGTCCTGCCTCCACCAACGAAGACACCATGCGCCGCCTGTTCGAAGCGGGCGCCGACGTATTTCGCGTGAATATGAGCCACGCGACCCATGACGGGTTGCGGGAGGTTCACGGGATCGTCCGCAAGCTGGAGACGGACTTTTCGCGTCCCATCGGCATTCTGGTGGATTTGCAGGGTCCGAAGCTGCGGATTGGCAAGATCGAGTCTGGCACGGTGCGCCTGACTAAGGGCGACGTCGTGAGCTTTGTCCGCCGCGAGGACGTGGGCGGTCTGGGCCGCATCCATCTGCCTCATCCTGAGATATTCGAGGCCGTCGAGACCGGGCACACAATGCTGCTCGACGACGGCAAACTCAATCTGCGCGTGGTGGAAGCCTCGGACGTGCGCATCGACGCCGAAGTGCTCAATTCCGGTCTACTCGGCAGCCGCAAGGGCATCAGCTTGCCCGATACGATGCTCCCGTTCGGTGCTCTGACCGATAAGGACCGGGCGGACATCGAGTGCACCAACTCGATCGGAGTCTCGTGGCTGGCGCTCTCTTTCGTGCAGCGCCCCGCCGATATCGAAGAGGCGCGCAAGCTCAGCCGCAACCGCACCGCCATCATGGCAAAAATCGAGAAGCCGACCGCGATCCACTTTCTCAAGGAGATCGTCGAATTAGCCGACGGTATCATGGTGGCGCGCGGCGATCTCGGCGTGGAAATGCCGGTCGAGAAAGTCCCCGGCCTGCAGAAACAAATCAACCGGGCCGCACGCAATGCCGGCAAGCCGGTTGTGGTCGCCACGCAAATGCTCGAGTCGATGATCTACGCGCCGGCTCCCACCAGGGCCGAGGTGTCCGACGTCGCCACCGCGGTGTTCGAGGGCGCCGACGCGGTCATGCTGTCTGCTGAATCGGCGGTCGGAAAGTATCCGGTCGACGCCGTAGCCACCATGAACCGCATCGCCATCGAAGTAGAACACGACCCGCTCCACGCCGCGATCATCCATGCCCAGCGCATCGATCCGCAAGCGACGGGCGCGGACGCGATCTCGGCCGCGTCCCGGACGGTCGCGGAGACGCTCGATCTGGCGGCCATCGTTTGTTACACGGCCTCGGGTGCCACGGCCTTGCGGGCCGCGCGCGAGCGGCCGCAACAGCCGATCCTGGCCTTGACGCCGATCCCGCGGACAGCACGGAAACTAACGATCGTCTGGGGCCAGCATTGCGTGCTCGCGGACGACCCGATCAATCTCGACGACATGGTCGCCAAGGCCTGCCGCATCGCTTACCAGGAAGGCTTCGCCAAGGCCGGAGAGCGCGTGATCGTCACCGCCGGCGTACCGCTGGGAAAGTCCGGCTCCACGAATTTGTTGCGCATCGCCGAAGTCGATCCGAGCGACGACGTGGAACTCCCGTAGGTCTACGGGCAGACGCCTCCAACACACGGGTTTCCGACAAGGCCGCTCGACGAGAGTTGGGCGCTCAACGAGATGTTTTGATTAGAAGTCTTGACTAAATGTCTTGGCCTTCGACCTCGCGCGAAAGCGCTTCGACGCCGGCCTTAGCGTCATCCATATAGGGATTGACACTCAGCGCCTGGCGATACGCCTTCAGCGCTTCCTTCTTGGCGCCGAGCTGCTCCAGCACGAGCCCAAGATCGGTTATCGCCCGGTAGTGTTTCTCATCCAAATTCAGGGTGCGCCGCAGATCGGCCAGCGCCCGCTCCGGGTTGCCTCCGAGCACATTGACCTTGGCGCGCAGATACCAGGCCTCGGCCTCTTCCGGCGCTATATCCACCACCGCATCCAGAACCGCGAGCGATAGATCGACATCGGAGTTATTGGCGAATTGCGTGGCCCGGCTCATGAGAAGGTCGACCGTATCGCTGCCGGACATGGCCCACAATTCCTCGATCGCCTCGGTGATCGGGGCGGCTTCGCCCGGCGTCTTGGCCTCCATGAGGCGCTCGTAAAGACCTGCCAGCAAGATCGGGCGCTCGGCCGGATCGAAGGCGGGAGGGACATTGCCGGCAACATCCTGCTCGGGCGCACCCGGCGCTTCACCTGCCGCCGTGTCGGGCAATCCGGATTCGGGTTCCGGCATCGGTTGCGGCAACGCATTGAGACCGCCGTCCTCGAGCCCATCGAGATCGAGACCCTCGAGCGAGGGCTCCTCGGCGGGCCGAGCGGGCGGCACCGGCGCATCGTCGTAATGTTCGAAGAACTGTGCGAGCACCACGGGCGGTCCGGCCAAAACCGGCACTGGCGCGAGCAGCGCCAAACCCATCACGCACAAGCCTATCTTATGGCCTGAAAATCTCATGGCCTAAAAGTTACGGGGCCCCAAGGGGCCCCGTCAAAGCTTTTCCGCATTAGCCTCCCCGAACCGCTCGGATGGGGAGCAAAACCGCAAAGGACACACCCTGAGGTTATCCCTGGCGCGCCTTAAAGCGGCGGTTGGTCTTGTTAATCACATAGAGCCGGCCACGGCGGCGAACCACCCGGTTATCCCGATGGCGCTTGACCAGCGCTTTCAAAGAATTCTTGATTTTCATCTCACGCCATCCATCTCGGCTAAAAAACAGTCCGGGCGGCCCTTGAAAAAAGGCCGCCCGCGAATTGGGCCGGAACATAGAAAGCCGGGTCTCGTCTGTCAACTTCGAGCCCCTGACCCCACCCCCTACCTCAATCATTGACGGCGCGCTGGACGCGGCGGGCAAGATGCTCACGCTGGACACGGAAGGCCCGAGCTTCACAGGCGATGGGTCCTTGGTCCGGTACCTGGACATTATCGAGATCGAAAGCGACGACTACTGGGCACTAAAATCCCGCGCACCCGACAAGGAGAGAACGTGGGTCGAGTTCATGATGGCCCATTACCGGCACAAGACTTAAGCGGCGCAAAGCTCTACCGGCGCACGGCCTCAACTTAGCGGCGCCGTTCCCGTCTATCCGCGGTGCGCGTGTAGGATTTGAGGCTTGAGGTTGGACGCAGAATGACAAGACGACTGACAAGACTTGGCGCATTTGTCCGGATGGGACTTCTGGCACTGGCACCGGTGGTCCTGACCACGCAAGGGGCATGGAGCGCCGATGAAATGACCCCAATGACGCTTGCTGGAACCGTGTGGGTCTTTGCGGACGAGAACGGCAAGAAGGCGCGCATCGTGCAGTTTGGTGCAGAAAACAAGGTCTCCGGCCATCTCGGCTGCAATCGCTTCGCCGGATCCTATGCGTACAACAACGGAGAGCTTAAGTTCGGTCCTCTTGCGTCGACAAAAATGGCCTGCCCACCGCCGTTCATGGAGCGGGAGCGGGAATTCGCGACGACACTCGGCAGCACCCGGATGGCCGAGGCGAGCACCACCAGACTTATCCTCAAGGACGGTGAGGGCAAGACCCTCGCCGAGCTCGTACGGCGCGACCCCGACTAGGCCTGTGGACGAGGCTCTCGCGTTAAGAACTCGTTAAGAATTGAGGGGCTAGCGTTTCAGGGCTCAACCGAACGGGAAGTTAACAATAATGGCGTTTCGGCCCGGACAGGAAAGGGCTCCTGGCCGGGCCACTTCCCGCCGAGACGTCTAACCGAAACTCCTACAAGAACCGTGCTGCGAGCGTGACCGCGCCGGCGATGATCGCCGCGCCGAATAAGTTCACCAAGGCACCGGCGCGCATCATTTGCGGCAGCGTGACGTAGCCCGTGCCGAAAACGAGCGTGTTGGGAGGTGTCGCCACCGGCAGCATGAAGGCCGACGACGCCGCGAGCGCGATCGGTAGAACAAACAACAGCGGCGACAGATCCGACCCGAGCGCAAGACTGCCTGCGATGGGCAGGAAGGCGGCCACCGTCGCAGTATTGCTCATCAGCTCGGTCAAGAGAACGACGAGAAGCGTCACCCCAAAAATCAGGACGAACAGCGGCATCGCATTCAAGAAGGACAGGCCGTTGCCGATCCAGACTGCGAGGCCGCTACCGTCGATCGCCTTGGCGAGACTCAACCCGCCGCCGAACAGGATCAGAACTTCCCAAGGGACCCGGCGTACCGCGCGTCCGTCCAGCAAAAACGTCCGGTCGGGCCAATTGGCTGGTATCGTGAACAGCGCAACCGCACCGACAAGGGCAATGACTGTGTCGGAGATATCGAACCCGAGCCTCCCCTCCACCAAGGGCGAGAAGATCCAGCAAATCGCGACGGCGGCGAATACAGCACAGACGCGCTTCTCCGGACCGCTCATGGGGCCCATATCGTGCAGCATCCCTCCGACCAGCCCCGGCTTCACCGCGCCGAGACTGTTGGATACGGGAAAGGCGATGCGGGTCAGAACCAGATAGGCACAGCCCAAAAGGACCGCGGAGATGGGCAGCGCAAACAGCATCCATCTCGCAAACGTCATCTCGATGCTGAAAACCTCCTCGAGGTAACTGGCCGCAAGCAAGTTCGTCGGCGAACCGACCAGAGACGCCATCCCGCCGATGGACGCGGCATAGGCGATACCGAGCATCATGGCGGTGCCGAAATTGGCCGCCTCACCTTTACCCCTTGTGCCGTTCGGCGTAACAACCGCAATGAGCGACATGGCGATCGGTAGGACCATGATCGTCGTCGCCGTATTCGTGATCCACATGCTCAAGAAGGCGGTTGCCAGCATCTTCCCAGCGATGAGATTGAGCGGGCGGCTGCCGACGTTAAGAATGATGTGGAAAGCGATGCGCCGGTGCAGGTTCCATTTCTCGAGGGCAAGACCGATGAGAAACCCGCCGAGCAGCAGAAACACGACTGGATGCGCGAACGGCGCGGCCGCTTCGCCAATGTTCTCCACGCCAAGAAGCGGCAGAACGGCCAGAGGAAGAAGCGCCGTGACAAAGAGCGGGACCGCCTCTGTCGCCCACCAGATCGCCATCCAGACTGCCAGCGCGGCGACGGACCAGGCCGTGGCCGACAGCCCCTCGGGCGCCGGGCTGGCGATGAACGCCAAGAACACCGCAGGCCCCAAGACGAGGCCCACCAGCTGATGAGCTTTGCGGCTAGCGCCGCTATCGTCCGGCTCAAGCATTTCTCGCGACGGCCTAGGACGTTCCGTCCATGACCTTCTGCTTGTATTCGTCCAGCGTAATTGTAACCCCGTTCTCAGCGGCTTTGCCTACATCGTCCAGATTGGGTATGGAAGCTTCGTCTTCCGTGGCCATAGAGTCCCTCCCTTGTGTGATTTCGCGACAGTGACGCTCATGGCGTCCGCCCCTCTCTTGCCGGAACTTTTAACTTACCAGACCGCGCACCCGGTGGAATTGTAGAATCCTGCTAAGCGCTCCGCCCCGCGCTGGACCGTCTTGAGCGCGCACAAAAGAAACCGGCGGCGCGAGTGACCGCACCGCCGTCTGATCTGCTTGAAGCGAAATTGATTTACGCGGGATGATAGAGACGCCGCTCGACCAGCGGGCTGCCGCGCAAGGCATGAATGGCCTTTGCCCCTGCGAGAACCGCGAGATCAGCCAGCGGCTCGACGATAATCACGAGCATGTAAGCACCACCGAACGTCACGATGGACTGAATGTTCTCGGCGCCGAAGCCATGGCCGTAGAACGCCCAGAACATCACCCATGCCACGATCCCCGCCTGATAGGCGGTGGAGAGTGCGAGCGCCTGACGGTATTTCAAATCCACATAAGGCGTGTCTGGCTCGATGATCTTGCCCGCGAGATAACGCAAGCCGAATAGCGGCACCAAGAGCGTGGTGACGTTCATCCCAAGTTGCGGCAGATCGAACGGCGCAAAGAATAGCCCTTGAAGCAAAAGCCCCAAGGCCAGTCCTATGGCGGCGGGCGCTGCGCCCAAAATCAAGAAGAGCGTCGACCCAAAGATGAAGTGAACTTCCGAAACGCCGACCGGATAATGGGGAAGGACTTCGAAGAAACAGAAGACGAGTACGGTCGCAGCAGTGGCCCGCGCAAACAGCGAGACGGAGCCGCGTTCCTTAGTGTCCTCCCAAGCGAGTTTCATGGCAAAGGCCCCCGCGCCTGCGGCGGTGGCGTAGCTCAGCCAAATCTTGCTGTCGGCGACGAGTCCAGGTTCGATATGCACGTCAATTCTCCTTTGCCGTCTCACCCGACGGCGTGTGGGTTAATCGTATCGCCGAATGGCCGGTCTCCTGGCTCGCGGATCACGGCCGTCTTCCGTCTTCCCAGCCCTGCCTTGGGTGGCAGAAAGGGCCAGTGACATCAATGGAAGGCGGCTCACCGCATACAGTCGCGGGGGCGGCTAGGCTTCGGGCCAATCACGGCCCTACCTAATTCCCGTTTCATCCAAGTGCGTTTCCGCACCCGAACACCATCGGCGGGCGGCAGTTTTGGACGACTCGGGCCGACGGTCAAGCCGCACGGCCAAAATGTCTCAACTCTTTTCCTTGTCGTAGACGTCGCCGGCTTCGACGCGCTTTGAGAATTCGGTCTTGCCACCCTCGGACAGGAGCTTGGCCTGCTCGACCCAATCATCGCGCGTCACCCGGCCCTTGAAGCCTTCCAGGTTGGCATCGACCCAGGCCTTCTCGTCGTCGGACCAATTGGCGATCTGATCGAAATGCCAGAAGCCCAGCCGGTTGCATAGCTGCTCGAGTTTCGGCCCGACGCCCTTGATCTTTTTGAGGTTGTCGCCCTTGCCGCCGCGCGGCGCATCGAGCGTCACGGGCTTGACGCCCTCGTTGAGGCCTTCGTCGACACCATCGCGGTCGAAATCCGGGTCCACGGCTTTTTCCGCTGCCCCGGCAGCCGGCGCCGAGACGGCCCGCTTGACGTCCCCACCGGCAGCGCCGGTGCCCCGGCCCTCAAGCCGCGCTTCGAGGCGGCCGATCAGATCGTCTTTCTCGCGGGAAGTGGCATGGCAGGTCTCCAGGTCGGCACGCAATTTCCGAACCTCGGTCCCCGTGCCGTCCGCAACGGTATTGCGGCGCCCGCCCCAGATGAGCCACCCGACAAACAGCCCGAGCAAAGCCGCGAGCAGGATCAGGATCCAAATTTCTCCGACCAAAAAGCCCCAATTCCTGAACATACAAAAACCCCTCTTTGTGCCTGGCGGGCCTGTTACTGAGAAAACGCCAAAGTGACGCGTCTGTTCGCGGCCCGCCCGTCTTCTGTGTCGTTGTCCGCGACCGGCTTGGCGTCCCCATAACCGATAGCCGAGATCGCATCCTCCGGAATGCCCCGCACACGAAGGGCCGCCACCACGGCGTCCGCGCGCTTCTGGCTCAGGGTCTTGTTGAACGCGCTATCACCCTGACTATCCGTATGTCCGCCCACCTCGACACGCAGGTCGCCGGACTGAACGCATTTTGTAACAAGCGAAGTCATCGCATTGATGACCCTCAGAGAGCGTGCGTCGAGGCGAGCCGAGCCGGTCACGAAATTGACGTCGCGCTTGGACAGAAGCGCGTTGGCCTTGTCGCGGCACTGGTCGAAGCCCGCCACGAAGTCCATTTGCGGCAGCCAGTAGCCGGCTGTCAGCACCTCAGTCTCGCCCGTCGCCGCATTGACGCGCCGCGTGCCCTCGGGCGGCAAGTCGCCGGCAGCCTCGACCGAAACGACGACCGTATCGCCGAGATCACTGGAAAGACCCTTTTTCAGAAGCTCAAGATCCGCGCCCGGCGCGCCCCCACCCGTGAGACCGTAATCGTCATCGCCTCCGGCCGTCTTCAGGCTCAGCGTCTCAAACTCCGGCAGCCAGGCCGCCAGTTTTTTGAGAGCTGCGAGAACCGACTCAGGGTCGCCCGAAATTCCCGTGGCCGGGTCGCCCGAGACCTTATCGAGACCGAGCGCGGCGGCGATCTTGTCAGACGTCAGCCCCTTCGGAAGCTTGCCGCTCACCGAGCCCCCATCCGAAGCGGAATAGGTCAGCTGGAAGTTCACCGGCTCGCCGTCGTCGAGATAGTCGAACGAGGATTCGATCGTATAGCCGGGCGGTACGTCTTTCAGCTCCGCCAGCGCCGCCTTCCCGTCGGCTGGGGTCGTAGCGACACCCGACAGGCTCAGCGTGTCGTCCGACATGGTCAGCGTGCCCTCGTTGAGCTTCGACAGCGCGCTAATCCCATCCTGCGCCACAATCGTCCAACCGCCAGGTGCGCCAGACGCAAGCATCAGAGCCGACGCATCATGGTCCAAAACGACCGCAATTCCTTCCCGCGCGCCCTCGGTGGGCACATGGCCCGAAACGGTAATAGCCTTGGCCGATTTGTCAGCGGAGAATGTGTATGGAGAGGCCGATGCCAGCAGCTTCATCTTGTCGCGCACGACCCGGCGCCCTTTGACAATGCCGAGGGTCTGGAGGATCCGATCTCGCTCCTTGGCGCTGTTGGCCAGGCCGCTGACCTCGATATCGCGGCCCGCAACGTCCGGCTTGACGCCATGCACCGATCCAGCGACGGCGCCGTTCGCGCCATCGGTGACCGCCTGCTCGATCCGCTTGGCATGATGTTTGGCGCCGTACCAGCAGAGCGCCGCAACGCCCACAATCAGAACCAAGATTCCTAAGACCTTCCGCACCGGCTTTCTCCCTCTGTCGCGCCCCGCATCGCTATAAGGCAGCTACCGTAGCGTAGCCTTGAACCGGCAAAACAGACGGCGCGAGATCACAAGCGACGAACGACACCATGCCGCTTACCCCCGGCGCGGCGCAACCTCGGACTGACCGTGTGTGTCTGCGGCTGTGCTCCGACGCAATCCGGCACTCTTGACGAGGCTATAAATTGCGGGGATCACGATCAGGGTCAGGACGGTCGATGAGGCCATGCCGCCAATCATCGGCACGGCGATACGTTGCATCACCGCACCGCCGGCACCGTGCGCCCAAAGGATTGGCAGAAGACCTGCGACGGTCGCGGCGACCGTCATGATCTTCGGCCGCAAGCGGCCCGCCGCACCTGCAATAATCGCCGCATGTAGATCGCGGCCGCCGAACGCACGCCCCTCCTGCTCGCACGCCGCCAGCCGATCCTTCACGGCACGATCAAGATAGATCAACATCACCACGCCCGTTTCCGCGGCGACACCGGCCAGGGCGATGAATCCCGTCACGGCGGCGACCGAGAAGTTGAAATCGAGCCACCACATGAGCCATATCCCGCCGACCAGGGCGAACGGTACGGAGAGCATGACGATGAGCGTCTCGGTCAAGCGGCCGAAATTGAGATAGAGCAGCACGAAGATAATCAGCGCCGTGAACGGTACGACAATCTGCAGCCGTTTTTCCGCGCGCTGCAGATATTCGAACTGACCGCTCCAGGTCACATAGTATCCGGGCGGAAAATTCACAGTCTCGGCCACGGCTCTTTGCGCGTCGGCGACGTAGCTGCCGATGTCGCGGTCGCGAAAGTCTACAAAGATATAGAGTGCGAGCTGCGCGTTCTCTGTTCGGATCATTGACGGACCCTGGGCGACCGTGACGGTGGCCACTTCATCCAAGGGCACCGTGCCGCCGGCAGGGGTCGGAATCAGCACCTCGTTGGCGATGGCCTGCGGATCGTTGCGATAGTCGCGCGGGTATCGCACAGCGACCTTGTAGCGCTCGCGTCCCTCCACAGTCGTGGTGACGGCATTGGCGCCAAGCGCCGTGGCGATCACGTTCTGCACATCGCCCACCATGAGCCCGTAACGCGCCAAGCGCGTGCGGTCGGGATCGATATTGATGTAGTAGCCCCCAGTCGCGCGCTCCGCATAGGCGCTGGTCGTGCCGGACACGTCGCGGACCACCGACTCTATCTTTCGGGCGAGCCGTTCCATCTCGTCGAGATCGCGGCCAATCACCTTGATACCGACGGGCGTGCGGATGCCGGTGGACAGCATGTCTGTGCGCGCCTTGATCGGCATCGTCCAGGAGTTGGACACGCCGGGAAACTGCAAGGCGGCGTCCATTTCCGCGGTCAGCGTGTCGATGGTCATGCCTTCCCGCCAGGCTTCTTCCGGCTTCAGATTAATGATCGTCTCAAACATGCTCATCGGCGCCGGGTCCGTGGCGGTTGCCGCACGTCCCGCTTTGCCCCAGACGGACTCCACTTCCGGAAAGCTCTTTATGATCTTGTTCTGAGTCTGCAGCAGCTTGCCAGCCTCCGTCACGGAGACGCCGGGCAAAGTAGTCGGCATGTAGAACAGCGTGCCTTCATTGAGGGCGGGCATGAATTCGCTGCCGATCTTCGACGCGGGCCACCACGTCGCGGCGAGCGCAGCAGCGGCGACCAGGACTGTGAGCACCCGGAACTGCATGGCGAACGCGATTACCGGCTCATAGAGCCAGCTCAAGACTCTGTTTAGCGGGTTCTTGTTCTCGGGGAGAATGCGGCCCCGTACAAACAAGATCATCAGCGCGGGCACGACAAAGATGGACAGGAGCGCCGCCGCACCCATGGCGAAGGTCTTCGTATAGGCAAGAGGCTTGAACAGGCGCCCCTCTTGCGCCTCAAGCGCGAAGATCGGCAGAAACGACACCGTGATAATCAGCAGGCTGAAGAATAGCGCTGGCCCGACCTCGATCGCCGCCTCGACAATGACCTCATGGCGGGGTTTTTCGGGCGGCGCGTGTTCCAGCCGCTTATTGGCGTTCTCGATCATCACAATGGCAGCGTCCACCATGGCGCCGATGGCAATAGCAATGCCGCCAAGGCTCATGATGTTGGAGGAAAGACCCAAGGCCCACATGCAGATGTAGGCGATGAGCACGCCAAGCGGCAGGGTAATGATCGCCACCAGGGCGCTGCGCGCGTGCATCAAGAAAATCACGCAGACCAACGCGACGATGATGCTTTCCGCAATGAGCGTGCGTTTCAAGGTATCGATGGCGCGGTAGATCAAATCCGAGCGGTCGTAGACGGTCTCCACGGACACGCCCTCCGGCAGCCCCGACGCGATTTCTGCAAGCTGCTCCTTGGCGCTCTCAATCACGGATAATGCGTTCTCCCCATAGCGCTGCAGGACAATGCCCGAGACCACCTCCCCGTCCCCATTCACTTCGGACAGCCCCCGGCGCTCGTCCGGGGCCAGCTCGACGCGTGCGACGTCCTTGAGAAGCACAGGCACCCCTGCGTCGTTTTTGACGACGATGGTCTCGATATCCTCGATGCCGGTGATGTAGCCGCGCCCGCGCACCATGTATTCGCGTTCGGAGAGTTCGACCGTGCGCCCGCCGACATCCATATTGCTATCGCGGATCACGTCGGTGATCTTCGACAGCGGAATGCCCAGCACCTGCAGGCGGCGCGGATCGACGACCACGCTGTACTGCTTGACGAAGCCGCCGACGCTCGCCACCTCGGCCACGCCTTGGGCTTTGGAGAGACCGAAGCGCACATACCAATCCTGCAGCGTCCGGAGCTCGGCGAGGCTGTGTTGCGTGCCCCGCAGAATGTATTGGTAAACCCAGCCCACCCCCGTGGCGTCGGGCCCGAGTTCCGGCGACACCCCGGCCGGAAGATCACCGGCTGCGGCGCTCAGCGACTCCATCACGCGCGAGCGCGCCCAATAGATATCCGTGCCGTCATCGAAGATCACATAGACGAACGAAACGCCGAAGAAGGAGAAGCCACGCACGGTGCGCGCCCTTGGTACGGTCAGCATGGCCGTCGTGAGCGGATAGGTGACCTGATCCTCGACTACTTGCGGCGCCTGTCCGGGATACTCGGTGTAGACGATCACCTGAACGTCGGAGAGATCGGGGATCGCATCCAGCGGGACCTTCTGCACCGCGTAGAGGCCGAGCAACGTCACGAACACTGTAGCAATGCCGACCAGGACGACATTCCGCGCCGACCAGCGAATGATGCCTGCGATCATGGCGCCGTCTCCTGACGCTCGAGATTTCGGAGGGCGGCTTTCAGGTTGCTCTCCGAGTCGATCAGGAAGGTCGCCGAGGTGACGACGTCTTCGCCTTCGCCAACGCCCTCGATAACTTCCACAAAGCCATCGCCGCTACGCCCCAGCCTGACCGGACGGGGCTCGAATTTGCCCTCGCCCTTGGCGACGAGGACGGTCTTCGTCGTACCACTGTCGATCACCGCGCTCGCCGGAACAGCCGTGACAGGCGCCGTCTTTTTGCCCGGATGAAACACGATATCGGCATACATGCCGGGCTTGATGCTTCTGTCGTCATTCTGCAGCACGATGCGAACCGGGATCGTCCGCGTTTCCAGCTTGCGCATCTCCGGATAGATAAAGCTTACCTTTGTCTCGAAGGGCTCATTGGGAAGCGCGCGCAGCGTCACCGTAGCGGTCATCCCGACCGCGATGTCGCCTATGTCCGCTTCCGCGACTTCAGCAATGACCCACATGCGCGTGTGATCGGCGATACGGAACAGCTCATCGCCCGCCTCCACGAATTGGCCGTTTATGGCACTCTTCGAGGTCACATCTCCCGTCGCCGGCGAGGGCCAGTCCAACGTGCGCGGATTGTCTCTGCTCTTCTGTACCGCCTCGATGCGGCTTTGCGGCACGCCAAGATTGCGCATTTTCTGGATCGCCCCGGCGAGCGCGCGCTGGCCTCGTCCTTGCGCCCGCAAAGCGACGATAAGATCGGCCTGCGCCAGCTGGATCTGCGGGCTATAGAAGCGGAACAGCGGTTCGCCCTTCGCCACTTTCTGGCCGGTCTTGTCGACGAAGAGGTCCTCGATATAGCCGTCGGACCGCACAGTCACGATGGTCAGCAGGGACTCGTCGTGCTCCACAGCACCGGCTGCGCGGACATTTCGCGACACGGTCCGCTTGCCGACCTTTTCCGTGCGCACGCCGCTACGCTGAACCTTGCCCGGACTGATCGAGACGGTGCCGTCGTCGGCGTCCTCGTCCGCATAGACCGGGATGTAATCCATTCCCATAGAGTCTTTCTTCGGCACCGGCGAGGTGTCGGCGAGCCCCATGGGGTTGCGGTAGTAGAGTATCGCCCGCTCAGGCCGCACGGAATCGTTCGCGGGCGCCGACACGCCCATTCCCATCGGCGCGGATTGCTCTGCATGCCACGCGTTCAGATACCAATAGGTGCCCCCGGCTCCCGCCAGGAGTCCCGCCGCAAGAGCTACGGCGCTTCTCAGACGCTTCATGATGTGCGTCTCCAAATGATCGTTGCGTCACCCCTGGCCAGAAGCAGCCGGGGACCTCGATGCACGAGCCCACGCGCAAGCGGACGCAATGCGCGGAGCATGGGTGCAGTGTTGCTGTCGAGGGTTAGACGCGCGGAGGCGGAGACGGCGGCACGAAGGACGGCGCCCGAAGGTTTGCCGTCAAACGAGCCGCCTGAACGGCGGCGTGCGGGAAAGACAACGTTGCAGGAGGCATAGCCAGCACACCGGTCACGGCGAGGCTGACGCATAGGCACTTCCCGCCGCAGGCCGTATCGGAGCAAGGCTCCTTAGGTTCAGAGGACTTCGCAGGTCCGGCCTTGCGGTGGGACGGCACCATTACGGCATGCTCGTCGCAATCCGCAGGCATCGCGGACGGAGCACCGGACATCCCCGTAGCGCCGGTCATGCCCATCGTACCGGCCATCCGCATAGCCGCACTGGCGTTCGCCGCGGGCAAAGCCGCAAGCGCGCACACGATCAACGTCGTCAAAATAGTTCTGAAACTAGCCATGTATCTTCAAATTTCGGCGCCAAAGCCCCGAACGTCAAGTGACGAGACCGTGAGGTCGTCAATGGTGCTTAATTCGACTTCTCGGGAACGGCGCGCATCACAGGCCACTTGGCTTTCAGATACTTGCCGAACCAGGCGGTGTATCGCTCAGGCGCTGCCAAAGCGTCCGCTTGCACGTCCTGCAGGGACGCCCAGCGATAATCTTCCGCCTCATCAGGGTTTGGCACGATGGAGCCGTCGTGGATGCCGTGAAACACGTGGACGATCTCGTGTTCGATCATGTCGTGATCGAGTTCCGCACGATAACGGATCGTGCCAATTGCCTCCAAGGGGCACAGAAAGCCCATTTCCTGCGGTAGCCGGCGGCTTGCCGCGGCCGCACTGTCCTCGCCGGGGCGCGGATGACCGCAGCACGCATTGGTCCACAGCCCGCCGGAATGGTACTTGCTGGTATGGCGCTTTTGCAGTAGCAGCCGGTCTGCGCTGTCCCAGACGATCACTGAAAATGCGCGATGGAGAGAGCCTTGCTTGTGGACCTCATGCTTCTCGCCGGTGCCAATCTCGCGATCGTAATCGTCAATGAGAATGACTTTCTCAAGCATTTCCATTGCGCCAACCTCTTGAATTGGATTGGCACTGTCAAGGGGCGGAGGATCGGTTTGCGGACGATCTATGCGCGGCGCTGGGAGGCCGCCTTTTCGCCTTCGCGCCCGTCACCGAGCCGTGCCCATTGTCTCAGGACCCACTGTTAGCGGGGCAGCATTTGCATGGCATAGGCTGGCCATTCCGGACATCGTCCAACGGGTCAGCGAATCGCTGCGGCAGATGACGGGCGCCGCAAGCATGACGCCCTGAACCGTCGTGCGCGAAATCTTCGGCCGATAGTCCGACGAGAAATGAGAGACCTGCACCACCCGGTTGAGCGTTGCATAGGCCATGCCAATCGCCAGCAGGCAGAACTGCCGGATGCCGGTGTGCTGACGCGGGATTGTCAGCGTGTAATCGACGGCATTGCCCAAATGTCCGAGCGCGATCGTCGCAAGCCGATGGATGGTCGGGCGGAAATTGGGGTTCCTTGCGGCATCGTCGAGGTCGCCCAGATCGAGGCTGACGGAACAAAACAGGCTCTGCGGCAGATAACACCGGCCCTGGCGCCGGTCGTCCCAGATGTCCTTGAGAATGTTCGTCATCTGCAGACCTTGGCCGAAACTGGCCGCCCTCTTCTCCAGTGCATCCCGATGCTGGTCGATGTCTGGGGAATGGTCGCAGAAGAGCTCGGTGAGCATCTCGCCGACAACGCCCGCCACGACGTAACAATAGTCGTCCAGCTCGGCCATGTTGGCCAGTCCCGTCGGACGATTGACATAAGATTTCATGCCCGACGCCATCTTCGTGAGACAGGTGCGAACGGCCTCCTGCTGTCTCGCGGGACGCGCGTTCAATATCGCAAACAGACCCGGCAGGCTTTCGAGAAGATCGATCTCCTCTCTGCTGACCTGACCGGAAAGATCGACCGAGAGACGTCGTGAAACATCTTCCAACCTGCCTTTCCCCTCGACCGCCGCAAGAAACATATCGAGCTGGGCAAGCTTCCTGTCGCAGTCCGCAAGCTGCGAGTCCTCGATCGTGTCCACGGCGCGGCACAGGAGATAGGCGGCACCGACGGTGAGCCGCAGATCCGGCGGCAGTTTCGGTATGGTCAGCGCAAACGTACGCGACAGCTGCGGAACCAACAGCAGCGGGAGTTCTTCTTTGCCGACTGCGCTTTCCACCACGGCCCCGTCCAAAGTCCCCATTTTTACAACGTCACGCCGAGCGTCGGTGTTCCGATTGAGCCCATCCAGCATAGTCGCCCCATTATGAGGGCGGCACATCGCAGATGCGCGCTGCCGTCCACACGATGCCTGCGGATCTCTGGCTGGTAACGGCTGCTGCCCAAACTCGCCTATGTAAAGGTCCGTACAGAACGCCTGAAGTTATCCCCCCCCGGGAGGCAATTTTGGGGCCTCCTCAGATCATGTCCACAACGCAGTCAGCGTTGGCACGCCGACTCATCCTAGCACACGCGCCGCGCGGCCGGGTCAAGACTTCTTCAGGGTCACGCTCCCGCTCGCCCGGGAACTCTTGAACGACATGGTCTGAACGCCGCCTTTAATGGTAATCCGGACCCGTCCCGAGATATCGTAAGTCGCGACTTGGAACTCCCCCACATAGACCCCCGGGTTGACCTTCAAAAGCTTCCCCGTCTGGTTGATCGCGGTCGAGATGGTCACGCATTTGGCCGCAAGTTTGTAGACCTTGTCGGTCTCGCGCCTGTATTTGATACGGCAGGTCAACTTCTGGGGCGGATTGTCCCTGGCCTGCATCGTGCCGCTGCCACTCCACGTCCCCTCGAGAGGCGTGGTCTGGGCATGGACCGGCGCGATTGTCACCACAAACAGAGCAATGATCAGCGAAAATAGGGTCCTCATGGGATCCTCCCTTGCGTAGCGGCCTTGCCTAGCCGCCTTTAGTTGTTTGCGGCGCGGCACTCTTTTGCTCGCTTCGTCCTTCAACGAACGCAATCAGCGCCGGCAGCACCAGAAGATTGGCGAGCAGCGCGGTTGCCAAGAGCATTATGACGACTTCTCCAAACAGGCGCAGGCTGGGCAGCTCGCTGAAAATCGTGCCTCCGAACCCGACGATCAGCACGAGGCAGCCGACGGCAAGCGCCGGGCCGATGGTGGCGATGGTTTCCTCGAGAGCAGGCTTCACAGCTTCGCCGTTGGACCGCATCAAACGGTAGTAGTTCAAGATGTGAATAGCATTGTCCACAGCGATGCCAAACCCGATGGTGAACGCCACCACACAGGTGAATTGCAGTCCAGCGCCCGTGAGATGGAGGATCGCGCCCGCGACGGCGATGGGCAGAATGTTGGTCAACATGCTGTAGAGTCCGGCGCGCAAGGACCAGAATACAAGGCCGATGAGCAGGATGTTGAGCCCGATGGCGAGCATAAGGCTGCGGTTGAGATCAACGATCATTTCGTAGCTCGCCCGGGCCGAATGCGCCGCGATACCCGTTGCCACAAAGCCCGCCTCCGGGTGCGCCGCGCGCAGCCCCACCAAGTCCGCCTCCAGGTCATCCAGGACCGGCACCAGTTCGGAGGCGTCCACCGCGGGGAAATAGCCGGCCACAAGCGCCGACTTGTGGTCCACTGACATCATGCGTTCGATGAAGGGTGACCGCGCCTCCTCGAGAAAGCGCAGGATTTGTTCCTTCATGAGTCCGCCCTCCAGCATCCAAGTTTCAATACTGTGCAAGGACATCGCCTTCGTGACGAGCGGTAAGCTCTCCAAGGTCTTGTGCGACTCCCCGACCAGAGCGAGGACCTCCGACGAATCCAGGTCTTTTCCTTCGGGCCATTGGATATGGAGCAGGACCGCTTCGGTGCCGGCGAACTGCGCGTCGACTACGTTCATGACCTTCGAGGCCTGGCTGCCGCTGGGCAGGTAGTCCCGATACTGATAGCTGGGGCTGATCGTGGCGTAGAGCACGCCTGCCCCGATCGCCACCACAAGCCCCACGGCAAGGAACGCCTCGGGGTGGGAAAGAATGCGCCGTCCCAGCGACCGGCAGCCCGCGCTCGTCGCCGCGAAAATTCGGTCCAGGGTTTGGTCGGAGTTTTCCTTTGCGCCGCGCCGGCCGAGCAACAATGCGGCGAGCGCCGGCAGGACCGTGATCGTCACCAGGAAGGCGACAGCCGTGCCGATGGCCGCGGTCAGACCGAAGCCCGAGACGAGAGCATGCGGGACCAGTGCGAGAGACAGAAGCGCGATGGCTGTCGTCATGGCGGCGAGGACGCAGGCTGGCCCGATATCGCGGACCGAAGATGCGATGGCCTCGCGCGGGCTCGCCCCGCTGACCAAATTGCGTTTGAGACCGACCATCAGGTGGAGAGAACTCGCGAAGACCAGCACCGTGACGAGCCCCGGAACCACCCCCGTCAGTACCGTAATCTCCTGCCCGCGCAGCTCGGTGATCCCCAGCGTCCAGAGAACGGCAATGCCGGCCGGCACGCCGGCAAGCAATGCGTAGACGGGGCTGCGAAAAAATATCAGGCAGATGATCAGGGAGACCGTGAAGCCCGCCCCGATCAGGATTCTCTGATCGCGCATCAGGGCGCCGACGATCTCGAGACGGAAGAACGCGACCCCGCTTAGATCGCCATGCATGTCCGTGCCCGCAAGCGCCTCATCCGTAACCTTTCGTAAATCGTCGGCAACGACCCGAAGATCGTCGATCTTGGGCCGCGGCTCGATGGCGACCACGAACAACGCCGTCGTGGCGTCGTCCGATAGGAGCTTGCCGGACACGAACGGGTGGGCCAGGAGCGCTTCGCGCAGAGCCGGAAGCTCCGCCTCGCTCACCTCCATCGGGAACACCGCCTCGGCGCTGCCGGTCGAATCCGGCGGATCGTGCGCCGAGAACATCGATGAGACGTATTTCACCCCGTCGACGAAATGCAGGTTCAGGTGCAGATCGCGGAGGCGCTTGAGATTGTCGAGCGTGAAGAGATCGTCGGCTTGTACCAGCAGCAGAACGTCCTCGCCGCTTTGCGGATATTGTGCCTCGACCATTTGGAGATTGCGGTACTCCTGGGTTCCGGAGCGGAAAATCTCGCGGACATCGCTGGAAAATTCGACCTTGGCCGCCGCAAAAGCCAAGGGGACGGTCAGCGCGGCCACGATCAAAAGGGTGATCCGCGGGAAGCGCTGTGCCAGGAACCCCAGCTTTTCCAGACCGAACCCAGCCGTCATCGAGTCAATCCCTGGACACTATCGCCCGCTTTTCCCGTCGCTGAGGAGCCAAGCTGACTGGAGAGCCAAAGCCCGCCACCGGAGCCTTGTTTTTGATTCTTCCACGGTATCATACGCGGCTAAGCGCAACAAAAACGGATCAGGAAAACCCTTATGGTCCATTGCCTTAGGCCCTCAAACGCGCCTCCGCCGCAGCCAGGGCCCAGAGCCCGAAAATCTTACGGTAATTGTCGTAGGTGATGGCGCAGGTGCGATTGAATACGCCCGCGATGGTCTCATCGGGCCAGCTTCCGTCGCCTTTCTGCCGGTCTTGCAGAAAACGCACGCCCGACTGCACGGCCGCACTATCGGCCTCATCACTTTGGAGCAGGCTGAGCACGGCCCAGGACGTCATGACGACCTGCCCGTCCGGACAACTGGTGTAAGCGCCACGCTTGCAGCTCTCGATCGTTTCGCCCCAACCTCCGTCGGGGAGCTGATGGGCGATGAGAAAGGCCGCGGCGCGCCGGATCGAGGCACTGTCGGCGGCGAGCCCCGCGGCGCGCAGACCCGAAATCGCAAACCAGGTGCCATAGGTGAAGCAGATGCCCCAGGAGCCGATCCACGACCCGTCGGCCCGCTGCCGTTTCAACAGAAATGCACGCCCCCGCTCGATGGCCTGTTCGATACGCGCGGCGCGTACGGTATCCGCATAACCTTCGCGGTAGCTGACAAGGGCCTGGAGGCAGGCCGACGTGCACTCCACATAGGAGTGGTCGACCATGATATCGGCGAAGACGAAAGACGGATTGAGCGCTTCCATCCAGGGAAGCGTCCGCGCCCGCTCGTAGGTCGGCCAACCGCCGTCGCCGTTCTGCCATCCCAGGATCAAATCGGCCGCGTCGTGAAGGCGCTCTGCGCCGATCGGCCCCTCGACATGCGGCTGCAAGGCGATCGCGCTCTTCAAGCCCTCCGCCGTGCAATCGGAGATCGGCCAGCCGTGCTTGCGGTTTGAGAAGGGCCAGCCCCCTTTGGAAGGATCGCGGTAATAGAGCGCGCGGTTCGGCGTGTCTTCGAGCACTTGGTTGCGCTCGATATAGTCGTGTGCCCCGTCCGCCATCGACTGCACCTCACCCACGCGCCCCGTCGCGCAAATGGCCTGCACCGCAAAGGCTGTGTCCCAAAGCTGCGAGGAGTTGTAGCCCTGCATATGCGTGCCGTGTGCACCCTTCCAGAGATACTCGGGGAGCTGTGCGCGGTGGGCGGCCACACGCGGCCCGCCGGGCTCGGCGAAATGCCAGCACAGCATGTTCAGGACTTTGTTGATCGGACCGATGCAGATGGTGTTGGTGTTCTCGTCTTCCTGGCGGACCTGGTCCAGCACGAAGGCGTTCGCGCGATCCCGCAGGCTCTTGCCGGCAACAGCCTCGTATCCGTTCAGCAGCCGGTTCATGACGCGATAGAGGCGCGAGAGCGGCACATATATGTCGCCCGGCGCACAGCGTGTCTGGGTCGCGCGGAAATCGAACCCTTCGAAAGGCTCGCAAAAGATTTCGCCCCGTATTGCGCGCAAGACCGGCGTCAGCGGGGCTTGTGCCCTGATGCCGTAGAGATAGCTCATGGGCAGATAGACCATGCGGCTATGGCACCAAAAGCGGGATGGATGGGCAGGCAGTCCGTCCGGGAGGAGCCACAACTCGGGCGGCACGGGCATCACGCCGTCGTAGTCATACAGGTTGAGCAGAGCGAGCAGAAACTTGCCCCAAGGCGGCACGTCGGCTGCCCCACCATGATCCAGGAGCCAGGCCTGGCCGCGCTGTAAATCGGGATCGTCCGCCGGGACACCTAGAAGCCGCTGCGCCACATAGCAAAGGGCCGTCGCGTAGACGTAGCTCTCATCCCCGGTATGGAGCGGCCAGCCGCCGTCCGGGTTCTGCTCGTGCCGAAAATAGCGGACGAAGTCACGCTCGGTCTCTCGATCGAACGGCTCACCGATGATGTGGGTCGCCGCGATCAGGGTCGGCAGCAGAAACACCGGGCCGCCATAGTCACCGTGCCAGCTGCCATCGGGCGATTGCGTGTCCTGCAGGTGCCGAAGTGCAAGCGCGATGGCCTGTGACAGATCGTCCTGTGCCGCCTGCCGCGCTTCCGGCATGGTCTTGGTCACCCCGGCCGACCAACCCGCGGAGCCGTGAGATGTGCGGGGATTTTCCGATAGCCGGGAAGAAGGCCGGCAAGGGGCCAGGTGCTCCAGGAGACAAACCTGGACAGCGAATGCCGCACGCGGCGCCAGCGCCCCTCGCGGGCTTGGCTCCCCACCGTCTTCCGCGCCGCCTTGAAACCAATCCGGAAAAACGACGTCGCGAAGCTCCGGCCGCGAAGGTCTGTCGCGGCGAGCAATCCCATGGTGCGGTGGCGCTCAGCCGCGTCGGTGCGCCACACATCGTACATGGATCGGCGGATCGCCACGGCGTCGTAGCGGTTGTCCGAGAAGACCTGATATAGCGCGTTCGAAAGCATCTCTGGCACGCGTACGGCCGCACGTTGCTGGCGCGCATAATCGGCGGCGTCCACACTATCGAGCAGCGCCTCCACATCCATCAGCCCCAGCGAAATACCAATCGCTGTGAGCGGATGCGTGCAGCCGACCGCATCGCCAACCAGCGCCACGTTGCCCCGGCCGTACTCGGTCCGGGTCTGGAACCGCGTCTCCATCCAGGCCGGCTTCCGGGCTTTCAAGGAAACCGCCAGTGCCTTTGCCATCGTTGTGGGGAGCCCCGGCGCCACGGCGTCATAGAGTGCCTCCGGATCGCGCCGGAGCGAAGTGGCGGAAGTCGGTATGTCGAGACACATGCGAACCTTATTCGCGCCGATGCGGTAGATCATGATCGGACCGGGGCCGCCACTCATCACGTGGCCGTAGCCTTCGACCGGCAGGTCCACGTCGTTCAGGACAATGCCGCCCATGAACGAGATCCCGACGGACCCGTCCGCAAGACCAAGCAGGCGGCGTGTCCCGGAGCGCCGGCCGTCGGCCGCGACGATCTGCTTCGCTTCGATGCGAATCTCGGCACCGGACTCGCCTTCGACATAAGCCGGCGCGGGCGACAGCTTGGTAAGCCGGGCCGGGGCGACATAATCGATCCCAGGAAGGGCTGCGGCCCTGCGGCGAAGTTCGCTAACCAGTTCGCTATGGTCGAAGCTCGCGGCCGTCATGCCGTCCGGCTCGGGGAGAACGATCGGGTCGGACCCGTCATCGGG
>NZ_JBAWCQ010000118.1:0-27936 GCF_049590335.1 Methyloceanibacter sp.
GCCTTTGCCGGCCCGGACAACCAGGCTGATTGCGAGGCCGCCGGTGGTACCTGGAGTGACGAAAGCAAGTCCTGCACGCAGTAGCGGCTCTGAGCGGCGGGCCGGACGCGGTCCGCCGCACCGCTTATCCTCGAAATGTCAGAAGTCGTAGCCGAGGAGGCTGATCTCAGGCTGGTACCATCTGGCTACCTGGTCCCTGAGCGCCGGCGTATAGTAGCTGCGATAGCCGCGGGCCTCATCCTTGTTCGGCGTCACGTTCACTTTTGGAACGCTGACCGGTGTCTTGACACCAGCCTGTGCTAGGCCGGCGTTCAAATCCTCTTCCAAGCTCTCGTATCGGCCGAGGAAATCGACGGCGAGGCAGCCGTCGAGCATGTAGAGCTCGTGATTGTCCACATAGGCGGTATGCTTTTGCATGTATCGCTCGAAGCTCGGGCGCGTCTTCTTCGACTTGGTCTTGTACAGATACCAGGACACTTGGCGGTCCCAGGGGTTCCGGTCGAACGAGAATTTGAAATAGCTGTTCCAAATGTCCACGCCCACATAGTTGCGAATGCGCCACGCGGGCATGTGCTCGTAATAGCCGATGGTCGGGTGCCAATAGCGTTCGGGCCGTCGCAAGAGCTTGCGCCAGAGCGGCGTTTGCGGCTTCAGCGGATGCTCGATCCGATAGTTTTGCGGGGCTAGACCTTTGCGGTCTTTTTCGCTCTCGGCGCGGTACGGCGTGATGACGTCGTCCGGACCGCACAGCTGCGAGATGGCCGCCTCGATGGCCGTGCCCGCGGTCTTTTTCGTCTTGATGAAGATGAAGCGATGCGCGTGAGAGACGATCATGCCGAGCTAAAACTCATAGTCGCGCAGTGAGATTTCGCGCTCGTACCACTCGCCGACGCGGCGCTGCGTCTCCGGTGCGTAATACTCCCGATAGGGGGTCGGATCTTTGCGGTAGGTATCCTTTGCGCGCGGTAATTCGAGGTCGTCGCGAATATGCACTTGCGACAACGCATGTTTCAGATCTTGTGCGAAGGTCTCATATCGGCCAACGAAGTCGACCGCGACCTCGCCGTTGATGGAATAGATACCGAAATTGTTCCGGCGTGCCCGGCGGTCGCTTTCGACGAAGCGTTCGAAACTTGGGCGCTCCGACTGTTCTCGATGGCAATGGTGGTAATAGGATACTTGCCGGTCCCACGGGTTCCGGTCGAATGCGAATTTGAAATAGTTGCCCCATACCTGACCGTCGTTGAGCAGATCCTTTGCGGCCGCTGCCGTCATGTTGTTGTAGAAGCCATGGTCCTGAGCCATGCGCCGGAACATGCGGCGCTTCAAAAAGGGCCGCTGGCTCTGCCACCAACCATGCCGTTCCCAGTTCCGCGCTCCCATGCCACCCGCACGCGCAGCCTCGTCGACCTCGGTGAGGGGGGTGACGATATCGTCCTCGCCGCACAGCTTTGTCAGCGCAATCTCGATGCTCGTGCCTGCCGTCTTCTTCGTCTTCAAAAAGATGAATCTGTATTTGTGCGAAACGATCATGGACATGGTTAGTCGGTCGAGGGATAACTCTGGAACGGTCAGAGGCGCAAATGCTAGTTGCTTGCGCCTAGCTTCTGCAAGCCGATCTCAGGCCTTGTTTTCGAGCGAGGCACTCAAGTCCTCGAGCATGGCCCCAAGATGAATTTCCGAGATATTCAAAGCCTTGGCGATGTCGTGCAGGTTCTTGCGCTCTTCGCCAGCGACGCGGTTGTCCGCTAGCAGGACGCGATAGGCCGCGCAAACAATTTCTTCCTTTTCGGACTTCTCCAGCCCCGGCGCTGCGGCAGCAAGTTCGTCGCGAACATTGATCTTGGTGTTCTCCGCCGCCGCGCGCGCGACCGCATCGGCCGCAAGCGGGCGCCCTTCGCAGGCCTCGTAGATGCTCTGAACATGGCCGATCTCGCGGCTGTCGAGGTGCCCGTCGGAGGCCGCCATGGCGACCATGGCCTTGAGGACCCAATCAGATTGGGGCTTTTCGTCGCTCACGGAGGGCTCCTTCTTGAAGGCTGTTTGTCGCGTGCGATTGTGCGGAAACTGGCCCTGTTTGCCAAGCGGCCTTGAAGGCCTTTGAAGACGCCGCCAGGGTGCGGTATCAACCTGCCGCCGCTGCAAAAGGTCCACCGCATCCATGACAGACCAAACGCCCCTTCGGGTCATCTTCCTCGCCGATACCCGGCCCGGGCATTTTCACATCGCCCAAGGCGTGATCGCTGCCCTGTCGCGACTTCGGCCGGTCGACGTCACCCGGATCGAGGTCGAGCGCAAATGGATCGTGCCGACCCGCTGGCTACGAGCGCGCATCAACGCCCAGAGTTTCTACCCGCCCCGCATGCTGCGCATGGCCTATCGCATCGACGCGGACACAATTCCTCAAGCCGATCTCGTAGTGTCCGCCGGCGGCGAGACGCAAATGCCTAATATCTGCGTCACACGCCTCCTCGACGTGCCCAACATTTTTTGCGGGTCGCTCTTGCGGGGTTTGGAAGCGGATAACTTCAGCCTGATCGTCTCGTCCTATGAGCGCGACGAGGGCAGCGACAAGCATCTCGTGGTTCTAAAGCCCTCTTCCATCGACCCGGACGAACTCGGACGTCCCAAGATCGTGCCGCGCTACGGCCCCGACCTGCGTCCCCAGACCCTCGGCCTTCTGATCGGCGGCCGGGCGGGGCGCTTCCAATACCGCGATAGCGAGTGGGCGGCGCTTCTGGCCTTCGTCGAGGCGCTCTCGAAGGCCTGGGGGACACGCTGGCTGATTTCTACCTCGCGGCGCACGCCCGATTCCGTGGCGGACCGCATCACCGAGATGGCGCGCGACCAAAACGTGGTTGAGAACTTCATCGATTTCCGCAAAGCCGGACCAGGCACGCTTCGTCAGGTCTTCGCCAATGCGGATGCGATCGTCTGCACCGAGGACTCAAGTTCGATGATTTCGGAGGCCGTATCGGCGCGGCTGCCTGTCGTTGGCGTGTCGCCGCGCGCCTTCCGCTTCACGGAGGACGAGCAGCTCTATCGCGACTTCCTGATGAATAAGGGCTGGTCGCGCACGATCCCCATTGCGGACTTGTCGCCGGAGCGCTTTGCGGACGCGTTGTCCCAAATCGAACCCTTGCAGGAAAATCCGCTTAACGCGCTGGCGCTGGCGCTCAAAGCTCGTCTGCCGCACCTGTTCTAGAGGTCGGGTTCGCTGTCGTTAGCGGCGATGGTTCCTGTTGTAATTCGCGCGGCGCTTGCGGCGTTTGTCCTTCTGGATCTCGTTGCCGATTAGGCCGCCGACTAACGCGCCGCCGATTACCCCGACCGCGCTGCCCCGTGTGAGCACCGCGCCGACACCAAGGCCGACGGCGCCGCCGATTAGAGCGCCTTCCTGGGCCTGGGCAGGCTTAGCGGCGGCCATGGCCGCCGCTACGATCAAGGCGCACGCCAGAGCCAAGAGGCCACGTCGATAGACTTCTGAAACCGTCATGGCTATTTCCAGTCGCTCTTCTTCGCTTCGAACACGGTGACTTCGTCGACGTTCAAAGCGCCATCCTTATTGGTATCGGCTGCTTCGAAGTCCGCGAGCTTCTCTGAAATGATCTCTTCCAGCGAAAGGTTCCCGCTTTTGTCGGAATCGCCATCGCCGAACTCGGCGTTCTTGGCAAGATCGCCCAGCTCGTCCGCATCGAGCGCGTTGTTGCCGTTCGCATCGAGCTTGGCGAAGGCCTCCAGCGGGACGAGGAGATATTCGGTCTTGCTCAGGAGCAGGTCTCCATCCTTGTCGGCGAGGATGAAATTGACCTCCACCACGGTGTAGTCAGCCGTCGCGTTCCCTCCGGACAGCGCGACCAGGCAAACGGCGAGCATCGCCAAAGCGGCATGTTTCAGAGTATCCTCCCTCGAATCCAAATGCGACCATCCGAAACTATCAGGCTGCCCGTGCGCGTTTTCAAGCCAAGGGGAGCCAAAGCGTGACAGGGCCACGGCGAATCGCGCGCCGTCCGCATTGAGTTCGCGCGCTTGACCCGCTACAAGCGCGGGCAAATTCCCTGGAACACAGACCATTCGCACGGAAGCCCTCAACGGAGCCCCAAAGACAGATAGCCATGGCCAACCCGCAATACGTTTACGTCATGACGAAGCTTAACAAGACCTATCCCGGCGGGAAGCAGGTCTTGAAGGATGTGACGCTTGCCTTTCTGCCCGGCGCCAAGATCGGCGTGGTCGGCGTGAACGGCGCCGGCAAGTCCACGCTCCTGCGCATCATGGCGGGCGATGAGAAGGAGTTCACCGGCGAGGCCTGGGCCGCGGAGGGCGTGCGCGTCGGCTATTTGCCGCAAGAGCCGGGCCTCGATGCGGACAAGGGCGTGATGGGCAATGTCATGGAGGGCGTGGCCGAGAAGAAGGCCAAGCTCGACCGCTACAACGAGTTGGCGGTGAACTATTCCGACGAGGGCGCCGACGAGATGGCGCAGCTCCAAGACGAGATCGACGCCCAGGATCTTTGGGACCTCGATACTCAAGTCGAGCAGGCCATGGACGCGTTGCGCTGCCCAGGCGGCGAGGCGGATGTCTCCAAGCTTTCGGGCGGCGAGCGGCGGCGCGTGGCCCTGTGCCGGCTGCTCCTAGCCAAGCCCGACATACTGCTGCTCGACGAGCCGACGAACCATCTCGATGCCGAAAGCGTCGCCTGGCTCGAACATCATTTGCGGGACTATCCCGGTACGATCGTGATGGTCACCCACGACCGCTACTTCCTCGACAACATCACCGACTGGACGCTGGAGCTCGATCGCGGGCAGGGCGTGCCTTACCAGGGCAACTATTCCTCCTGGCTCGAACAGAAGCAGAAGCGGCTTCAAGTCGAGGGCAAACAGGAATTGGACAAGCAGCGCACACTGGCCCGCGAACTCGATTGGATCCGGGCGAGCCCCAAAGCCCGCCAGGCCAAATCCAAGGCCCGTATCAAGGCCTATGACGAACTGCTGGCCGAGGCCGGCAACGAGAAGAACGCGAAAGCGCAGATCACCATTCCGCCAGGCCCGCGGCTCGGCGATGTGGTTATCGAGGCCGATGGTCTCGAGAAGGCGTTCGGCGACCGCCTCCTTGTGGACGGGCTCTCGTTCAAGCTGCCGCCCGGCGGCATTGTGGGCGTTATCGGGCCGAACGGCGCGGGCAAGACCACGCTGTTCCGGATGATCGTGGGCCAGGAGACCCCAGACAATGGAGCCATTCGTGTCGGCAACACGGTCAAGCTCGGCTATGTGGATCAGTCCCGCGATGCGCTCGACCAGAAGAAGTCGGTTTACGAGGAGATTTCCGAAGGCGCCGAGGTGGTGACGCTGGGAAAACGCGAAGTGCCGTCGCGCGCCTATGTGGGCTGGTTCAACTTCAAGGGCGGCGATCAGCAGAAGAAGGTCGGCCAGCTTTCCGGCGGTGAGCGCAATCGCGTCCATCTCGCCAAAATGCTGAAATCCGGAGCGAACCTGATCCTGCTCGACGAACCGACCAACGATCTCGACGTGGAGACGCTATCGTCGCTGGAAGCGGCGCTGGAAGACTTCGCGGGCTGCGCTGTCATCATCAGCCATGATCGCTTCTTCCTGGACCGCATCGCCACCCACATCCTCGCCTTCGAGGGCGATAGCCACGTCGAGTGGTTCGAAGGCAATTTCGAGGATTACGAGGAAGATAAGAAGCGCCGTCTGGGCGAAGACTCGATCGTGCCGAAGCGCATCAAATACAAGAAATTCGCGCGGGCCTGATCGCTGGCGCTAGCGCTTGCACCAAGCCACAGCAATCGGGCTTGCAACGCTTGGCAAGAAGACATAAACATATCTTTATGTCAGATGCGCTTCAGAAAACCGCTCAGCTGCAAAAGCCGTCTTCGGCCAAGGTCGCCAGCCGCACCGCCGCTCAAGACGTAGCCGCCGGGCAAGGCTTGGCCAGCGCGCATGTCCTTGCGGCCCTGCGTGGGGCTGGCGAGTCGACGCGCCTGCGTATTCTCGCGCTTCTGGCCGGGTCCGAGCACAATGTGAAGGATCTCACGCAGATCCTGATCCAGAGCCAGCCCAGGATCAGCCGGCATTTGAAGCTCATGGCCGAGGCTGGGATCATCACCCGTTTCCGCGAGGGCTCCTGGGTATTCTTCCGCATCGCCGACACCGGACCCGAAGGGGACTTGGCGCGGGCGATTGTCGCCAGTCTCGATCCGTCCGACCTGACGCTGGTGCGCGACCGGGCGCGGGCCGAGGCCGTTCAGCAGGCACGCGCCGAAGCCGCGCAGGACTACTTCAAGGCCCATGCCGCCGAATGGGATTCGATCCGCACGCTGCACGTTGCCGAAAGCCAGGTCGAGACGGCGATGGACGAAGCGCTCGGGCGGGGGCCCTTCGAGCTTCTTGTCGATCTCGGAACGGGCACAGGCCGTATCCTCGAGCTGTTCGGACCCCGCGCGGACAAAGCTTTGGGTTTCGACCTCAATCACGACATGCTCGCCTATGCCCGCACCAAGCTGGAACGGGTGGGTCTGTCCCAGGCTCAGGTGCGTCATGGCGATCTCTACAACATTCCGCTGCCTGACGGCGCGGCGGACGCGGTCGTCGTGCACCAAGTCTTGCACTTTCTCGACGATCCGGCGACCGCGGTGGCCGAAGCCGCGCGTCTTCTCGCCCCGGGCGGCAAGCTGCTGGTGGTCGATTTCGCACCGCATGAGCTTGAATTCTTGAGAGAACAATCGGCCCATCGCAGGCTGGGTTTCAGCCGGGCCCAGCTCGGCCGCATGCTGGAGGCCGCGGGGCTCAAGCTCTTGAGCTTTAGGGATCTGAACCCGCATGTCGCGGACAAGAAAGCTTCGGATAAGAAGTCTCCGGAAGGCAAATCTCCGAAAGGCAAGTTGACGGTATCGCTGTGGCTCGGCCAAAGACCGGCTGCCACAGGCAAAACAAGAAAACTGAATGACAAGGTGGAGGTCGCCGCATAATGCCTGCAAGTCAACACTCTCAGGGCCAGGAGCCGCCAAAGCGCCGGTTTCTCGGTCGTGGTGCCATCGACGTTTCATTCGAGTTCTTCCCGCCGCGCACCCCGGCGATGGAAGATACGCTCTGGCGCTCCATCCGGCGGCTGGAGCCGCTGCGCCCCAAATATGTCTCGGTCACGTACGGCGCGGGCGGATCGACGCGCGAGCGCACGCACGCCACCGTGGCACGACTGCTGAGCGAAACCACGCTCAAGCCGGCCGCCCATCTCACTTGCGTGAGCGCAACCAAGGACGACGTCGACGAGATCATTCGCGAATACTGGGATCTGGGTGTGCGTCACCTCGTGGGGCTACGCGGCGATCCGCCGGAAGGCGCGGGCAGCAAGTACACGCCCACATCGGGCGGGTACGTGAATGCCGCGGACCTGACGGCGGGTATCAAGAAAATCGCGCCGTTCGAAATCTCGGTTGGGTGCTATCCTGAAAAGCATCCGGAGTCGCCTTCGGTCGAAGCCGACATCGATATGTTGAAGGCCAAGGTCGATGCGGGTGCGACGGGAGCGATCACCCAGTTCTTCTTCGATAATGACGTCTATTTTCGTTATCTGGATCGCGTCCGGGCCGCGGGCATCGACATTCCGATCATTCCGGGTCTTGTTCCCATTCACAATTTCAAACAGGCGGCCAGCTTTGCGCAACGGTCGGGTGCGAGCGTCCCCGGCTGGCTCGGGCGGCGCTTTGAAGGGCTGGAAGAGGATCAGGAGACGCGCCACCTGGTGGCGGCGGCGGTCGCGGCGGAGCAGGTCCTCGGACTTGTGGATCAGGGCATCACCGAGTTCCACTTTTACACTCTGAACCGCGCGGATCTTGTCTATGCGATTTGTCATCTGCTCGGCCTGCGGCCGGCCAAGGCATTTTCGCAGAAGGCAGCGGAGGGAACCGAGCCGACTAAGATTGCAAAGGTGGCGTCATGACCCGCGACGAGCGTATTCAGCATCTCAAACAGGCGGTCAAAGAGCGCATCCTTATATTGGATGGTGCCATGGGCACCATGATCCAGCGGCACAAGCTGGACGAGGAAGGTTATCGCGGCGAACGCTTCAAGGATTTCGATCGCGACCTGAAAGGCAATAACGACCTCTTGGTCCTGACTCAGCCGGACATTATCCGCGACATCCATAGCGCCTACATGGAAGCGGGCGCCGATATCATCGGGACGAACACGTTCAATGCGCAGTCCATCAGCCAGGCCGATTACGGTCTGGAAGATCTGAGCTACGAGCTGAATGTTGTCGCGGCAAAGCTCGCGCGTGAAGCGGCCGATGCGTGGGGGGGCAAAACGCCGGACCGGCCGCGCTATGTGGCAGGCGCTATCGGCCCGACCAACCGCACCGCGTCCATCTCGCCCGACGTCAACAATCCCGGCTTCCGGAACGTGGACTTCGACGCTCTGGTCGAAGCCTACTCCACTCAAGTGCGCGGACTGATCGAGGGGGGTGCAGACCTGATCCTGATCGAGACGGTGTTCGATACGTTGAATGCGAAAGCGGCCGGCTTTGCGGTCGAGGAGGTCTTCGACGAGATGGGCGTGAAACTGCCGATCATGATCTCGGGCACGATCACGGATCTTTCCGGGCGCAACCTGTCGGGCCAGACCCCCGAAGCTTTCTGGTACTCCATGCGGCACTTGAGGCCGTTCTCCATAGGGTTTAACTGCTCGTTCGGTGCCGAACAGCTACGGCCCTCCGTGGACGAGATCGCTCATGTGACCGACACCTATGTCAGCATCTATCCTAATGCCGGGCTCCCCAACGAAATGGGCGAGTACGATGAGACGCCCGAACAGATGGCCGTGCTGCTGGAGGACTGGGCTAAGAGCGGGCTGATCAACATTGTCGGCGGTTGTTGCGGCACCACGCCCGATCACATCCGTGCTATCGCGGACGCCGTGGCGCCCTATGCGCCCCGGGCGATTCCGCAGGTCGAGCACAAGCTCCGCCTCTCCGGACTCGAACCGTTCGTGCACGGGTGACCGTATGACAGCGCTGAAGTTTGAAGATCAAGAAATTCCCAATCTCGACGACTATGCCACGTTAGATAAGCAGTTCATTCCGGGCCGGCGGGCGATCTTTGCCATCGTCGAAGCATCGCTTCTTGAACTCGTTCCCGAAGGTCCGGTCAGCGTCTTGGTGGTCGGCGCCGGTGGCGGTGAGGAAATTCTGCGCCATGGGTCGGATAACCCCGACTGGTCGTTCGTCGGCGTAGACAGCTACGAGCCCATGGTCGACTTGGCGCGCCGGCATCTTGCCGAAACGCCGGCCGGTGACCGCGCCCAAGTGGAGGCAACGGCAATCGACGACCTCGACGAGAAGAATTTCGATGCCGCCACCTGTATTCACACAGCGTATTTCGTTCCGGATGACAGCTCAAAATTGGCTTTCTTCACTGCCATCCGGGCACGCATGAAGCCGGGTACCCCGCTCGCGGTCGTCGACGGTGTAGGCGTGGAGGGCGAACCTCAAACCGAACTTCTGCGGCGTATTTGGACGCGGCGCGCCGTACTAAATGGCGTTACGGCGACCAGTGCGGAAAACTTCAAGAAGGTAGCGCTGTCGGTAGAGCGTCAGGAAGAGTTGCTGACGAGCGCAGGTTTTGAACGCATTACGCCGATTTTTCGCGGACCGGCCATCAAGGGCTGCCTTGCCTTCGCCTAAGGAAATTTCGCCTGTACATCTCCCGCCAACAAGAATTGGAATTCGACTGAATGACAACCTCCGCAGCGCAGAATTTCGTCATGGTTGGCGAGCGGACCAACGTCACGGGGTCCGCCCGTTTCCGCAAGCTCATCGAAGCCAACGACTACGCGGCGGCGCTCGAAGTCGCGCGCCAGCAAGTCGAGAGCGGCGCGAACATGATCGACATCAACATGGACGAGGGCATGCTGAACTCGGAGGAGGCGATGCAGACCTTCCTTAGTCTCATCGCGTCGGAGCCTGACATTTCGCGCGTTCCGATCATGCTCGACTCGTCCAAATGGTCTGTCATCGAGGCGGGGCTCAAATGCGTGCAAGGTAAGCCGGTGGTGAACTCCATCAGCATGAAGGAGGGCGAAGAGCCGTTCCTGGAACATGCGCGCAAGGTTCTTCGCTATGGTGCCGCCGTTGTCGTGATGGCATTCGACGAAACCGGCCAAGCCGATACGGCGGAGCGCAAGTTCGAAATCTGCAAGCGCGCCTATAATCTGTTGACGAAAGAGGTCGGCTTTCCGCCCGAGGACATCATCTTCGATCCCAATATCTTCGCGGTTGCGACCGGTATCGAGGAACATAACGACTATGGCCGCGCCTTTATCGACGCCACGCGGCGTATAAAGGCGGAACTGCCTTACGTCCATATCTCCGGCGGCGTCTCGAACCTTTCCTTCGCGTTCCGCGGCAATGAACGCGTGCGCGAAGCCATGCACACGGTCTTTCTCTATCACGCCATCCAGGCGGGAATGGATATGGGCATTGTCAATGCGGGCCAGCTCGGCGTCTATGACGACATCGACGCGGAACTGCGCGACCTCGTCGAAGACGTGATCCTTAATCGCCGCGACGACGCGACCGACCGCTTGCTGGACGCTGCCGAGCGCTACAAGGGCGGTGCGTCACAGAAAAAAGAAGCAGATCTCTCCTGGCGCGAGAAGCCGGTCGAGGAGCGCATGACCTATGCTCTGGTGCACGGTATCGGCACCTATGTCGAAGAAGACACCGAAGAGGCGCGGCAGCGCGCGGATCGGCCGCTGCATGTGATCGAAGGTCCGCTGATGGCGGGGATGAACGTGGTTGGCGATCTGTTCGGCGCAGGCAAGATGTTCCTGCCGCAGGTGGTCAAGTCCGCGCGCGTTATGAAGCAGGCCGTGGCCTATCTCATGCCCTACATGGAGAAGGAGAAGGAGGAGCTCGGTCTCGTCGAACAAGCGGCTGCCGGCAAGATATTGCTCGCCACGGTGAAAGGCGACGTTCACGACATCGGCAAGAACATCGTTGGGGTCGTGCTCCAGTGCAACAATTACGAGGTGATCGACCTCGGCGTCATGGTGCACTCGCAAGTCATTCTCGAGGCCGCAAAGGAAAACAACGTCGACATTATCGGGCTGTCGGGCCTGATTACGCCGTCCCTCGATGAAATGTGCCACGTCGCCGCCGAGATGGAGCGCGAAGGGTTCGACATTCCGCTTCTGATCGGCGGTGCGACCACGAGCCGTGTGCATACCGCTGTCAAGATCAGCCCCAATTACCAGCGCAGCCAGGCGATCTACGTCACCGATGCAAGCCGTGCGGTCGGCGTTGTCTCGGGGTTAATTTCCAAGGAGAGGCGCGACGATCAGATCGCCAAGGTTCGCGCCGAATACAAGCAGATGGCCGAGTCCTATGCACGTGGTCAGGCGGACAAGGCACGGGCGACGATCGCGCAGGCCCGCGGCAACGCGCTCAAACTCGATTGGAAGGCCTACACGCCGCCAAAGCCGGCCTTCCTAGGAACGCGCACCTTCACCTCCTACGATCTCGCCGAACTCGCACCCTATATCGACTGGACGCCGTTCTTCCATGCCTGGGAGCTCAAAGGGACTTACCCGCGCATTCTCGACGACGATAAATATGGCGAGGCGGCGCGGCCGCTCTTCGAAGATGCGCAAGCCATGATGAAACAGATCATCGGCGAGAACTGGCTCAAGGCGAATGCAGTGGTCGGCTTCTGGCCTGCAAACGCAGTCGGCGACGATATTGAGCTCTACACGGACGAAACTCGCGAGGTACCGTTTGCGACCTACCACACGCTGCGCCAGCAAATGGCGCGCAGTGGCGGCAAGCCTAATCTAGCGTTGGCCGATTTCGTCGCGCCCAAGGATTCAGGTGTCGCCGACTATGTGGGTGGATTTGCGGTCACCACGGGCATCGGTGAGGAAGATATCGCAAGGCGCTTCGATCTCGCCAATGACGACTATTCGAAAATTCTCGTAAAGTCGCTTGCGGATCGTTTGGCGGAGGCCTTCGCCGAGGCGATGCACCAGATGGTGCGCCGCGAGCTTTGGGGCTACGCGCCGGACGAGACCCTGTCGAATGACGCGCTCATTGCCGAAAAGTATGCGGGCATCCGTCCCGCGCCCGGCTATCCCGCGCAGCCCGACCATACGGAGAAGCGCACACTGTTCCGTCTCCTTGACGCGGAAAACGAGATTGGCGTGAAGCTCACCGAATCCTGTGCCATGTGGCCGGGCGCTGCCGTGTCGGGTCTGTATTTCTCGCACCCGGATGCGCGCTATTTCGGTATCGGCAAAGTCGGACGCGATCAGGTCGCCGATTACGCGGCGCGCAAAGGCTGGCCGCTCGAGGAAGCCGAGCGTTGGCTTGGACCTATCCTCAGCTACGATCCCAAACAGACCACCGACGCCGCGGCGTAAGAGCCAACACAGCAGAGGGAGCGCCAAGACGGGGTCGTGCGTCTACGGCGTTTTGCTTTGCTGACTTGTTGTTGGCGGCCTAAAGGCCCAATGCACTCGCCCTAGATCATTCCGAGAATGACAGCAGCGAGGAAGCCGAACGATAGTACGACCGAAGCCACGGTCAGTTTGGCTGTGAATTCCATCGGAAGCTCTCCTTTCCGACTGGAGGGGTGCCCGTTTTGCAATGTTACCATTTTACAAACTCCCCGTGTTATGTGCCAAGCTGTTTTCTTGTTGCGCCGCACAAGCGAATGGACGCGACACACGTTGGCAATCAACGCGTCAAGAGGATTTCCGTTCGCACAAAGAACATTTTTTTTGGATTTCCGCCCCGGATTGACGCCTGTGTTGATTCCATCGGGATGCGGCATCGTTCCGCAGCCGCCGGAGCACAGCATGTGGAAAAGTCTGGCGTTCGCAGCGGGGTGATGCCTTGCGCGTCGTCATAAATGGACAATGCGCCAAGCCGCTTCCCTCTACGCTATGTCAGAGTCTTTCTGAGAAGCGTTTCGGCAAAACCGTCCGTCACGAGATCGGGTAGGCTCGCGACTTCGCAAAAGCCGTTACGCTTGTAGAAGTGCAGCGCATCCTTATTGAACTGCGATCCGCAGACCCACACGTTGCGCTTGCCAAGCCGCTTTGCTTCAGCCTCCACGAATGAGAGCACCTCTGTGCCAATCCCGTGTCTCTGAAAGCCCGGAAGGATGGCCAGGAGTTGGATATAGGGGCCTTTGAGCCACGGGAGACGAACGGACAAGACTCCGGCCAGAGTGCTGTCCACGACGATGGCGTAGCGCTGTGTGCCTGGCTTCTCGGCTTGCAGAAATTCCGTCAGCATATCCGCCGAACTCCCTAGGGTCGACCAGGGCGGGATCGCCGCGAGCGCTTCCGCCAGCCTCCGATGCGCGTCGGGTGCCAGAGGGCGCAAATGCAAGGCGCCGAGGTCAGCTGTTGGGGGGAGTGCTGACGGTGTCACTTTTTTAGACCGCGGCGGCGCTTCTTGACCTGAGCCACGCGGCGTTGGTCGCCGGGGCGCTCCGTGTAGCAGCTCTGCGCAATCACGGGTTCGCCGGCGGCGAGCAACTCGCTCACAGTCACGAAGCGATAGCCCTCTTCCTTCAGTTTAGGAATCGCCAGCTTTAGGGCCTCGGCCGTGTTGTGGCCATGGCCGTTCGCGTGGCCGATCACGATCGCACCGGGATGGGCCTGGCCTACAATGGCCTTCGCAATTCTCTTTACCGACAAATTCGGGTCCGGATCTCCGGTCACGATGTCCCATTGAATGGCGAGCTGCCCGGCGTCAGCGACCGCGGACAAGGCTCGGGCGTTGCACCAGCCATAGGGAAAACGCATCAAGGTCAATTCGTCTTGAAGGGAGAGGATCTCTTGTACATTCCAAGAGCAGCTCTTCCTCATCAGCCGTCCGCGGGCACGCAGGAAGGCGGACTCTGCCAAATGGATCTCGTCGTGCAGTGTGGCCTTGCTGGCCCTCGAAAAATCACGGTGGCGTAGACCATGGCTGCCAATTTCGAACCGCCGGTCCGCGATGAGCTGCGCTCCGCGCTCGGGATGGCTCTCGAACCACTTGCCGCTCACGAACAGCGTCGCCTTGACGTCTTCGTCGCGCAGGTAGTCGATGACCTGCCCGTCATAGCCCGTGCGATGGCCATTGCTCTCGCAAAAATCCAAGGTGAGGGCGATCAGCTTTTGGTCTTCGTTGAGCTTCACACTACGGATCGAACCGCGCAGGGCTGCGGAAACGGGAGAGCGGCTGGGCCTCGTCACCTTGCGAAGGACGTCGAGATCCACCCGTGTCTTGTTCCGGGTGGATTGCCGCTCCTTCTCGGTGCCCGCGAGTGCCGCCTCGCTCCAGCAGCGGGACAGCAGCGTGGAGGCCGCGTTTTCCGTATCGGGGCGATCGTCCGCCGCAGCGTGCACGACGCTTGCCCAAACGATCCCGAGGGCACATATAGTCCGTCCGATCAGAAACATTGTCGTCCCAACCCCGTAGAACCCGAGGAGCGGCTTCTTGAGCCACTTGCGCGCATCGCGTCAATTAAAAGATCGGTGACAGAGGCGCGTCAGCGAATGGGGTTGAGCGGCGCGTGGGAGATCATGGGGCAGTCTAAGGTCTTCTCAAGCGCCTCGACGAGCTCCTGCTCGTCTTTGGCCTTGATGTAAAGACCGTTGTTCTGATCCGCGAGACACATGAGATCCATCACGCTGTTGCCGCCCGTCCAGGAATAGCCCTTGTAGCGGAAGCCGATCACATGCACGGTCAATTGCGCGGCATTGTCGTGAAGCCGTTTGGCCAGTTCGCACGGCGAACGGCCGCAGGTTTCTTCGCCGTCCGTCACAACGACGACCACCCCGGGATTGTTGCGATAGTCGAGCGCCTCGGCGGCTTTCTCGACACCGGACGTGAGCGGCGTCTTGCCAGCGGGAATGATCCGGTTGATCGCGCGCATGATTGGTTTGGCCGCATTGGTGGTCGGCTTCATGGCCAGCGACACGTTGCACTGATTGTAGGGGCCGGGGCCGTAGGTCACGAGGCCGACACGGCGGTATCGCGTGGCGCTGGGAAGCACTTGCCGCAAGGCCCAGCGTACTTCGTCGATACGGGGCTTGGAATTGGGAATGCCGAGGACCTGATTGCCCGACATGGAACCAGAGGCATCGAAGACGATCATGGCGTCGTCGGTGCAAGGGGCTTTTTTCGCCTCGGGCGTGACGGCATCTTCGGCACTCGCAACAAAAGCCGAACCCGCCACGGCCGCTGCCGCAATGCCAGCAACCCAGAATTTCCGCCAGTGCATTGCAAACACGCTGCCGCAATCTTGCATAGTCTACCTGCTCCCTAGGCAATTTTCCCAATCATAGACCAAATGTTTTTTCTGCGGAATGGAAGAAAAACCGGGAAATTTTTGGGATGCAGGCTTCCTGAACAGCCCTTCCGAACCGAATTAGAGGCCGAAGATCAAGATCACGTAGACGAGGAAGAGGAGGAGGTACACCACGCCGTTGATGACATTGGTCTGCTCTGCGCCAAAGGTCATGCCGCTCACGAACATGGTCAGAACCAGCAGCACGGTTTCCTATTGGGTTAGGCCGAGTTCGGCGTCGCGGCCGGTGATCATGCCGATTGCCAAGACCGCCGGCACGATCAGGCCGATGGTCGACAAGGCCGAGCCGAGGCAGATATTGATGGTTCGCTGCAGGCGGTTCGACAGGGCGGCGGAGAACGCGCTCAAGGCCTCTTGCGTTAGCATGAAGACGGCGATCAACACGCCGGCAAGGGCATCCGGCAGGCCTATGTCCCCGATGCCGAAATTGACGATCTCACCGAGAGACTCAGCAAGGATCACCACGGGCAGCAAGCACAGCACCAGCATGATAGTGTGGAAGGTCAGCGAGTGGGTTTTCTTGCCTTTGTCCCGGGACATGGCTCTCGTCCGCGCGCGCTGCTCGTCTGGGCGTCCTGCGCCCTCTGTTCCGGTTCGTCGAAGAAGGCGTGGTGCCGCATGGTCTGAATGATCACGAATGCGGTGTAAAACAGTAGGGTGATGGCTGCGAACAGGACGGCTTTCGCAGGTGCTTTTACGGGATCGGGCGGTATTTCCGTGTGGTTCGGTAGGATCAGAGCAAACACCGCTAGTGCCGTCAGGAAGACGAGAAAGGCGCGCGCGCCGGCAAGATTGTAATCCTGCTCCCAATAGCGCAGGGCGCCCATAAGGAGAGCTGCGCCCACCATGCCGTTCAAGACGATCATCAAGGTCGCGAACATAGCGTCGCGCGCGAGCGTGGGGTTGTTCTCACCCTGCAGCATGATCGAAACCAGCATGGCCACCTCGATGATGATCATGGAGAACGTCAGGATAAGCGTGCCATAGGGCTCGCCTAGCTCCTCGGCCACGGCTTCGCCATGCTGCATCACGGCGTAGGCGCACCACATCATGACCGCGAACAGCGAAACGAAGAGCGGCGTGGACTTGAGGTGATTCCCGAGGTTCGACATCAGGTCGGCCCCGAAGACCACGAAGATCAGGGTCGTGAGGCCGCCGCCGACGGCCGGCGCGATGGCGTTTAACAGGACATGCTTGTTCATGAAGTCTCGACGCGGCGGTTTCCCCACCATGGCCCACTCTGTTAAACGCCCCGCGGTGGCGATCATCGACTGATTCTGATGTCCGAATAACAAGGGGGTCGCTGACGGCGAACCTAGCCGAGCGGGCGGCTTTTATGTAATAGCCGTTTACATGAATAATTCCGGCCGCCGCTGGCAGCGGCGCTCCTACCATCACGGCAACCTCAAAGAGGTGCTGCTGGAAGCCGCGCGCAAGCTCATCGAGGAGCACGGCGCCTTTGGCTTCAGCCTTACGGAAGCGGCACGGTTGGCCGGGGTGAGCCCCGCGGCGCCCTATCGTCATTTCCGTGATCGCGATGCGCTTCTCGCCGAGGTTGCGCGCACCGGGTTCGAGCGCTTCGCGGCACGCCTGGATGCGGCTTGGAACAATGGCATCCCGACGCCGCTTTCAGCCTTCGAGGCATTGGGGCGCGCCTATCTCGCCTTTGCCCGCGAGGATCCCGCGAGTTACGCGGTCATGTTCGAGTCGGGGGCCACGGCGGAAAACCGGGGCGAGGCCATTCAAGCTGCCGCCTCATCGCCCGCCGCCGAAAAGGCCTTCAACGTGCTTCAGCAAGCGGCCGCCGCCATTTGCCAGCATTTGCCGGAGAACGAACGTCCGCCTCTGAAGCTCGTGGCCATGCATTTCTGGACTATGTCTCACGGGATCGCATCGCTCTTCATCCAGGAAGGGAGCGCGGCGCGAAAGATCCCGCTCACGCCGGAGGAGGTGCTGGAAAGCGGCCTGCTGATCTATCTGAAAGGTCTCGGCGTCTTGCCCGAGGGAGCCGCGCAGGAGACCCCCGAACAGAATTCCCAAGATAGCTCGGAAGGGGCGTCCTAGCGGCTCGCCGTCTGCGCGCCGCGGCCGGTGCCGCTCGCCTCAAGCCATCTCAGCACGAGATTCCAGTCCGACCAGGACCCATTATAGATGTTCCGGTCGACCTTGCCCGGGACGCCCGGCACGATGCCCGTCGTGGTGAACTGCCAGAAGGCCCACTTGCGGCCCGGATACTTCTTATGCGGCTCGGCCGCCACCGTCCGCAGCCAGAAATGATAGTCCTTGAGCTCGCCCTTGAGGATGTCGCGATGGAAATTGGGATCGGTATAGATGATCGGCCGTTTTCCCGTATGGCGCTCCATCGCCGCGAGAATGATCTTGATCTTTTTCAGCGCGAGAGAGCGGGAGACCCGTTTCGGGCAGGTCTTGGAAAAGGGATGCCACTCGAGATCCAGCACCGGGGGCAGGGCATCGGGATCGTTCGGAACGTTCCGGATGAACCAGGCGGCCTGCTCTGAGGCGGGCCGGCACCAATAGATGAAATGATAGGCCCCGCGCGCAATGCCGGCGCGCTTGGCTGCATGCCAGTTCTGACGAAACTTGGGATCGAGGTGGTCGCCGCCTTCGGTCGCCTTGATGAAGGCGAAGTGGATTCCGGCCCCGCGCACGCGCTGCCAGTCAATGTCGCCTTGCCAATAAGAGACGTCGATTCCCTGGACCGGCATGGAGTGAGCCCGAGTCACGCCCTTATGGGGCTTATGATCCTTCAGCGACCGGGCCACGGCTGCACCACCGCCCAGAGCGGTGAGCACGACGGCCCCCCCGACGGCAAAACTGACGAACTGGCGATACGCTGAATACATGGTGACGCCCCCAAAAAATGCCCAATAAGCTTACAATTTTCGGCGAATTGGCGGGGAACTCTCCTCGGCTGGGGTTAATTTTGTCTTGGCGGCTGGCGCGCCTTGGGGCATCCGCACGGGAGCCGAAATCCGCGAAGGGCACATAAAAATCAGACGAAGAGACGTTGAACGGCTTGCAAGGAAGACCCATGTATGTGAATGTAAATAGCATTCACTTAAGCCCTGAAAGGACCCCGATGCAGCTAGTTGCGACCCTCGACGATTACGGAAAGCCCGCATGGTTCGCCGCGATGATTCTCGGTTTTATCGTTTGGTGGCCAGTTGGCCTCGGTGTTTTGGCTTATCTAATCTGGAGTGGACGAATGGGATGTGGAAATAAGAAGGCTTGGCGCTCGTACTTCAAGGAAGAGGCGCAGCGGTTTAACAGCGGTTTCGCGTCAACGGGCAATTACGCCTTCGATGCCTATCGCGAGGAAACCCTGAAGCGGCTTGAAGAAGAGGCCGAGGAATTCCAGTCATTCCTGAAGCGTCTCCGCGACGCGAAAGACAAGGCAGAGTTCGACCAGTTTATGACTGAGCGCAAGCAGGTCCAGCCGGTTCAGACGAGCTAAGCGCGTTTACCCCCCTGCAAACGAGCGCCGAAAGGCGCAGGCGCAAGCCTGCGCCTTTCATTTTGTGCACATGCATTCCATTTTGGACGCAAGACAGGCTTTTCATTGGCGGCGTGCCTTGTAGGATGCGGGCCAACGCGCCCACGCACAATGGCGCCGCACCGAAACACGAAGCGTTTGAGGTAGAAAAACGATGAATTGCTCGAAGGGCCGTCGCACGGCGTTGATGATTGCTGGCCTGGGACTGATCGCCTGGGTCACCCAAGTACAGGCAAGTGATATTCAGGATCTCGTCAAGAACCCACAGAACTTTCTGGGGCAGGAGGTCGAGATGAAGGCCTCTTGCATCAAGGGTGGCCGGGCCGGCGATGTGCTGGGTTATGAGTGCACCACGAAGGACGGCGTCTACCTGAATGCCGACGACATCACGCCCGAAGAGGCGAAGGCCAAGCTCGAGGATGATTGCGCAGACGGCAAGTGCGAGGCGACGCTCAGCTTCGTGCCACACTCCTACACGACGTCGGGTGTGATCGAGCCGGATAAGGACGTTGTCGTGTTCAATTCCGAGACAGCCAAAATCAACTTCTAGGAAGGTCGGCTTCTGGGACGCGCTAGACCTCATCATCCTCAAGAACGCTTCGCGCTCCGAACGCCTTGAACGCGAACGGCAGGACCAGCGGGTTGAATGCGGTCCCGATGACAAGGCGCCGCAACCAGGGCTTTGACTGCGTCGTCGGAATGAAGACCTTGGCGAAGGCCGCGGCGTCTTCCTGGCGCTCGGCGATCGCGGGCTTCATCATTGCCTCATAGGAGGCGAACGCGGCCGCGTGGTTCCCGTCGTAGCGCTGTAACTCTTGAGCCAGAATGTAGGCGCCCGCCATGGCCATGTGAGAGCCCTGTCCGGCCAGAAGCGTCAGGCATCCGCAGGCGTCGCCAAGCAAGGTCACGCGTCCACGCGACCAGCGCGGTATGGCGATCTGCGTGAGCGTGTCGAAATAAAGCGGCGCGCTTTCCTTGCAGGAACTGAGCAGCGCCTCGCCGATCCACCCGGCGCCCTTGAAGGCACGCTGGACAAATGAAAGCTGCTGTTCGGGCGGGACATCCACTTCGTCGAGCCGGAAGACGAAGGTTGCATCGAGTTTACGCTCGCCAAGCGGGTAGTAGAATGCAACGCGGTTTGGTTCTTCATGGATTTGCGCGAACCGACCCACCGGAAGGTCGTGATCCTCGATGTGAAACGCGGCGACATAGGCGCCGAGGAAACGGGCGAACTGGCTCTCGTCGCCGAACATCAGCCGCCGGACACCCGAATGAACGCCGTCGGCGCCGAACACCAGCGCGAACTCGCCCTCACTGTCGTCGTCGAAGGCGACGTCGACATGGGTTTCCTGCTCCCTCAAGTCGGTGATTTCCGTCCCGAACCGGAGCTCGACGCCAAGGGCCTCGGCGCGTTCATAGAGAATGCGCACGAGATCGGGGCGGCGCACATAGACGTACTTTCCGTCGAGCGCGCGTTTGATACGCGATATCGGCACCGACGTGTAGGGCTTGCCGTCGGAATTCACGAATTGGAGCTTATCGATCGGATAACGCAGTGTACGGAGCTTGCCAGTGAGACCCATGCGTTGGGCCACGTCCCAGCCCGAGCCGTAGAAGTCCATCATATAGCCTTCGTCGGGCAGAGCGGGACTCCGTTCCACGACAACCGGATCGTCTCCGTATTCCTTCAGGCAAATGGCGAGCGTGAGACCCGCGATTCCCGCACCGGAAATCAAAGCCCTGCCGTCAATCGCCATACGCTCGTGCCTCTTGCGCGGGAGCCGCTCGGCTTCGACGCGCTTGCGCCGTATGCCGTCTTCTCTCGTCTATGTGTTCTCGTCCGGGGATGGCTTACCATAACCGCCCCCGGTCGGTGTTCTGATTATCACGGCCTCGCCTGGGGCGAGTCTGGTTTGGTCCGAACCTTTGAGCCGCTCCAGCGTCCCCGTGGTCCGTCGCACCCAATTTTCACCCTTGCGACCCGGCGCACCGCCCTTTGTGCCAAATGGCCGCACGGTACGAAAGCCCGAGAGAATAGCGCAGTCCATCTCTTCCAAAAATCTCAACGTGCGGACCGTGCCGTCTCCTGCACGCCATTGGCCCCCGCCGCCCGAGCCCCGCTCGATGGCGAATCGCTCCAGCAGCACAGGGTAGCGCAGTTCCAGGACCTCCGGATCGGTGAGCCGGGAGTTGGTCATGTGAGTCTGAACAGCCGAAGCCCCATCGAAACCGGGCCCCGCCGGCGCCCCTGAGCAGATCGTTTCGTAGTACTGCACCCGTTCGTTTCCGAAGGTCAGGTTGTTCATCGTGCCTTGTGCGGAACCAAGAAGCCCCAGCGCGCCGTAGAGGCAGTTGACGACAGTTTGGCTCGTCTCCACGTTGCCGCCCGCGACGGGTGCCGGATAGCGCGGCTTCAAGAGAGACCCTTCCGGCAGCACGACGTCGATATGGCGCAGACAGCCGGCGTTCAGCGGAATGTCCTCGTCGACGAGCGTACGGAACACGTAGAGTACGCAGGCGCGCGTGATCGGCTCGGGAGCGTTGAAGGTCGTTTCGGTCTGTATGCTCGTGCCGGTAAAGTCGACGACGGCCTTGTTCGCATTGTGGTCGATCTTGATCGCTACGGCGATTCGGCTGCCTTGGTCGGTCTCAAGCGCAAAGCGAGAACTTTTCAGCGTGCCGATCACCTTGCGCACCGCGTCTGCGGCATTGTCCTGCACATGGCCCATATAGGCCGCGACAGTGGCAAGACCATATTGCCGCACCATCTTGCGCAGCTCGGTGACGCCTTTCTCGTTGGCGGCGACCTGTGCTTTCAGGTCGGCAATGTTCTGCTCGACGTTGCGCGCCGGATAGGGCGCGTCCGTGAACAGGCGCCGCACGGCGTCTTCCCTAAAACGTCCACCTTCGACCAGCCGGAACGGATCGATATAGATGCCTTCTTCTTCGATCGAGGCGGCTCGGGGGCTCATCGAGCCGGGCGCGATGCCGCCCACATCAGCATGATGGCCGCGCGCGGCCACAAAGAAGAGGATCTCCGTGCCGGCCTCGTCGAAGACAGGCGTGACGACCGTAATATCGGGCAAATGCGTCCCGCCGTTATAGGGCGCATTCAGCATCCACACATCGCCGGGGCGGAGCTCGGTACCGACCTCCCGCATGATCGTTTCGACGCTTCGATCCATCGAGCCGAGGTGAACAGGGATGTGCGGCGCGTTGGCGATCAGAGCGCCGCCCGCATCGAACATGGCGCAGGAGAAGTCGAGGCGCTCCTTGATGTTGACTGAGCGAGCCGTGTTCTGCAGCGCATATCCCATCTGTTCGGCGATCGAGACGAAGAGGCTGTTGAATACCTCCAGCATGATCGGATCCGGCTTGCTAGCAGCGCCAACCGTCTCTTTGGTTTGCGGCGCGCAGGCCCGCGTCAAAAGGAGATGGTTCTTCGCCGTCACCGCCGCACGCCATTCCGGTTCCACCACGACGGTCTGATGATCTTCGATCAGGAGTGCCGGGCCCACGATCTCGGCGCCCGGTGCCAAATCGGTGCGGGCGTAGATGGGGACATCGTGCCAGTTTCCGTGGGTGAAGATGTCGGCCCGGGTCTGTGGTGTGGGCGCGAACCGTTTGGCGGTAAGGAGCGCATCGGATTCTACGATCGGCGCACCGCCGCCAATCGCCTCTACCTCGACGGCCTCGATCTCGATCTCTTTTTCCGGACTGACGAAACCGAAACGCTTCTGATGCGCTGCCTCGAACTGAGTGCGCATCTCCGCCAACGCGCCGGACGGGATCGGCAGGGAACTGTCCGTACCCTCGTAACGCAAATGCGCCTGCGCTGTGATCGCACCCGCCTCGATGCCTTGAAGCGCAAGTTCGCGCGCCGTCTCGCGCTCTAGGGGTGCACAAATCTCGGCGAGTGTTGCCATGCCGTTGGTGTCGAGCGGCGCGAGCACCGCATGGGTGCGGGTCGCGCGCACATTCGCGAGGCTCATGCCATAGGCGGATAGAACCCCGGAGAGCGGATGCAGGATCACGCTCTCGATACCGAGCGCGTCGGCGACGAGACAGGCATGCTGCCCGCCCGCACCGCCAAAACAGTTGAGCACATAGCCAGCGACGTCATAGCCCCGCTGTACGGAAATCGTCTTGATAGCGTTGGCCATATTGGCGACGGCGATCTTGATGAAGCCTTCGGCGATCTCCTCCGGCAAGCGGCCATCGCCCAGCTGCCGCGCGAGCGCATGGAAGGCCTTCACCACCGCGCGCCGGTCCAGCAGTTGGTCTTGGCCGCGCCCGAAAATCTGGGGAAACAGATCGGGCTGGAGCTTACCCGTCATGACATTGGCGTCCGTGACCGTGAGCGGCCCGCCCTGGCGATAGGCACGCGGGCCCGGATCGGCACCCGCCGAGTCCGGTCCCACCCGGAAACGCGCCTCGTCGCAATGAAGGATCGAACCTCCGCCCGCCGCGACTGTGTGTATGAGCATCATCGGGGCACGCACCCGCGCATCCGCCACGACGCTCTCGAAGCTGCGTTCCAGAACGCCGTCGTAATGGCACACATCCGTGGACGTGCCGCCCATGTCGAAGCCGATGACCCGCGAGAACCCCGCGCTTGCCGCCGTCTCTACGGCGCCCACCACGCCGCCGGCCGGGCCGGACAGGATCGCATCTTTGCCACGAAAGAGACGTGCGGACGTGAGACCGCCGGAAGACTGCATGAACAGCAGCCTCGGCGCGTCTTGTTGTGCGCCTCGGTGCGCGCGCTGGTCCCCATGCGCCGAGAGTGCGCGCGCCAAGCGGTCCACATAGCGGCTGAGCAGCGGCGACAGATATGCGTCCACCACGGTCGTATCGCCCCGGCCCACGAACTTTACCAGCGGACTCACCTCGTGGCTGACGGAGACCTGGCCATATCCCAACTCCCGGGCGAGGGCGGCTGCGTCATGCTCGTGGGCGGGATGCGCGTAGGCGTGCATGAAGACGATGGCAACGGCATCGATGCCGTCTTTGCGTGCATCTTCCAGGGCAATGCGTGTGCCCTCGAGGTCCAGCGGAACCTCGACCGTTCCGTCGGCACGGACACGCTCGGGCACCTCCACTACGCGCTCATACAACATGGAGGGTTTCTCGATCCGCCGCGCAAAGATCTTGGGGCGCGCCTGGTAGCCGATCTCAAGAGCGTCTCGAAATCCTTCAGTCACGATGAGCAGAACGCGATCGCCTTTACGCTCAAGCAGGGCGTTGGTAGCGACTGTTGTCCCCATACGCACGGTCTCGATGAGATGAGGCGGTAGGGGCGCTGCGCGCGACGCGCCGATCAGATCGGCGATGCCGGCGATGGCGGCGTCCTCATAAGATTCGGGATTCTCCGACAGCAGCTTCGTGGTCACGAGCCTGCCGTCGGGGTCGCACCCGACAATGTCGGTGAACGTGCCGCCCCGATCGATGAAGAACTGCCATTTGCCGGTCATGCTGCGGTTGGTCCGCCTGTCACGAGATCCGTTTCAGCCCGGCCTCATACTGTTTCCAGCGTCGCATATAGACATCGGCGCCGCGGGCGATCATGGCACGCATCTTGTCGTCGACCTCGCGCACGGCCTTGGCGGGCGATCCGACGATCACCGAATTGTCGGGAAACTCCTTGCCCTCGGTGATCAGGGCACCAGCGCCGACAAGACAGTGGGCGCCGATTTTGGCGCCATTCAGGACAATCGCGCCCATGCCGATCAGCGTGCTGCCTCCAATGGTGCAGCCATGCATGATGACATTGTGTCCAATGACGCAGTCCTGGCCGATGATCAGCGGGAACCCCGGATCGGTGTGGAGCGTGGAATTATCCTGCACCTGCGAGCCTGTGCCGACCTCGATCCACTCATTGTCGCCACGCAGCACCGAGCCGTACCAGACGCTGGCATTAGACTTCAGCCGCACCTTGCCGGTCAAAACGGCTGTATCGGCGACCCAATAGAGCCCGTCTGCCGGAAATTCGGGCGCCTGCCCATCAAGCTCGTAGACCGCCATTGTCGCTCCTTTCGCCTCTCAAGGGCCGTGGATACAATTCTGAGGTAGCCTTGTCATTCAAGATCGGGATAGCCTGCCGGGTCGGAAGTGCCGGAATCTCTTGTAACAATGGGATCACGCCGGTAAGGAAAAGCGCCCCCAGCAGATTCTCAAGGGTTAGAACGCGCCGATGAGCACCGAAGACACCAAAAAAGGCGGAAATCCGCTGACGATCTTTATCGTTTCACTGTGCGCCGCTATCGTGATGGCAGGCGGCTTTGCGATTGTGATCGAGGCCTTCATCCTTGCCGCGGCCAATCTGTTCGAGCTGGGGTCCACATTCGTCTGGGCCGCGAGTGGCGCCAATGCGCTTTTGGCGCTGTGGTTTGCCGTCTGGACCTTTGTCAGGTCGTGGCACGTGGAGCGGCGGCTCAGGGCCGGTCTCGAGGTCGATCAGCCGAAGATGTCGATCCTTGGCAATCTCCGAGGATAGCATAACGTTCTTGGCCCGGCGGCGGTGCGCCATCGGGGCGATTATCCCATGCGGGACAACCGAAAAGTCCCTATGGTTTAACTAGATAAAGAGGTTCTAAGGGAGTCCGCTATGTCGGTTTGGGGAAAGCTCGCAGGTGCAGCCGCAGGGCTCGCGGTCGGAGGGCCGATTGGCGCGTTGGTCGGCGGTGTCGCCGGGCACTATGTGATCGACCGGGACGGTGAGCAGGAAGGTGGCGCCGACGGCGAGGACCAGGTGGCCTTCACCGTGGGCGTTATCGCGCTGGGAGCCAAGATGGCCAAGGCTGACGGCGTCGTTACCATGGACGAGGTCAACGCCTTCAAGGAGGTCTTCAAGGTCCCGGACGGCGAGATGAAGAACGTGGCACGAGTATTCAACCTCGCTAAGCAGGAAGTGGCTGGCTACGAAGCCTATGCCGACCAGCTTGCCGGGATGTTCAAGGGCAACCGAAAACTGCTGGAAGACGTGCTGGACGGCCTGTTCCACATCGCCAAGGCCGACGACGAGTTCGATCCGACAGAGGAGGAGTTCCTGAGACAAGTGGCCAAGCGCTTCGGCTTTACCGATACGGAGTTCGGCTATATCAAAGCGCGGCACGTGGTTGCCTCGAAGCGCAATCCTTACGAGGTGCTTGAGGTCGAGCCGGCGATCACAAACGACGAGCTGAAGGCCCAGTACCGCAAGCTGATAGCGGAGAACCATCCCGACAAGCTGATCGCACGCGGCGTGCCGGAAGAGTTCATCGCTATCGCCACGGACAAGATGGCCGCCATCAACGAGGCCTATCAGCAAATCGCGAAAGAGCGCGGCCTCTAGGGTCGTCTTTTCCGCCGCCGTGGCTGATAGCCGGACCGGCGAACTTGTCGCGCGACGGCCGCACAATGGACTGGCTTGCACAATGGACAGGCTTGGATGATGGCCGCACCGGACAGCAAGCTTGCCGCGCACTGGGTGCCATCGCCCAATTTCGAGCCGCGGCCTGAGGGACGGAAGCCTAACACGCTGATCCTCCACTACACGGGGATGGAAGCGCACGATGCGGCCCGCGATTGGCTCGCATCCGAAGAGTCCAAGGTGTCCGCCCACTACATCCTCGACGAGGCCGGGATCGTCACTCAGATGGTGGCGGAGTCAGCGCGGGCCTGGCATGCGGGCCAAAGCTACTGGGCTGGCGAGACGGATCTGAATTCGGCGTCCATTGGCGTTGAGATTCACAATCCCGGTCACGACTACGACTACCCGCCGTTTCCGGATGTGCAAATCCGCGCCGTGGAGGCACTCTGCCTCGATATTATCGGCCGCCACAGTATCCCAGCCGCCCGCGTGCTGGCCCATTCGGACATTGCGCCGGGGCGCAAGCGCGATCCGGGCGAGCGTTTCGACTGGGCGCGGCTGGCTCGTGCCGGGGTCGGCCTATGGACCGAACCGGCGCCTCTGGGCGACGATATGGGCCTCGGGCTCGGCGATGAGAGCGAGGCCGTCGTAGAGCTGCAGCGCGACCTCAAGGACTTCGGCTATGGCGTCGAGGCCACGTCTACCTACGGGCGCGGCACTGAAATCGTGGTGGAGGCGTTCCAGCGGCACTATCGGCCTGCGCGCGTCGACGGCCGCGCCGACCTCTCCACCCGGGAGACCCTGAAGCGGCTCCTCGTGGTCCGCGCCGGCGCCGTGGCCTGATCTCGTTTCCTAGGCCGCAGTTGCACTCGATAGTTACGAAAAAAGGCCCGCCCAAGTTCTGGGCGAGCCTTTGAAATCATGCGGTTGGGTCTGAGCCCGACTGACTATTGATTGTCGGCATAGAAGGACTGGGCCTTGGTGAGATTGCCTTCCGGGTCCTTCATGAATGCTTCCTTGGCAGATTGCTTGCTGAAGCAATAGAGCTTCCCGTCGATCTTCTCCTGTACGGAGCAGTCGGTGAACTTCTTAACGCCCTTGGTGAGCCCAAACGCGCAGTTGTTGCTGAATTCACCCAGGTCGCCGGCGGCAAAGGCGGCGGAACCGGAAGCGGCAAACATGGTGCCGGCAATCGCAGCGGCGATAACAACCTTATTCATAAATTCTTCCTCCAAGACTTTTGTTTATATGGCGTAATCGGCCATTGAAACGCCATTCAATCGTCAGAAATGCACCCGCCGTCAATGGACAACCTTTATTCCATCGCGCTTCTAAGCCCGAGAGGCGTTGGGGAAGACCCGGTAGCAATTGGAGGGCCTTCCCCTAGCTGCGCCACGGAGGGCGCATGGCCCGGGCTACTGGTTGTCGTTGTAGAAGCTTTGGGCCTTCTTGAGGTTACCCTCGGTGTCCTTCATGAAAAGCGTCTTGGCCGTGTCGTTGCCGAAGCAGTAGGTTTTGCCGTTGATCTCGGCATTGATCGAGCAATCGGTCTCGACCTTCTTATCAAGGGCAAGGCCCATGGCGCACATATTTCCGTATTCGCCGGTCGCGGCGATCGCCGAGCCGGCGAAGAGAAGGGCGCCGGTGACGATGGCAGGGGTCAGAAATTTCATCGTTGTTTCCTCCAAGTAT
>NZ_JBAWCQ010000119.1:0-2539 GCF_049590335.1 Methyloceanibacter sp.
CGTGATGGGGCCAGACGACGACCGCGCCGACGCGGGGCCCATTCAAGGGGCGGCCGCGCTTGGCCCAGTTGCGCGCGAGATTGTATTCAGGCCCTCCACCCAGCTGGGTGCGCATATACCAGCCGCACCAGCGCGCGGGCTTTGTCCCCACGCTTTGCCGGCCTCTGCTGGCGGGCTTCACGATCCTCTTTGTTGCGGCGCTAGTCGATGCGGCCTTCGCGAAAGGCGAGGGCAACGAGGCGGCGGGTTTGAGCGTCATCGCGCTCGAGAGAAAGACGACAGTCAACGTCAATAGACATGCATGCACAGCACGCATTGGCGGCTCCTTATTTCAATTGTGTCTTGGGAGGAAGCGGCCGGCGAAGACTCGAGCCTGCCGGCGCGGGAACCCGCGATAGGGGGTAAGCTGAGGAAAATTATGCTGAAAGTGGGCTCGCTCCGTGGCTGACGCGAGCCGTTTTCGTGATCGGATCGACGCTGCCGGATGGACGCTATGGCGAGAAAAGGCTAGACAAAGGCATGTCGCATAACAGTTTTGGACATCTCTTCCGCATCACGACCTGGGGCGAAAGCCACGGGCCCGCCATCGGCTGCGTGGTCGACGGTTGCCCGCCCGGCGTTCCAATCACGCAGGCGGAGATCCAGACCTATTTGGATAAGCGCCGCCCGGGCCAGTCGAAATACACGACCCAGCGCAAAGAGCCCGACACAGTCGAGATTCTGTCCGGCGTGTTCGAACACGAAGATGGCGCGCTGGTCACGACGGGCACGCCTATCGCGCTTCAAATCAGTAATGTCGATGCGCGCTCCAAGGACTATGGGGACATCAAGGACAAGTTCCGCCCCGGTCATGCTGACTACACCTATCTGGAGAAATACGGCGTGCGCGACTGGCGCGGTTCGGGCCGGGCTTCGGCGCGCGAGACGGCGACCCGCGTCGCGGCGGGCGCGGTGGCACGGAAAGTCGTGCCGGGTCTGCGCGTGCGCGGCGCCCTCGTCCAGGTGGGCCCGCACAAAATTGACCGCGCCAATTGGAGCTGGGACACGGTGAACGAAAACCCGTTCTTCTGCCCCGATCCCAAGGCGGCGGAGAATTGGGCCGAATTCCTCGACGAGATCCGAAAATCCGGCTCGTCCACCGGTGCCGTCATCGAGATCGTCGCGGACGGTGTGCCCGTCGGGCTCGGCGCACCGCTCTACGCCAAGCTGGACCAGGACATCGCCTCAGGACTGATGAGCATCAATGCCGTGAAGGGTGTTGAGATTGGTGCTGGCTTCGAGTCGGCCGCGCTCTCTGGCGAAGAGAATGCCGACGAGATGCAGAATGGCCCGCCGGGATGGCCGACCTTTCTGTCCAATCATGCGGGCGGAATCCTCGGCGGCATTTCCACGGGCCAGCCGGTGGTCGCGCGCTTCGCGGTCAAGCCTACCTCGTCGATCCTCAATCCACGAAGCACGATCGACAAGGACGGCAACAACACCGAGGTTGTCACCAAGGGGCGTCACGATCCGTGTGTAGGCATCCGCGCCGTGCCCATTGGCGAGGCCATGATGGCCATTGTGCTGGCCGACCACTATCTGCGTCATCGCGGCCAGACCGGCCAGGACGTGGCTCAAGACGTGGATACGAACCTGGAATGGCTGCCGACCGAATCGTCATCCTGACAGGTGCGGGGCTTTCGGCCGAGAGTGGGCTGGGCACGTTCCGGGGCAAGGGCGGGCTGTGGGACGACTACAATCTCGAAGAGCTGGCGACACCCGAAGGCTTCGCGCGCAATCCAACCAAGGTTCACGACTTCTACAATATGCGCCGGCGCTGGCTGGCCGATGTCCGGCCCAACGCCGCGCATTTCGCGCTTGCCAAACTCGAGCGAGAACATGGTGGCGAAGTCCTGACCGTTACGCAGAATATCGACCCGCTGCATGAAGCCGCCGGAAGCGAGACACTGATCCATATGCATGGAGAATTGGCGCGCGCCCTGTGCGCGGCCTGCGGCGCCAGCCGTTTCTGGACGGAAGACCTCTCGCTCGCGACGGATTGCCCGGCCTGTGGCAAATCCGGCTATATGCGACCCGACGTGGTGTGGTTCGGGGAGATGCCGCAAGAGATGGAACGCATCTATGCAGCGCTCGCGCGGTGCGATCTGTTCGTCTCCATTGGAACAAGCGGTACGGTCTACCCGGCGGCGGGTTTCGTTGCCGAGGCCCAGCGTGCCGGCGCGCATACGGTCGAACTCAATCTCGACCCGTCGGAAGGCGCAAGCCTATTCGCTGAGACGCATTACGGCGCCGCTACGGAGATCGTGCCCGCCTATGTGGAGACGTTGCTGCAGGGCAAGGCGCGGCGCGCTTAGCGCCTCAGATGCACGACCACTTCCACATGGCTCGAGAAGAGGAACTGATCGACGGGCGTCACGCGCGTGATCTGGTAACCCCCGTCGACGAGAATGCGTAAGTCACGGGCCAAGGTACCTGGATTGCACGAGACAGCGACAAGGCACTCCACTTGCGACTTGGCAAACTGCTCGGCTTGGGCGGC
>NZ_JBAWCQ010000120.1:0-33407 GCF_049590335.1 Methyloceanibacter sp.
ACCCATGCGATCCGTGCGTTGATATACGGACGTCTGGTCTATCCGAAATTGAAGGCGCGGTGCCGTGAGCTTTGGGACGGCGGTTGGCGTCCGCGGCATATGCATTTCATGATGACGACGTACCGCGAGCACCGCGAGATAACCGAGATGGTGGTCCGGTCGGTACTCCGCGAAATCGTTGGCTCGGGCGTTCCAGGAACGATCTGGCTCGGATCTTCCGACCGCTTCGACGAAGACATCATCGCCGATCTGCTGCGCCGCGAAGCGTCGGACGTGGACGTCACACTGAGAATTATTCGTCAGAACGTTCCGGGAAAGCGCGCTGCAATTGGGCTCGTCTTGCGTGCAATGAGCCGGTTGCCGGTGCTGGACGACGATCTCGTCTGTTTTATGGATGGCGATTTCGTACTGGCCGAAGGGGCCGTCAGCCGATGTATGCCGCTGTTTCACCTCTATCCCGAGCTCCAGGCCTGCACGACAGACGAGGAAGTCATCTGCATCGGGCCCCGGTGGATTGAGACCTGGCTGAAGATGCGGTTCTCGCAGCGCCGTTTGGCGATGCAAAGTCATGCGCTTTCGGGCCGCGTTCTCACACTCACCGGCCGCATGTCCGTGTTCAGGGCCAAGCATCTCAAGAAGGAAGAATTCATTCGCCTGCTGGAGGCAGATCATCTCACCCATTGGCTGTGGGGCCAGTTCCGCTTTCTGTCCGGCGACGACAAGAGCACTTGGTACTTCATGCTGAAGAACAAGGCGAAGATGCTCTACGTGCCCGACGCTCTTGGCTACACGGTCGAGGTCATCGAAGGGTCGGGTATGGACCGCATGGTGCAGAACTTTCGCCGCTGGTCCGGCAACATGCTCCGCAATGGATCGCGTGCCATAAAGCTCGGGCCTCGTGCCATGCCTTTCTTCATCTGGTGGTGTCTTATCGATCAAAGGCTATCGATGTGGACGATGCTGGTGAGCCCAGTCCTTGCGGTCTGTGCGAGCGTCTTCGTCGGCCTTGGCTATCTGGCGTCGTATGTAGCCTTCATTGCGCTCAGCCGGATGTTGCTCTCGCTCGTCCTGTTTGCCTATTCTCGCAAAGTCGAGATGGCGTATCCTTGGATCCTTTATCTCAACCAGTTGATCAATGCGTCGGTAAAGGTCTACGCGATCTTTCGCCTGTCGAAACAGCGCTGGTCGAACCGCGGCAACCAGACCGCCGGTGCTGGTGCCGGCCTTGTCGATCAGGCCCGGTCGGCCATGGCGGCTTGGTGTACTGCTATCGCGGTCATCCTGCTGTTCCTGTTAACAGCGCACTACGCAGGGCTGGTAGCCATTCCGACAAAGACGCAGTTCGCCGACATCGCGAGTCTACGATGATGCGCCGATCTCGTTACTGCGCTCGATCGCACTGGCGGGGACGGATCCGTGCGCTTCTACTGGCGACGGCGGCCGTGTGCGCCTGCGGTTTGGCGCGAGCGGGCGAAGTGCCGGACGGATGGGTTATCACCCAGACAGCCACAGGCCTCAGCTTCAACACTCGGACCGGCATTGCGACGCGCAAGACCAGCGCGCAGAAGGGGTTGGTTTCAGTCTCGACTGTAGGCGCCTTCACCCAATCCCAGTTCTGGGAGCCGGGCGCCTTCCGACCCACCATCACGCTCGATGACTCGAAGCTTGTCGATGGTCTCGAGTTAGACGATGTCTCACGTTTGCGTTCGATCCGCTTGGATCGAAGCGGCTCGCATGTCTATCTGCGCAGCCGGAAAGGCCCGGAGACAACCGTCGATCTGGTTCATGACGGCAAGGTTGTCATCCAATGGCCGCGACGTACCCATGCCTCGATCATCTTTTTTGATGCTGATCAGCTTGTGCTCTCTGTGCAGGACAAGGAGTCTCTGGACTACGTCTTTTCGCGCATTCCCAGGACTAAGTATGGCCGATTGGTCGCGGCCGATCACGTAGAGATCGGGCGCCTTAAAGGGTGTGCGCTGTTGTCCGCGAAGTCATTGGACGTTGGGCTGGCCCTACAGGTCTTTTGCGATGAAGAGAGGGGCAGCGATGTCTACCTTCTGCCGGAAGGCGAACGCGAGCCTATTCCAATTGCCGATAGCGATCAGGACGAGATCCTGGCCTTTGGGCTCGATCGGTCCATCCAAGACGACATTCCTGTTTTGGCTGTTTCGGGGTCGCGCGATGCGCGGCAGGCCTTTCACGCGATCTCCGGCCTGCTTCTGACAGGGCTCGGCGAGCCCGGGGCGGTCGCTAGCGACGGAGCCGGGTACCAGAGTTGGAGCCAGAGCTATCGAACTGAAGCGCTCGTGGTTCTTTATGAGAAAACGGAACACGGCGTGTTCGCCGCCTTGGCGCGGCGCGCGATGCGCGGGACGCTGTCGGCGACCAATGCCCACCTCAATGTCAGTGGCGCTGACAATCCGCGCTGCGGCTGGGCTTCACGCATCTACTCGGAAGATCACCGGACACCGGTCTCCTTGATGGTCAATCAGGCGGTGATTATCGGCAGCCTGGTTCGCGCATGCCAGAAGCTGGGCAATGCATGCTCGACCGACCTTCGTCAGCGTATCTATACAACGGCCGTCTGCGCCGTGCGGGCACAGGAAAAGAACTTCGATACGGCCAGTGGCCTGTATCGCATCCCTTACGGAATCAATTTTCGTTACGACGGGGTTTGGGCTCCGTGGAATTGGCAGATGGCATGGGCGAATGTTCTCCGTCACGTTGCGCAGGTCGCTGACAAGCCGGCATGGGACCGTCGCGCCGCGAGGCTTGTCGATCAGTTCCTTAAGTCGTGGGAGCTCGAGAAGGACGGAGCGCTGTGGCGGTACTGGCCGCCGGCGTACTTTGCGGGTTGGACGGAGGAGGATCTTATTTCAGCGAGTAGGCCCGTAAAGAGAGCGGACGCGGACCCGAACTATGAAGACATCGCCCATGCCGGCATCAGCCTAAGAGCATTGGCTCAGATAAGGCTGAGCCGCAAGCAAGACTCTGCCGTTCGGCAACGGCTCGATACGCTTTTGCAGAGCGGCTTCATGCTTCCAACGTTTATCGACGGGTCCGGCACCGCGAGCCCACGCTGGTTTCCAGCGACGGGCTGGGACGCGTTCGCAACAGATGAACTCCGGGACCGTTATGCAGCACTCTTGCCCAGTGCGACCTCAGGCGCTCGGCTGCTCGCCTACGCGAACCTTTATCGTCCCGAAGATCCGTTTAGGCTCGATTTGGAGCTGTTGTCATGCGGCGTGTCTGGATGCACGAACGCCAAAGCATGGCACTTCGATTCCATCGACGACTACCTCGACAAATCGCCGTTGTTCTCAATCATGCGGGTCGACTAGCGGCTTTGCAGAATGGCAACGCGTAGTTCCAAATTGCGAAGGTGCACCTAGTAGGCGAGCGGCAGAATTAGTCTAAAGCCCTGTTATTGAAGGAATAAATTGTTTGGCACGGCGCTTGAACTGAAGACGACAGTTTCAGTCGTAAGAGGCTCAACGCTATGAATGTTCTAACAGAGATCGATGACTCTCCGGGCTTTGCGGTTGTCCCGCTTGTTTACACGCGCACCCGTCCGGGTGACGCGCGAATTGCCGATGTCGTTGAGCTGATCAGGAAGGTGGGCGGACGGAAGGTCGGGTTTCTTGGTCTGGCCTGCGTGCAATGTGCAGATGGTTCTCGCGAACGTCCCATCGTCGAAGTCATGAGCCGGCTGGCTGACCAAGGGTACGAGGTTGCGGCCTTCGACCCGGCAATCCACACCCTGACGGATCGGCTGCTGCTAGGACGCGCGGGCATGCTGTTCGCCAGTGCGGAACCTGTCATCAACTGGTGTCAAACGCTTGTCGTTACGTACCATACAAGCGAGCTGCAGAGGCAGATCGCCGCTCGGCAGGGCCGCTGCATGCTCATTGATCTCGTCGACCTCTTCGCTGAGCAGCCTCCCATTGCCACGCTTACCACAAGCCTGACTTGCTGCAGGCGCTCGACCAAGCATCATTGAGAAAGAGTACCGCTATGAAAACCACAAACTCCACTCTCATGCGCTATGTAGCCGTCTTGTCGATCGTGTCCATCTTTGGTGCCGGCCCGATCATCTTCAACCTAGTTGTCGACCCCTTCAATATGCACGAGCTGTTCGACCTCGATCTAGACAAGCGGGAGATTAGCGTGAAGGCGCACTATCCTCTGTACAAGATGATTGAGTACCCGCGCAAAAGGGGCGCACACGTCGTCCTGGGCGATAGCCGCAGCCGCGCGCTTCAGGACAAATACTTTAAGGAGACTGGGTTTTCGGGAGCCTACAACTTTGCATATGGCGGCGCGACCGTCCCCGAGATCTACAGCACTTACGAGTACCTTCGCGACAACGCGGAGATAAAGACACTCATAGTGGGAGTCCCCCTCCGAACTTTCGATCTCAAACATCGGGGCGGCTTGAACCGTGTTCCCGAAGCAATCGAATTGGCCGACGCGCCCTTGCGCTACTACTCGAGCTGGTTCGTGGCAAAGACCGGTTGGGCTAATATCGACAATCGGTATGGCAAGACGCTCGATAAGCTCGCCCGTCTTGTTCCGAGCTTGGTCGGTAAGGCTGAGGCCGAGGAACGGGGTGGCGCTGTCAATTTGGGTCTGTTGCAACAGCTCATGGACGAGAGTCTATGCAAAGAGTGCCGCTTGCCAGAGATTGCTGCGACCCGAGAGCTGTCCAGTGATTTGGAGCGGTATAGTCTTGGGCTGGGTCCGTGGGCGACTGTTTGGAAGGAAGATAAGATTGACAGACGGCTGCCGAAGAAGTTTGCGCGCCAAGTCAGCAAAAATGCATCCAATGATTGGCGTAGCTTCTCATTCTCGGACGAGCTCTGGGATAAAATTGCGGAGATCGCTGACTGGTGTGACCGGGAAGGGATCAATCTCGTCTTCTTCGTACCCCCGACGATTATCGAAATGCAGCATCGGATCAAGGATTTCGGTCTTGCCGACGTCAATCACACTTTCCGAGCCCGTCTCGCCCAGTTCGCACCCGTAGTCGACTTCGACTTCGACAGCCCGCTGACGCGGGACTTGGATAACTTCAAGGACGCCTACCATTTCGACAGCGGAGTGGCGCGGGCGATCGTAGGAGAAGTTGCGCGGCTGATTTCAACGCCAGACCATCGCGGCGAGCTGTCGCCACCGCGCAGCGAGCTTGTTCACTGTCCAATCGACAACAATGATAAGGCAACCGAGCACACGCATGGCCAGCTGACTTTGCGAGTAGGCGTCAATTGCCGAATCTGGAGTGCGTCCGATGTCTAGCAGAAAGGTACAACTGGGTGTCGCCGCCGCGCTGTGCACTACTGTCCTTGGGTTTAGTTTGGCCTACATCGTGGGAGAGCAGGCTCAGTCTGCCCAGGCTGCGTTGGTCGCAGCTAATGATCCCGCGTTGGAGGGTCTGATCTCCGACGCACGCGAGCTCCAAAAAGTTGGCAAGTGGTCGGAGGCCAACCGGGCGCTGACATCGTTAGCCTCCGACGGCCATCCTGCGGCGATGTATCATTTGGCCCGGTCTTACAAATACGGCTGGGGCGTCGACCCAAACCTGGAGACCACCCGCAAATGGCTCATGCAGGCTGTTCGGTACGACTTCGCCTACCGCGGTGAAACGGCTTACGAGATCGGAAGGCTCTACCAAAAAGCGGAGGGCGAAAACTGCGATGCTATTGCAGTTGCCTGGTTCAACAAGGCTCTTTCCTGGGGGTTTGAGAAGGCGCATGTGCAGCTGGCGCACCACTTTCGATACGGGTCTGGCGTAAAGCCAAGCACAAAACGCGCGCTCTATCACTATGAGAAGGCAGCCATCGCTGGCTATCCAACATCGACGATCCAATACGCGCAGTGGCTCCTGAGAGGCGGCACTGGCGTGCTGGTGGATGATGAGAAGGCGCAGTACTGGGGGCGCCAAGCCGCCATTGGTTTGACCAAAAAAGCAAATGGAGGCTCTAGCAGCGCCGCCAAGACGCTCGGCCGGCTCTATCGGGACGGCGTTTTTGTTCGACGTGACTTTGCGGAAGCGGAGCGCTGGTTCCGTAGATCGAGCCGCCTAGGCGATAGCGGCGGTATGCACGAACTTGCCGTGCTCATGTTGCGGGAGCGCGACGAAAATGCCGGCGCGGACGAAGCGCTGGGGTGGCTGCGGATGGCCGCCGAGCTTGGGCATGGCGGCGCTGTAACGGGCTTGGGACGGCTCCACTTGAAGCGGGCTCACGGTCTGTCGGACGTGGAAGCCGTGGGTCTGTTCGAGAAAGGTGTTGCTCTTCGGCATCCGGGTTCGATGGAAGAGTTGGCCCGCTTGTTAGCCGAGGGGCGACTAGTCACGAAAGATCCGACGCGCGCTTACGAGCTGGCCCAAGAAGGTGCCAAACTTGGGCATAAAGGTGCCAAGGCGCTCTTGTCAGAACTCGAAACCAAGATTCAGAGTTCCTCCGCTCAATTCAGCAAGTCCTGATGACGAGTCCCATTCACCTCTTTTTATGACGTAGGCGGCCCAAAATGGTTTTTAGCTCTCTTGAATTCATCTACCTGTTCCTCCCGGCAACTCTGGTTGGATTCTTTCTCCTGCGCCATTTCGATGCGGAGCGCGGCATTATCGCCTGGCTTATTGCCGCATCCTTGTTCTTCTATGGGTGGTGGAACCCCTGGTATCTCGTCCTTCTCATCGGTTCGGTGCTGATCAACTATGGCCTTCATCGAGTCCTCGTTAAGGTCAAGGACCCTTGGGTTTTGGGCTTGGGAATCGCAGCGAATATTCTGGTGCTCGCGTACTACAAATACGCCGACTTTTTCATCTCGAACATGAATGCACTGACTGGTCTCGACTACGCTCTTGCTGGCGTCGCACTACCTTTGGCCATTTCCTTCTTCACATTCCAGCAGGTCTCATTTCTCTACGACACTTATCGTGGGGACTTGGTGGAGTGCGACTTCCCACGGTATGCGCTCTTTATCGTTTTCTTTCCACAGCTCATCGCGGGCCCGATCGTTCTGCAGAAGGATACGATTCCCCAGTTTACGTTGTCGGTATTCAAGAACCGTATGGGGGTCAATCTATCCGTGGGCTTGACGCTCTTTGTGATAGGTCTCTTCAAGAAGATTGTGTTGGCGGACGGCGTTGTACCCTATGTGTCGACCGCCTTCGGTCTTGCCGAGACAACCGAAGGCGTGCCCGTCGAGGCGGCATGGATCGGTGCGCTCTCTTACACCTTCCAGATCTATTTCGATTTCTCGGGGTATTGCGATATGGCACTCGGCGTGGCCCGCATGTTCGGCATCCGACTGCCCATCAACTTCAACTCGCCCTACAAGTCCAAAAGTATTGTCGAGTTCTGGCGCCGTTGGCACATCACACTCTCTCGCTTCCTGCGCGACTATCTCTATATCCCGCTTGGCGGCAGCCGTCGCGGAGCCGGACGCCGTCATATCAATCTGATGGCGACCATGGCTCTTGGCGGCCTGTGGCACGGCGCGAGCTGGACGTTCGTGGTCTGGGGCGGGCTGCACGGTTTCTATCTCGTCGTGAACCATACGTGGTCACGTCTATGGGGACAGTCCTCGAAGCCTGCCTTGCTCCCCGCATGGCTCTGCAGTGGCCTCGCGCAAGCGCTTACTCTTTTGGCCGTCATTGTCGCCTGGGTGTTTTTCCGTGCCGAGAGCTTCGGTGGTGCGAGTAACATTCTTGCCGGCATGAGCGGGCTGTCGCAGCCCCTGGAGCCGAAGCTGTGGGCATCGCTGTCGCAGGACACGTTGACGATATGGTTGCACTTGGGTGCGCTGACGGCGATTGTCTTTCTGCTGCCCAACTCTATAGAGATTGCGCGGCGCTACGGACCGGTCCTTGCGGACGGCGCCGAGTCGGTCAAGAATTCGGCCGTGGGGCAACATATTGCTTGGCGCCCGTCACCGGCCTGGGCGGCGACAATGGGGCTCGGCTTTTTCGTGGCCTTGGTTCAGCTGTACCGGTTGGAAGACATCACGGAGTTCATCTATTTCAATTTCTAAGAGTCCGGCTCGAAGGAGTTCTTGATGGGGCGCGAGGAGTGGACTGTCGTTTCGGCTGAAGAGGTGTATCGGAACGATCGGGGTCTGGTCGTCAGCCGAGAGGAAGTCCGGCTCTCCGATGGCCGCAAGGTTTCGGACTTCTACCAAGTCCGCATGCCGAGCCACGCGACCATCTACGCCACAACGCCGGACGGGCTCGTGGCCTGCATCCGCCAGTACAAGCACGGTCCTCGCGCGGTCGCCCTCACGCTTCCCGGCGGGCTGATCGATCTCGGCGAGGATTCGCTTGAAGCCGCAAAGCGCGAATTGCTGGAAGAGACGGGCCTGGCGTCGAACACCTGGACAGCTCTCGGAAGTTTCACCATGGGCGGAAACCAGGGCATCGGCGTGTCGCATCTATTTCGTGCAGAGCATGCGGAAACGATGCGCGCGCCGGATCCCGGGGATCTGGAAGACATGGCGCTGGAATACCTGTCTCCCGAGCGCGTACTGGCGGAATTGGAGTCGGGTGGATTCCCCATCATCAGTCACGTCACAGCCATCGCCCTTGCCAACCTAAAATCCTAGTGACGGTTTAGACCGCACGGGACTTACAGGCCTGCCGTTTAGCGGGCTAAACTTCGTTCGGCTATCGCCGGTCCCCAGGCTCGTTGGATTTCGCCAAGTCGCGGCTGTGCGAGTTGCAGTTTGCAATGCGGATCTTTGCAGGTTGCCAAGTTGCGGACGTGCGTCTCAGATGGCGAGGTAGTCTAATAAACTGATAAATATAAGGAAATAGTCGAACGTACGGTTTGGCACGGCTCTTGATGATGTAGGTACAGGATCAATTAAACCCAATGGAAACATCATGAATGACCTGGCCCGCAACTTCGAAATCTATGAATCTGTAGACCCGGCAATCGTTCGTCCGGCCCTGCGCCATCTTCCTTCCATCTCCGTTATTGGCCTTGGCTATGTCGGAGCGGTCTCCACGGCGTGTCTGGCCAAGCTCGGCCACACAGTCATCGGCTGCGATGTCGATGAGATAAAAGCCGGCCAGATCGCGCGCGGCGAGTCGCCGATTCACGAGAAAGACCTCGGCGAGCTTCTCGGCCTAGGTGTTGAGGCGGGCCTTGTCACGGCGACAACCGATACGGCCGACGCGGTCGCCAATTCCGACATGACCTTTGTTTCCGTTGGCACGCCGACATCCCCCGATGGCGGCTGTGACTACCGCTATGTGATCTCTGCGGCGCGTGAGATCGGCAAGGGCCTTGCACGCAAGGACGCCTACCACGTGGTGGTGATGCGCTGCTCCATTCCTCCGGGTACCACCTTGAATGTGATGGTTCCCGAGATTGAAGCCGCATCGGGCCTCAAAATGGGCAAGGACTTCGGCGTTTGCTTCAACCCTGAGTTCCTGCGCGAAGGGACCGCGATTGCCGATTTCGACAACCCGCCCAAGACCGTGGTTGGTGCCAACGACGAGCACGCGGCGCAGATGCTAGCGAGCGTCTTTTCTCCGGTCGACCCCGAGGCGATCGTCACCTCGATCGAGGTCGCCGAGATGGTCAAATATGTCGACAATGTTTGGCACGCGGCGAAGGTTTCCTTCGGCAATGAAGTGGGCCGTATCTGCAAGCCGCTCGCGATCGACAGCCACGAGGTGATGGACATCTTTGTCCAAGATACCCAGCTCAACCTGTCGCCCTACTATCTCAAGCCGGGCTTTGCTTATGGCGGGTCATGCCTGCCCAAGGAAGTGCGTGCGGTCGTCCATCTCGCCGACCAGTTGAAGGTCAATACGCCGCTGATCGACTCTCTCGGCAAGACGAACGAGCAGCAGATCCAGTCGGCGACTGACTTGCTGATGGAGACGGGCTGCGAGCGCGTCGGCTTCCTCGGCCTGGCGTTTAAGTCAGGTACGGACGATCTGCGCGAAAGCCCGATACTGGAAGTCGTGAACGCGATGCTCTCAGAGGGCCGCGAGGTTTCCGCTTGGGACCCTGCGATCAATGCCGAAACTCGTGTGTCGACCCAGTTCGACTACGTGCGTCATATCTACCCGCATCTCGAGCCGGTGGTAGATGCGCTGCCGACGATACTGTCGGCCAGCCCCCTCAAGGTTCTGGATCAGGCTGACGTGGTCGTAGTGACCCAAGCGACGGATGAAATCCGCCGCGCCGTGGCCGCGCGCCTCGGCAAGGTTCACATCATCGACTTGGTCCGTCTCTTCCCTGAGGTGCCGAACGTCGATGGCTATGAGGGTATCGGCTGGTGATCTGAGCCCTCGGTTCGCAGGAACAACGATGCATCTTTTTGAGAATGTTGAACGTGAGTATGGTTACTGGTTTCAATACCTCGCCTGTGCTCGGCAAGGACCAGGACGCGATGCTTCGCTTAACGGTCTCCAACCAAGGCACGACTCCGGATGTTCCAGTTTTGGTGGTGCGGATCGGCACTGATCTGACCGAGGACGAAAAAACCGTGCCCGGCTACTGCGCCGTAGATGGTACCATGGACGAGTACGAGCTGCCCCTGCTTGGCGGCCTTGAGCCGGTGCCGGGCATGCCGGTCGGAGCGTTTATCGAGACGAGTCGCGTACGGTGATCTCGTATCTCATCAAGCCGCTGGCCGATCGAATCGCCCGAACCTTCAAAGACTCATGAGCGAGTGCGATGCTGCAACCTAGATGATGAGCCATGCCAAATCCGGCACTAGCTTAGTTTAAGGCAGGGTCCTTGTGCGCCCGCCGCTCCTCAGCAATAGTGTTGGTATGAAAGCGCCTAAAGCCGATATTCTATTTGCCTTTGCGGCCGCGCTGGTGCTGTCCATGAGCCTATCGGCCGCGCACGCCGTGAGCAGCGAGGATGCCGCGTTCGGCGGCGACTGCGTGATGGGGCTAGCGCTCGGTAAGGACATCCACACCGACTGCTCGGTCAACACCGTCTACCTGGGCACAAAATATTGCTTCGGCAACGAGACCGCACGGATGCTGTTTCTCAAGCGGCCTGACGACTTCCTGCTGCAGGCGCATATCTATCATTCGAGCCGCGAACAGGCTGCGGCCACAGGCGCGCAATAGGTGGCCTAGACGTCACAAGTCTCTCTGCCCTATCAATCTTCCCATGGGGGCATGCCGAATGCTTCTGAAAGAACGCGCTCACGCCTTCTGATCCGCGCCCGAGCAATGTAGGCTTGCACTCTCGGGGAGGGACGGTCCAATGCGAATTCTGCTTTTGTTGATTGTGATTATCGCGATTGCGGCTCTGATCCAGAGCAAGCGTCATGGCTGCAAATGGGGTAGCAACGACTGGTTCTCGTGCGTCGTCGATAATACCAGCAAGGAATATTACTCGGCACTGCCGCCGGGAACACGCTTGGCTCAGGCGGAGAGGGTCGCGCGCGCCTCGGCGATGTAGTGCGCCCGGAACGCGCGGGCGATCGGTCCGGGCTCTCCGGTTCCGATCCTGCGCCCGTTGATCGTCACGATCGGCAGCACGAAGGCGGAAGCGGCCGTCATGAATGCCTCGCGTGCGCTGTAAGCTTCCTCGACGCTGAACGGGCGCTCCGCCATGGACACGCCGTCTTCGCGCGCCAGGCGCAGAATTACGCGGCGGGTGACGCCGGGCAGGATGTGCGGCCCGAGCGGCTGGGTCCGCAACACGCCGTCTTCGTCCACGATGAAGGCCGACGACGATGTTCCTTCGGTCACGGCGCCGTCCTCGACCATCCAGGCCTCGTAGGCGCCTTGGCGCTTGGCCTCTTGCTTGCCCATGACCTGGGCCAGCATGGAGGTCGATTTGATATCGCGGCGCTTCCAACGGATGTCGGGAATGGTGATTACGGAAACGCCTAGTTTAGCCTGCGGGTGGTCCACGATTGGGCGCGATTGCGTAAAGGCGACGACGGTCGGGAAAGACGTGGGCGGATACGCGAAGTCGCGTTCGGCGGGACCTCGGCTGATTTCCAGATACACGATCCCTTCGTCCAAGCGGTTTTCGGCGATGAGGGTTTCGTGCAGCTCCCGCAAGCCTTCGTCCGGCATGGGGCGGGGAATCTCGATCTTGCCAAGCGAGCGATCGAGACGAGCCAGATGCCCGTCGAAATCGACGAGCCGTCCATCGAGCACTGCGGTCACCTCGTAGACGGCGTCGGCAAAGAGGAAGCCCCGATCGAAGATGGAGATCCTCGCGTGTTCTTCGGGCTCGAAGGCGCCATTCACATAGACGATGCGGGACATTTTCGGGTACGCGGCTGAGAGTGCTTTTGGCTGTCGTAGCCGTCAGGGGTTCCGAACGCAAGCCGGTATGGCGGGACGGTTTCCTGCCTCTATTGCCGTCAAATGCTCAACTCCGGACTCAATGCAAACGGACTTCTCAAGTTGGGGTGAGTCGGGAAACAAGGGGCACAAAGATGACATCGGCAAGTCTTTTGATCGTGCTTTTCGTCGGCACCGTCGTTGGAGCTGTGACCGGCTTGGTGGTGAGCGCTAGCTTCGGCGCTGTCTATCTGGCCATTCTCGCCGGTTTTCTTGGTGCTATGGCGGGCGTCGTGATTCGCAATTTCATCCTTGCCAAGGGAGCTGGTGTCGGACCTGACGACTCCAAGACGCCTACGTTGGTCGTGATCTATGCCACCGTAGCGTCGCTGGCCGGCAGTCTGGCCGCTAAAGAAGTCGCCGACTTTAGCGAGGTCGACGCGGCCGTCGGCATCGGCGCGCTGGCCGGACTGTTCTTGGCGGTGCTGCTATCGATGCTGATGATCAGTTACCACACCACGCCAGGCGAGCAGCCCAAGGTCAAGAAGAAGCAATGATCACGAATCGCAGGCCGGTTTGATCCGCAAGCCGGCCTCCTCGATGAGAGCTCGGTCGTCCGCCGCATCGTTGTTGGCGGTGGTCAGGAGCTTTTCGCCGTAAAAGATCGAGTTGGCGCCCGCGAGGAAGCACAGGATCTGCGCCTCGCGGTTCAGGCATTCCCGTCCGGCCGACAGGCGCACGAACGATGTCGGCATCATGACCCGCGCGGTCGCGACCATGCGGACCAGTTCGAGCGGCTCGACTCTGGGTAGGTTCTCGAGCGGCGTTCCCGGGACAGGGACCAGCGCATTGATCGGCACGCTGTCCGGGTGCGGATCAAGCGTGGCCAGCTCCTGGAGCAGGCGCGCCCGGTCCTCGATGCTCTCTCCCATGCCGATAATGCCGCCGCTGCATACTTCGACGCCGGCGTTGCGCACGTTGGCGATCGTATCCAGGCGGTCGTCATAAGTCCGCGTGGTGATGATCTCGTTGTAGAACTCAGGCGAGGTATCGAGGTTGTGGTTGTAGGCGGTGAGACCGGCGTCCGCGAGGCGGTCGGCCTGCTCCTTCGTCACCATACCCAGCGTTACGCAGGCTTCCATCTCAAGGGCGCGCACGCCGCGCACCATGTCCAGGACCTTGTCGAATTCTGGCCCGTCCTTCACCTGCCGCCAGGCAGCGCCCATGCAGAAGCGCGTGGCGCCGGCATTCCTGGCGAGAGCGGCCTTTGAGAGAACGTCTTCGACGTCGAGCAGGGATTCGCGCTCCAGCCCCGTCTTCTTGGCGTAGTGCGCCGACTGTGGACAGTATTTGCAATCCTCGGGGCAGGCGCCGGTCTTGATGGAAAGCAGGCTCGCAAGCTGAACCTGTCCGTCCGCATGGTGGCGGCGGTGAATCGTGCGCGCTTCGTCGAGCAGGTCGAATAGCGGCGCCTCGAGCAAGTCTACGATTTCAGAGGTTTCCCAGTCATGACGGATCGCGGTACGCGGCGCGCTTTCCTGCTCCTCCTGGCGAATTAGACCCTTGAAAGGACTCAAGCTTTCCAACGTTTCTGTCACGGGACTCCAAGCCATAGATTGCTGGGGATAAGAGCTAACGCTAATACAGGAACATGGGTGGAAGCGAAAGCCGATATGAAGCCTTCCTGACGAAGCTCAGCGGGGACCGTTTGCGCCGGGATTTGGCCGAAATCGCCGCGCGGGATGCGCGGACGCTGGCCGTCGGCGGGCGGACCTATGTCAATTTGGCCAGCAACGACTATCTGGGCCTGCGCTTCCACGCGGGTCTGATCGGCCGGGCCTGCGATTGGGCGAGGGAGTTTGGCACGGGGTCGGGCGCGTCACGCCTCGTCACGGGCAATCTTGAGCTTTTCGCGGATATGGAGGGCAAGGTCGCGGCGCTGAAGAACAAGCCGGCCGCGCTTCTGATGGCCTCGGGCTTTCAGGCCAATGCCGGTGTCCTGAAGGCGCTGTTCGACAAGGCGGCCATCGGCGCCGATCCTGTGGTGTATTCGGATCGCCTGAACCACGCGAGCATGCATTTCGGCTGTCAGGCCGCCGGTGTCTCTCAAGTCCGATATCGGCATCTGGACGTCGCCCATCTCGCCGAACTCCTGGAACAGCATGCGGCAGTCGAACGCCCGAAATTCATTCTGACCGAGAGCGTGTTCTCGATGGACGGTGATGTCGCACCGATTTCGGAGATCGCTGCCTTGGCGCGCGAACACGATGCGATGCTTGTGGTGGACGATGCCCATGCGACCGGCATCCTCGGCGAGGGCGGCCGGGGCCTATCCGACGGAGCGGACCTCGTTGTCGGGACGTTTTCGAAAGCGCTCGGCAGTTTTGGCGCCTATGTCGCCTGCTCGGACACCATGCGCGACTATCTCGTCAACCGCTGCGGCGCTTTCATCTACTCGACAGCTCTGCCGCCGCAGGTCTTGGGCGCCATCGATGCCGCGCTCGACCTGCTGCCGTCACTCGACGCGGAGCGCGATCGCGTGGCGGCATTGTCGGCGCGTTTCCGCCGCGACGCCCACGGACTTGGCTTCGATACGGGGGGGTCGTCCACGCAGATCGTCCCCGTGGTCGTTGGCACGGCCGATGCGGCGCTGCGCCTCAGCCAGTCTTTGCGCGAGGCGGGGTTCTGGGCGACAGCAATTCGGCCGCCGACCGTGCCTCAAGGCACGTCGCGCGTCCGATGCGTCTTCACGGCCGCGCACAGGTCGCGGGATGTGGACCGCCTGGCGGATGCGTTCCGAGCCTCGGCAGTCCAGATGCCCAAGGCGGCATCGGATTAGCATGCACTTTGTTCTCGTCCATGGCTGGGGATTCAATGCGTCCATCTGGACGCCCCTGATCGCGCAGCTCGGCAACGCTCAGGTGACCACAGTCGATCTTGGTTTTGTCGATGGTGGCGTCGGCGACTTCAATTCGGACGATCTTGGTGATTGCCCCGACGACGCGATTGTGGTCGGGCATTCGCTCGGCGTGTTGTGGCTCCTGAAACACGGCTCAGACCGCTTCCGAGGGCTGGTGTCATGCCAAGGCTTCGACCGCTATTGCCCCCACGTGCCCAAATCCCGTGTGACCGCGTTGAGGCGTGGCATCGATCGCGACCCTGGCGGCACGATAGAAGCCTTTTGGGGCTCCTGCGGGGCGCCCGGCTTCGCGCCAGCTGCCGCACTGAACGCGGGCCGCTTGCGCGACGGGCTCGATTGGCTAATACAGTGGGATGGGCAGGACGCTAAGAAAAGCCTTAGATGTCCTGTTCTTAGCCTTGCAACCCGAGACGACGTCGTCGTTCCGCCGGCAATGTCCGAAGCTATCTGGGGCAAGGAGAATTTAGTCTGGCTGCCCGACGGCGGGCATGTCCTGCCGCGAAAATTTCCGGAGCTGTGTGCAAAGCATGTCATTGAATTCGCCAATTCTATCTCGTCGTAGTGCGGCCATCGCCGCGCGATTTGGCGCGAAGGCAGACGAGTATGAAGAGCAAGCAGGGCTGCAGGCCGATGTCGCCCGGCGGCTCGCCGCCCATCTGCCTGATTTCGATGCCCCAAAAGTCCTGGAGCTTGGCTGCGGTACGGGGCTGCTCAGCCGCCATCTGGCGGCGCGTTACCCCAAGGGCAAGTTGAGGCTGACCGACGCCGCTCCGGCCATGATCCGGGCCTGCCGCAGCAATTTGGACGAGACGCAGGCAAACGTCTCCTTTGAGGTTATGGATGCCGCCGCGCCGATCGCCTATGAGAATCTCGATTTGATCGTGACGAGCATGATGCTGCACTGGCTCCCCGATCCGCTGGTCGTGCTGACGCAGCTGCGGCGGAAGCTCGCACCTGGTGGCGTGCTATTGTTCGCGACCCTTGGCCCCAACTGTTTTGCCGAGTGGCGGACCGTTCTCGCGACGGAGGGGCTGCCGAGCGGTGCGCCCCGTCTGCCCGAGATGCCGTGTGTGGTCGAAGAAGAGCACCTAACGCCCGATAAGGATACACTTTCCTTCCTGCGGCGTATGAAAGCGGTCGGCGGTCTGCATCCTCGGGACGGCTATGTACCGCTGACGGCGGGCGATCTTCGGCGCGCCATCCGCGCCACCAATTTCCGCTTTGGCGGGCGGGTGACGTGGCACATCGTCTATGGGCGTCTACAGCGACCCTGAGGCAAGCCGGTCGAGCCCTTCGATCATGCCGGCATAGGCGCGGGCGAGTTCCTCGTCGGTGATGCAGTAGGGCGGCATCAGATAGACGGTGGAACCGATCGGGCGGATGTTGAGCCCCTTTGCAAGATACCAGACGCGGAGCGTCCGGCTGGCTTCGGACTGATAGGCGCCGTCGTCGCCGACCTCGAAGGCGAGGACCGGGCCGAGGACGCGTTGCCGCGTCACGTCCGGCCGCGCAGCCAATACGCCGAGCATGGTCCGGTGGTGCGCGTTGATTTCAGCGATTCGCGCCATCGTCCGCTCTTCCTCGTAGAGGCCAATCGCTGCAAGCGCCACCGAACAGGCCAGTGGATTTGCGGTGAACGAATGTCCGTGCGGCAGGGCGCGATCGAAATCGTGGCTCAGAAACAAATCGAACAGCCGGTCGCGCACGACGGTGGCCGCGAGCGGCATGTACCCGCCGGTTAGGCCCTTCGAGAGACAGACAAGGTCGGGTGTGACATCCGCATGCTCCATTGCGAAGAGCTTGCCGGTGCGCCCGAAGCCGGTCGCTACCTCATCGAAAATGACCAGCACCTTAGCCTCGCGCGCCAACGCCACCACGCGCTTGAGAAAGCTCGGGCGGCAGAAGCGGATACCGGCCGCCCCTTGCATCATCGGCTCGATGATCATCGCGGCGATGCTCTGCCTGTGGTCCTTGAGCAAAGCTTCGAGTGCCGACAGGGCACCGGCCTCGCGTTCTTCCACCGCATCGTCTCCCTCGAATGTAGCGGGGTAGGGAACCACGCGGACATCGCACATCAGGTCCTTGAAGGCCCCGAACATCTGCGAAGAGCGTCCCACGGACATCGCGCCAAGCGTGTCGCCATGGTAACCGCCGTCGAAGGCGATCAGCGTGCGGCGGGTTTCACCGCGATTGACCCAGGACTTGTAGGCGATCTTGATCGCCACCTCGACAGAGGTGGAACCGTCATCGGTGTAGAAGACCCGGTTGAGATCGCCCGGCAAGAGCCCCGCGAGCGTCGTGGCCAGATCGACGGCGGGCGCATGGGTGAAGCCCGCAAACATGACGTGCTCCATCGTGTTCGCCTGACGCGCGATCGCGGCGTTGATCTTGGGGTGAGCGTGTCCGTGTGTGCAGGTCCACCAGGACGAAATCATGTCCAAGATTTCGCGGCCGTTCGCATCGAACAACGAGGCGCCCTCGGCTCGCGCGACCACTTGCGGTTCGACTTCGATGCCGTGCTGCGTATAGGGGTGCCAGACATGGCGTTTGTCTCGCGCGATGATCTCTTCCGCGGTTCTTGAGCCCCGTGGGTTTGAGTGTTCGTTCACGGCCTTACCGTTGCAAGTTTGAGGAGATCGAGTTCGGGCGCGACGGCTTTCAGCGTGTCGCGGCTGACGGTCTCGAGGAAGGGAATTTCGGCGATCACTTCAACTTGGCCGAAGCGCTCGATCGCCGCCCGGTTATGCGGGCTTTCGGGCCCGCTGATGACGACGCCGGCAAGCGGTAGCCCGCGACGTCGGATGGCTTCCAAGGACAGAAGCGTGTGATTGATCGTACCCAGCGTTGAGCGGGCCACGAGGATAATGGGCAGGTCGAGTGAGTCCGCAAGGTCGATCATATATGCACCGTCCGCGATGGGCACCATGAGCCCGCCAGCGCCCTCGACCACCACCAGCCCGTCATGGGGTGGCAGTCTTAGCTTCTCCATATCCATTGCGACATTGGCCCGGCGCGCCGCCTCATGGGGCGCCATGGGTTCGGGTAAGAGATACGCCTCTGGTAGTACGCGGCTTACAGGGAGCTCCGCCAGCAGCTGGACGGTCGCCGAGTCCGTAGTCGGAACTGTGCCCGCCTGAATGGGCTTCCAATAAGTCCCTTCGAGTTGGGTGAGCAGCCAGGCGGACACGAGCGTCTTGCCGACCTCTGTATCGGTCCCTGTAACGAAAAAGCCGGACACGAGGGCACTCCTAGCGTTGTTCGGGCGCGGGTGGGGGACTTTATCGGGCGGGGCACAGGAGGCAAGGGGATCGGGGCGCGGCACGTGGCACGCAAAATGCCCGCGAATTCGGATTGTGGCTGGACGGGAAGTCTAGTTTCGGGCCAAAAACCGTTTCTATGAAACGATCTGTCCTGATTTTCGTTGCGGCGCTCCTGGTGGGCGTGTCCGTGGTTGCCTCCGTCGCCGCCTCCGAAGGCAAGACGCTGCGCATGGCGTACGATGCCGATCCCACCTCGCTCGACCCCCATGAGCAGCTTGCCAGCGCGACACTCCAGCTATCACATCTTATATTCGATCCGCTGGTGCGCCGCCGCAAGGACAACTCCTTCGAACCGCGCTTGGCCGAAAGCTGGGAACAGATCGACGAGGTCACCTTGCGCTTCCATTTGCGCGACGGCGTCACGTTTCACTCGGGCCGCAAGCTAACGGCCGACGATGTGGTCTGGACTTTCGAGCGCCTCAAGAAGAGCGCTGATTTCAAGGCCTTGTTCGAGCCTTTTGACTCCGCCACTGCGGTCGATGACCATACCGTCGATATCGTCACCAAGGCGCCGTACCCGCTCACGCTCAATCTCGCCACGTACATCTTTCCTCTGGACCGGGCATTCTATTCGGGCACGGACGGGAAGGGCCGGCCGAAGGATGCGGTGGTCAAACATGGCGCCTCGTTCGCCTCGTCCAACATAAGCGGCACGGGACCGTTCCGTGTAACCAAGCGCGAGCAGGGCATCCGGCTCGAACTGGAGCGCGTCGCCGATTACTGGGACATAAAGTCCCCCGGCAATGTGCAGAAGATCGTGCTGACCCCGATCAAGGAGCCAGCAACCCGGGTCGCGGCGCTGCTCGCAGGCGATGTGGACTTTATCGCGCCCGTTCCGCCTACGGACTTCAAGCGAGTGCAAGCGGCGTCGTGCTGCACGCTGATCACGACCCCATCCACTCGGGTCCTGACCTTCGAATTGAATCAGGATCGCGTTGAAGCGTTCAAGGACCCGCGCGTGCGCAAGGCCTTGAGCTATGCCATCAACCGCGAGGGCATTGCCAAGAAGATCATGCGCGGCTTCGCGACGCCCGCCGGCCAACTCAGTCCGGACGGCTATGCAGGCCACGATCCAGACCTGGCTCCGCCCTACGATCTGGAAAAAGCCAAGGACTTGATGAAAGAGGCGGGCTACGAGGACGGCTTCTCGGTGACCATGATCGCGCCGAACAATCGTTATGTAGGCGATGCCCGCATTGCCGAAGCGATGGCTTCTATGCTCGCCAAGATCAAGATCAAGGTCGATCTGCAGACCATGCCGAAAGCACAGTACTGGCAGCGCTTCGATGCCCGCGATGGCGATATCCTGATGATCGGCTGGCAGTCCGATACGCAAGACTCGGCAAATTTCTACGAGTTTCTGGCCATGACGCCAGACTCAGCGACGGGTTATGGCCAATACAATGCCGGGCACTATTCCAACGCCGAGGTCGACCGGCTGACGATGCAGGCGCAGACCATGACGGACGAGAAGGCGCGCGCCGAAGTCCTCAAAAAAATCGAGCGGATACTTAGCGACGAGGCAGCGCTACTGCCAATTCAGTGGCAGCATCTGGCCTGGGCCGCGCGCAAGAATGTGAACATCGAGCCCGTCGTGAATGCCATAGACATGCCCTATCTTGCCGACCTCGTTATCGACTAAATAGCGTCACTTGGGAGGGCCCAGTCATGTTCAAGAAAATTCTGTTCATACTGTTGGCGCTCATTTCCGCCTTCGTCATTTACGTCGTACTGCAGCCAGACGCTTACAAGGTCGAACGTTCCGTGACCATCGCCGCGCCGGCGGACAAGGTCTTCGAGAATGTCAACAATTTGCGCAAATGGGAGGCTTGGTCGCCCTGGGCCAAGATTGATCCCGATGCCAAAATCGCCTTTGAAGGACCCGATGCGGGTAAGGGCGCCGCCATGACCTGGAACGGCAACGACGAAGTCGGCGAGGGCAAGATGACCGTGGTCGAGAGCGACCCGAACAAGGCCGTCAACATCAAGGTGAGTTTCACCCGGCCATTTGAAGGCGGCACCAACTCGGACTTCAGCTTTACGCCCAAGGGCGATCAAACGGACGTCGCCTGGTCAATGCATGGGACGCACTCGTTCATGGAGAGGGCGTTCTGCGTTGTCTTCAATGGCCTTGGCATGATGGGCAAAGACATAGACAAGGGCCTGTCCCAGCTGAAATCGGTCGTAGAGCAGGCCTGACCCTGATCGCACCAGCACCTCTGGCCAATTGGTCTGAGTTCGGCGCCTAGGCTATACTGGCTTCATACGGCGTGCGGACTCGTCCGTCGCATGGGGCGCGGTTGTGCGGCGGCAGCCTGAAACTAGCAACGGCGAGAGGGGCGCGGCAGCAAAATTGGCATTGCCCGCTATCGGTAATGGTTTGGGACTTCCTGAAAAACGATTTCGAGGCGCGGTTGCCCCATCGCGCTCGCGTCGTCTTGACCATGGCCACGGTCGGCGTCCTGACCGGATTGATCTCCAGTCTTCCTACGCCATTGCCGTCAATCCGCCTCGAGGGGGATGGGCTCGTCCTCAACACAGCGAGCAGCCCGCTCCACGCCGGTCTCGCCTTCGCGGCGGGGATAGCCCTTTGTATGTGGTTTTGGGTGACGCGCGAGCTGGGAAAATGCGTGCTCACTTTTGTGCTGGTCTTTCTAGGCTGGTTGGCGGCGGTGAACACAGCAAACGATCTCTACCAGGCGTTGGTCGGTTCGACCGTGTTCGGCACCGAAGTGGGCGCAAAGGAAGGCCGACAGGCGATCGCTCTCGTGCTCGGGGGCGTGCTTGCCGGTGCGGTCGGCGCAGGTCTGGCCGCCTTTGGCGCGGGAATACCGGCGAAAGCCATCCGCCGCCCGAAGAACTGGACTCGGGTCGTGCTCGCAGGCGCCGTGGCGGGCGTCATGCTGTATCCCGCCGCGCAATTACGCCTGCCGTTTGTGATCTTCGTCCCATGGCAAGCGCTGGTGGCTGCATCGATCGGGTTCGGTCTGACACGGCGGGCATGACGCGACGTCCCGCACGACAGGTCGCCTGAGATGCACACAGCGCTTTCTGCTCTTGGCTTTTTTGCCCGGCGCTTCGTTCAGGCGCTGCTTGTGATGCTCGCGATCCTGGTCATTGCCTTTGCCGTGCGCACGAGCCTTGGTGATCCGATCCGCGAGTTCACCGGTCAGGCGGTCTCGGAATCCGAACGCGCCGATTTACGCAAGGAGCTCGGTCTGGATCGGGCCTGGCCCGTCCAATTCGCCGATTATCTTGGCAGCGCAGCGCGAGGCGACCTCGGCATGTCGTTCATCTACAAGAAGTCGACGGTCGATGTCGTACTGGCCAAGTTTCCAGCCAGCTTCGAGCTGGTGCTGGGCGCCAGCCTGATCGTGCTGCTCTTCTGCGTCCCGGCGGGCGTCTACTGCGCTGTTCGCCCCGACAATTTTGGTGCGAGGCTGCTTCTGGGGCTCAGCGTGCTCGGGATTTCCGTGCCCGTGTTCCTCACCGGCATCATCCTGATAACGGTCTTCTCGGTCTGGCTTGGCTGGCTGCCGGCATTCGGGCGTGGCGAGACGGTAGCCCTCGGTCCCTGGACTACGGGGCTTCTGACGCGCGATGGGCTGGCGCATCTGCTGCTGCCCGCGCTCACGCTCTCCTCGATCATGCTGCCGCTATTCGTCCGGCTGGTGCGCAGCGCCATGCTGGGCGAGCTTGACCATGACTATGTGCGGACCGCATGGGCCAAAGGGGCCTCGCCCTTTCGTGTCTGGATCGTGCATGCCTTGCGAAACGCGCTTCTTCCGCTCGTGGCGCTCGGCGGTCTGCAGGTGGGCACGCTCGTCGCCTACACGCTTCTGACCGAGACCGTCTTTCAATGGCCCGGCATGGGCTTCTTGTTTCTCGAGGCGGTCACGCGCTCTGATATCCCACTCATTACCACTTATCTTGTGCTGGTCGGTCTCCTGTTCGTCGTGGTTAACACGCTCGTAGACTTAGCGAGCCTGGCGCTCGACCCGCGCGTCAGTCTGGAGGGCGCCCGATGAGCGCGCCTGTTGCCTCGGCTACGCGCGGTGCGATCGCCTTCACACGCGGGCGTCCAGGGACTTTTTTGGCGCTTCTCGTCTTGAGCGTCAGTGTGGTTGCGGCCTTCCTGGCGCCGCTGATCGCGCCCCAGGACCCGTTCGACCTTGCAGGCTTCGACATCCTGGACGCTGAGCTGCCGCCGGCCTGGCAAGAGGGCGGTGAGGAACGGTTTCCGCTGGGGACCGATGCACAAGGGCGCGATCTCCTGAGCGCCATCCTCTATGGCGCCCGCATCTCTCTGCTGATCGGCATCCTAGCGGTGCTCATCCAGGCCGCGATCGGTGTGACCTTGGGGCTGCTCGCGGGCTATTTCGGGGGACGTGTCGACAGCATCGTCACGCGGCTAGCCGATATCCAGCTGGCCTTGTCGACCCTGATGATGGCCATCGTTGCCATGGCCCTGGTCCGGGCAGGGCTCGGCGGCCAAGCGCTGAGCCTGTTCGCCGTGCCGTTGCTCGTGATCGTGATCGGCCTTGCCGAGTGGCCCATATTCGCCCGCACGGCCCGGGCCACGGTGCTGGTCGAGGTGACGAAGGACTACGTGCGCGCTGCCCGCGCGATCGGCGACAGCGATTGGACCATTTTGCGCCGCCATATCCTTCCCAACAGCCTGTCGCCGCTGATTATCGTGGCCACCACCCAGGTGGCCGGTGCGATCATGGCCGAGGCGGCCTTGTCCTTTCTCGGCCTCGGCATGCCGGTCACCAAGCCTTCCTTGGGCACGCTGATTCGCTCGGGTTACGACCTGATGTTCGCCGGCAGCTGGTGGGTCACGGTGCTACCCGGCCTGGTCCTTATCGCGGTCCTAATTTCCATCAATGTGCTTGGGGATGGCTTGCGCGATTGGTTGGGTCCACGGCGCGGGGCCCTTTGACCAAGCGCCAAAACAGACCGCTAAACGGCCAAATGTCTTGATAATTTGGGCTCCGGGCACCCATAAGATATATAGGACGCGAGCATTTTGGACTTGGAAGGGCACCTTCGCAAGAGTGCCGGCGCATTGTCCGGTCACGCTGCTAAGGACTTTAGTGCCACAGGCTTCAGCCCCAGAGGCACCGCGGAGGAGACGTCATGGGTACCCCGAGCCCGGTCAATCCGGATCTCATCTATGCTTTGCGCCGCGTCACCGAGCGGGCGGCGTGTGCGGCGTTCAACTGGATCGGTCGCGGCGATGCGGGCGACGGTGGCAATGCCGCGCTGGAAGCGATGCGGTCGGCGCTGTCGGAGATCGATCTCGATGCGGTCGTAGTGATTGGCGAGGCAACGGCGGGCGAGGCGCCGCAGCCCCAGCGGGGCGAGCGTCTGGGACGGCCCGGAGCCGCCTTCAAGGCCGATATCGCCGTGGATCCGGTCGAGGGCACAAGCTATCTCGTGCGCGGTCTAACGAACGCCTTGGCGGTCCTGGCTGTCGCGCCCCGCGGGGCCATGATGGACCCGGGTCCGGCGTTCTACATGGAGAAATTCGTCGCCGCGGCCCCGGCAGTCGGCAAGATCGACCCGTCTTGGCCGACGGCGAAAAAGCTTGAGGAACTCGCGAAGATCTTGGGAAAGGACGTCTTTGACCTCAACGTCTTTGTCTTGGAGAAGCCCCGCCATCGCGACCTCGTCAATGAGATTTTGGCGGCGGGCGCGCGTGTCGCGATGTATCCGGCGGGCGATGTGGCCGGCGCGCTCATGGCGGCCGTCCCCGGTTCGTCGATCGATGCGCTCATGGGGACGGGCGGAACGCCGGAAGGCATCATGTCCGCTTGCGCCGTGCGCGCCATCGGCGGCGAATTCCTGGCGCGGTTCGACCCGCAGCTCCAAACAGAGAGCCAGGCCGTCCAGGACGCCGGGATCGATACGTCGCGCTGGTACAATCGCGACGAACTCATAACGTCGGACGATGTTTTCTTTTGCGCGACGGGCATTACCACCGGGCTTATGCTCGAAGGCGTGGAGCGCGGCAGGTCGCACTATAAAGTGCAGACGATGATGATAACTGGGGCGACGGGCGAACGGCAGATCATGACAAGCTATCTGCCGACGGACCGCCTTGCGAGCGTGGCGGCTCGCGATGTCGCCTAAAAAGCCAAAACGGTTTGAAACGCCTGGGAACGGAGCATGCCCAAGCGAGTAGATCATCCGATCATCCTAGGAATTGTGGGTGATTCGGCGTCGGGAAAAACGACCCTATCGGCCGGAGTCGCACAGATTCTGGGTGAGGAACACTGCTCGGTCTTTTGCACGGACGATTACCACTCGTTTACGCGCAAGGAACGCAACGACGCAGGTCTTTCCGCGCTCGACCCGCGCGCCAACTATATCGACGTCCTTGAGCAACACTTGCGCCTTCTGCGTAAGGGTGAGCCCGTCCTGAAACCGGTCTATTGCCACACGGCCGGGACCCTCGGCCGGCCGCGCTACTTCAAGCCCACCGATTTCGTGATCGTCGAAGGGCTGCTGGGCTACACCACCCGGGCCATGCGCGATTGCTACGACGTCAAGATCTACCTCGACCCGGAGGATGATCTGCGGATCAAGTGGAAGATCCATCGGGATACGACGAAACGGAATTACAAGCTGGAGGACGTTGTCGCCTCGCTCGAGCGTCGCAAGCAGGACAGCCCCAACTTCATCCATCCCCAGCGCACCTTCGCCGACATAGTCATCCGATTTCAGTCCCCGCAGGAGGCGCTGGCGCCAGAGGAGCCGAATGGCGCGGATGTGCATCTCGACGTGCGGCATCTTTTGCGGCCCACATTGCCGCACCCGGACTTCACACCGCTCTTCAACGGCAGCAGTAATGCGGGCCTCCATCTAGAACTTGCGCGCGATAGGGATGGAAAACCGGTCGACGTACTTGAGATCAACGGCAATATCTCCGACAAGAGAGCCGAGCGGATCGAGGATCTGCTCTGGAATCTCATCCCGGAGGCGGGCCATCTGCGCGACCAGGTCGGTCGGATCGATATCGCCAATGGTGCCAATAGCGCGAGTAAGAGCCACCCGCTGGCGCTGACCCAGCTTCTCGTGGGCTATCACGCGGTCAAGGCGGCGATGGGCGTCCGCGCCTACTAGGCGGGCGTTGCAGGACAACACGAGGCAAGGGGCCATTGATGCAGGATCAGCCGTTGGCGGATGTAACTCATAAGGACATGGCGAATGCGATCCGCGCGCTGGCCATGGATGCCGTGCAAAAGGCCAATTCGGGCCATCCCGGCATGCCCATGGGCATGGCCGATGTGGCCACGGTCCTGTTCACACAGTTTCTGAAGTACGACGCCACCCATCCCGATTGGCCTGACCGTGACCGCTTCGTGCTTTCGGCGGGCCATGGCTCGATGCTGCTCTACGCCTTGCTGTATCTGACCGGCTATCCGGAAATGGATATCGGCGAGATCGAGCGTTTCCGCCAGCTTGGCGCGGCCACGGCCGGTCACCCCGAATACGGCCATGCCCCGGGCGTCGAGACCACCACGGGCCCGCTGGGGCAGGGCATCGGCAACGCCGTGGGCATGGCGCTCGCCGAGCGTCTGCAAAATGCCCATTACGGCGACGACATTGTCAGCCACTTCACCTATTGCATCGCCGGCGATGGATGCCTGATGGAAGGGATCAGCCAGGAGGCGATTTCCTTCGCCGGGCACTTGAAGCTCGGCCGGCTCATCATCCTTTTCGACGACAATCAGATTTCGATCGACGGACCGACGGACCTCGCCGTCACCGATGATCAGCTTCAGCGCTTTTCCGCGTCTGGCTGGCATACGGCGGCCGTGGACGGACATGATCCCCAAGCCGTGGCGCTGGCGATCGAGAATGCGCGCAATGTCACCGATCAGCCCTCCATCATCGCCTGCCGCACCGTGATCGGTTATGGTGCACCCAATAAGCAGGGGACCTCCTCGACCCATGGCGCACCTCTGGGCGATGAAGAGATCGCCGGTGCGCGCGAAGAGCTGGGTTGGTTCCATGCCCCTTTTGTCGTTCCGTACGACATCCTAGCCGCTTGGCGTGAGGCCGGCGCGCAGAACCGGGCCGCCTTCGAGCGCTGGACGGACGCGGCGGACAAGTTGGACGCGGCAGCGCGGGAACATCTGGTCGATCCCGTCGATATGAAAGTTGCGGCGGCCATTTCCGAGACGATTGCCAGGATCAAAGCCGATTTTGCGACCGAAGGCGCGAAGCTGGCCACGCGTCAATCCTCACAGAAGGTGCTCGAACGCCTCGTTCCTGTGGTCCCTGGCCTGATTGGCGGCTCCGCCGACCTTACGGGCTCGGTCGGCACGCTGACCAAGCAGCACAGCGCCGTGAAGACGGGCGACTTTGCCGGAAACTACATCCATTACGGCGTGCGCGAACACGCTATGGGCGCGGCAATGAACGGCATGGTGCTGCATGGCGGGATCGTTCCTTATGCCGGAACTTTCCTGGTCTTCTCGGATTACTGTCGCCCGTCGATCCGATTGTCGGCGCTGATGGGACAACGCGTCGTCTACGTGATGACCCACGATTCCATCGGTCTGGGTGAGGACGGTCCGACCCATCAGCCGGTCGAGCAATTGGCGGCCCTTCGCGCCATTCCGGGCCTCAACGTGATGCGGCCAGCGGACTCGGTCGAGTGTGCCGAATGCTGGGACATCGCGCTGAAGTCCAAGACCACACCCACCATCATGACGCTGACCCGCCAAGGACTGCCGCTGCTGAGAACGGCGCCGACAGACGACAATCTCTGCGCCAAGGGCGCTTATGTGCTGATCGAGCCCGAGGGCGGCCGTGACGTCACCTTGCTTGCCACGGGATCGGAAGTGTCGCTGGCGGTGGAGGCCGCCAAGGCGCTTGGCGGCGAAGGCATCAAGGCCGCAGTCGTGTCCATGCCTTGCTGGGAACTGTTCGACGCGCAAGATGTGGGGTATCAGGAAAAGGTTCTCGGCTCGGGTCCCCGCGTGGCGGTGGAGGCTGCAGTCGAGTTCGGCTGGCAGAAATGGCTGGGTCCGGACGGCATCTTTATCGGGATGCGCGGATTTGGGGCTTCCGGCCCGGCTGGAGAGCTCTATAAGCATTTCGGTATCACGCCCGAGGCCATTGTGGCCGCGGCGCGTGGGCTCGTCGTCTAGATCATATTTTCGTAAAAGGTAGGGAGCACATGGCTACACCACGCGTTGCCATTAATGGGTTTGGCCGCATTGGCCGTCTGACATTTCGGGCTTTCATGGAGGCTGGCCGCGACGATCTAGAATTCGTGGCGATCAATGATCTCGGCTCCGCCGACATGAACGCATTGCTGCTCGAATTCGACACCGTGCACGGGAGGTTCCCGGGTAAGATCGCGGTGGACGGCAACAATCTTCGCATCAACGGCAAGGATGTTGCGGTTCTCTCGGAGCCCAATCCCGAGCAATTGCCCTGGGCCGAGCTTGGCATCGATATCGTCATGGATTGCACCGGTCGCTTCACCAAGCGCGAAATGGCGGCTCAGCACCTGAAGGCGGGCGCGAAGCGTGTTCTGGTCTCGGCACCTTGTTCCGGTGCCGATCTGACCGTCGTTTACGGCGTCAACGATGCCAAGCTGACCGAGGCGGACCTGGTGGTGTCCAACGCCTCGTGCACAACCAATTGCCTCGCGCCCGTCGCCGAGGTGCTGCACAAGACCGTGGGGATTGAGCGTGGTTACATGACCACCATCCATGCCTATACGGGCGATCAACGTACGGTGGACACGCTCCACAAGGATCCGCGCCGAGCCCGCGCGAGCGCAGCCAATCTGATCCCCACATCGACCGGCGCGGCGAAGGCGGTCGGGCTCGTCTTGCCCGACCTGGAGGGCAAGCTCGACGGCGCGTCCATCCGCGTGCCCGTTCCCAATGTCAGCCTGATCGATCTGACGTTCGAGGCTGCACGCGAGACAAGCGTCGAGGAGATCAACGAGGCCGTCGTCGCGGCAGCGTCCGAAGCGCCTCTGCTGGGAGTTCTCGGTATTAACGACAAGCCGCTCGTGTCGTCGGACTTCAATCACAGCCCGCTCAGCTCCGTCTTCGATGTGACGGGCACCCAGGTCATCGATGGCACGTTCTGCCGAGTCGTCGCCTGGTACGACAATGAGTGGGGATTCTCCAACCGCATGAGTGACACCGCGGTGGCGATGGGCCGGCTTCTATGACCAACGATAACGGCATGGCGGATATCGACCTCGCTACCATCAAGACCCTCGACGGGTTTGATGTGGCGGGAAAGCGTGTCCTGGTTCGTGCCGATCTCAACGTGCCGGTTGAGGCGGGTGCCGTTGCGGACGCGACGCGGATCGAGCGCGTTCTGCCGACGATCGATGCGCTGCGGAAGCGCGGCGCTAGAGTCGTTCTGATGTCGCACTTCGGACGGCCGAAAGGCGAGCGCTCGCCGGAGACCTCGCTCAAGCCAGTAGCGGTCAAGCTTAAGGAGCTTCTGAGTGCCGACGTGCTGTTCCTCGACGACTGCGTCGGTCCGAACGTGGAGGCCGGCATCGCCGCGATAAATGATGGCGACGTCGCGCTCCTCGAGAACCTCCGCTACCACGCCGGCGAGACGAAGAACGACATCGGCTTCGCCAAGCAGCTCGCCGCGCTCGGCGACATCTATGTGGACGATGCGTTTTCTTGCTCCCACCGCGCCCATGCCTCTGTCGAGGCCATTGCCCGTCTGATGCCCGCCTATGCCGGGATGGCGATGATGGCGGAGATCAACGCGTTGAGTGCGGCGCTGGAAGATCCCAAGCGCCCGGTCATGGCCGTGGTGGGCGGCGCTAAGGTGTCCACCAAGATCGAGGTGCTGACCAATCTTGCGCAACGCATGGACATGATTGTCGTCGGTGGAGGCATGGCCAACACCTTCCTCTTCGCCGACGGGATCGATGTGGGTAAGTCGCTCTGCGAGCCGGACTTCGTCACGACTGTCAAAGAGATCACCGAGAAGGCCAAGGCCTCCGGTTGCGAGATCGTGCTGCCGGTCGATGTGGTGGTTGCAAACAGCCTCGCGGAGGGCGTTAAGAGTTCCGTGTGCGGCGTCGATGACATCCCTGCGGACGCGATGGCGCTAGATCAAGGACCGAAAAGCGTGGCGATGCTGAAGGACAAGCTCGCGGGTGCAAAGACCATTCTGTGGAACGGCCCGCTTGGCGCCTTCGAAATCGCACCCTTCGGTGAGGCGACATACGCTTTGGCACACGAGGCTGGTGAGCAGTCGAAGGCTGGAACCCTCATCTCGGTGGCTGGCGGCGGCGATACGGTGCGTGCACTCAACATGGCGGGTGTGGCGGAGGATTTCACCTATATTTCGACGGCGGGCGGCGCCTTTCTCGAATGGCTGGCCGGCAAGAAATTGCCCGGCATAGCCGTTCTGGCCGGACCCGCTTCGCCCTCACACTCGGCGGTCGCGTAAAGATGGTGGGCGAGATCGTCATCGCGCCGTCGATCCTGTCGGCGGACTTCGCCAAGCTTGGCCAAGAAGTTGAGGCCATCGACCGAGACGGCTGCGACTGGGTCCATCTCGACGTGATGGACGGACACTTCGTGCCGAACATAACCTTCGGTCCGGATGTGGTGGCGGCGCTTCGGCCGCATTCGAAGAAGGTCTTCGATACGCATTTGATGATCGCGCCGTGCGATCCGTTTCTCGAAGCCTTCGCCAAGGCCGGTTCGGACATTATCACCGTGCACGCCGAAGCCGGGCCGCATCTCGACCGCTCGCTGCAGCAAATTCGGAGCCTTGGGAAGAAAGCGGGGGTGAGCCTAACGCCATCGACCCCTGAGAGCGCCATCGAATATGTGCTCGATAAGCTCGACCTCGTTCTGGTGATGACAGTGAATCCGGGCTTTGGAGGCCAGACCTTCATCCCCACTCAGCTTGAGAAGATCAGCGCTATCCACAAGATGATCGGCGAGCGGCCGATCCATCTGGAAGTCGATGGCGGCGTGAATGTCGATACGGCCGGGCTAGTGGCCAAGGCTGGTGCAAACGCGCTCGTGGCGGGCTCCGCCGTCTTCAAGGACGGCGACTATGCAAAGAACATCGCAGCCATCCGCTCGGCGGCAAAGGCCGGCGCCGCCGCCTGATGGTGAGCCTCCAGCCTTGCGAAACAGTCATCTTCGACCTCGACGGGACGCTTGCAGACACGGCAGGCGACATGGCCCTGGCCATCAAGAGAACGTTGGCGGACTTTGGCCTGCCGCCCCATCGTCAGGATGTGGTCCGGGGCATGGTGGGCAATGGTCTCAAGAAATTGGTTGAGCGCGCGTTTGCCCGGCATGGCGTGACGCTCGACGCCGCGGCCCACGAGAAGGCTTTCGCGCGCCTTCTTGAACACTACAGTGCGGATCCTTGCGAGTATTCGAAGCTCTATCCGGGAACGCGCGCGACGCTTGAGGCGCTAAATGCGGCGGGGATTGAGTGTGCCGTGCTGACCAACAAGCACGAGCCGATCGCCCGCGATGTCCTGCAGGGTTTGGGAATCGCGGGACTGTTCAAGGCGGTGCACGGGGAAAGAAGCGGCTTCCCGCGTAAACCCGATCCGGCCAGCGCCCTCGGCCTCATTGAGGCGCTTGGCGCGACGCCCGAGACCACGCTCCTTGTGGGCGATAGCGAAACGGATCTGAAAACGGCACGCGCGGCCGAGTTGCGCGCCATCTTGGTCACCTATGGTTACTCCAAAGTCCCGGTGGCCACGCTAGGAGCGGACGCTGTTATCAACCATCTTCACGAGTTGGTGCCCGGTCTTGCTCTTGCCGCCGAAGCGGATTAGCAAAGTCCGATGGATGTCACCTACTACGGCGCGCTGCTGGCAGGCTTTTTGAGTTTTCTCAGCCCCTGCGTTCTGCCACTCGTGCCGCCCTATCTCTGCTTCCTCGGCGGCACCACATTCGACCAGCTTTCGGGCGAGGACGAAACCCCAGCGCATGTTTACCAGACGGTGGTGTTGTCCTCCGTGGCCTTTGTGCTGGGTTTTACCACGGTCTTCGTAATTTTAGGTGCCACGGCAACGGTCTTAGGGCAGATCGTGGTCACCAATCTGCCGATCCTGTCGAAGATCGCGGGCGTCGTGATCATCATCGCCGGGCTGCACTTTCTCGGCGTGATCCATATTCCTATCCTCCATCGCGAGGCGCGCTATCATGCCGATACGCGGCCGGCCGGTCTGTTCGGCGCCTATATCATCGGCCTCGCCTTCGCCTTTGGCTGGACGCCCTGCATCGGCCCCGTGCTTGGCGCGATCCTGGCGGTCGCCGCGGGCGAGGAGACCGTGAGCAAAGGCGTCAGTTTGCTCTTCGTCTATTCGCTGGGGCTCGGCATTCCCTTCATTTTGGCGGCGTTGGCCGTCCGGCCGTTCATGAGGGCCGCGCAGCGCTTCAAGAAGCATCTCGGGACGGTTGAGAAGGTCCTTGGCGGCTTTCTTGTGCTGACCGGCATCCTGTTCCTGACGGATTCGATGACCTTGATCGCGGGCTGGATTCTTCGAACTTTCCCTGTGCTGGCAACCATCGGCTGACCATTCGCAGCATTTGCGCCGCTGCTACCAATTGGGTGCTTGCCGTCGCCGGCCCCAGGTCGTTACTGATCTCTCATGAGAAAAAATAAGACTGCGATAGCGCTCACCGTTGCCGGCTCGGACTCATCGGGCGGGGCGGGCATTCAAGCCGATCTCAAAACCTTCTCGGCGCTCGGCGTCTATGGCGCGAGCGCCATTACCGCGCTGACGGCGCAGAACACCATGGGCGTCGACGACCTGATGGTGGTGCCGCCCGAGTTCGTCCTGGCCCAGATGCACGCCGTTGCGCGCGATCTCGATGTGGGGGCCATCAAGATCGGGATGCTCGCAACGGACGAGACGGTCGACGCAGTGGCGACCGGCCTCGACGCTTTTCCGGACGTGCCCGTCGTGCTGGATCCCGTCATGGTTGCGAGCAGTGGTGACCCCTTGATCGACGAGACGGCGATCGGACTGTTGCGGGAGCGGCTCGTGCCGCGCGCTACGGTCGTCACGCCCAATCTGGACGAGGCCGCGGTGCTTCTTGGAGAACCGCCCGAGAGCCGCGAGCAGATGCTGGAAGGCCGGGCGCAGCGGCTGCTAGCGCTGGGCGCGGATATGGTGCTTCTGACGGGCGGTAAATCCATAGCCGAGACGGCGCTCGACATCTTCGCCGACGCAAACGGGATTCAAAGGATCGAGGCGCCGCGTCATGCGACCCGGAACACCCATGGTACGGGCTGCACCCTGTCGTCGGCGATTGCCGCGGAGCTGGCCAAGGGCCAGGGCGTGGAGAAGGCGATCAAACTCGCCAAGATGTATGTCACGGCCGCGATCATCGCCGCTGACGAGATCGACGTGGGGCAGGGCGCTGGCCCCGTCCACCACTTTCATGCGCTATGGCCCCGGGCCGAAGAGGAGCGAAGCTAGGTCTCTGCTATGACGGTCGTATGTTGTTCGCCTAGCCCTGCGACGCGCAGTACCAGCTCATCCCCCGGTTTGAGGAAGACGCGCGGGTTCCGCGCCATGCCGACGCCGGGCGGCGTGCCGGTCACAACCACGTCGCCGGGAAGGAGCGTCATATACGTGCTGATATAGCTGACGAGTTCGGCGACCGGGAAGATCATGGTCGAGGTGTTGCCCGTCTGCATGCGCTCGCCGTTAAGATCCGTGGTGAGATCGAGATTTTGCGGGTCGGGGATCTCGTCCGCCGTGACGAGCCAAGGACCGAGCGGGCCGAATGTGTCATAGCTCTTGGCCTTGATCCATTCCCCGGGACCACCCTTTTGCATGCTGCGTTCGGAGACGTCGTTGCCGATGCAATAGCCTGCTACGTGGTCGAGCGCG